>NZ_JACOPB010000012.1:0-182458 GCF_014288005.1 Hungatella hominis
CCAAAAAGCTTGTCCTGCAACTGGTGGAAGATTAGGGCAACTGGGATAGGCGTAGTATAGACCACGTCCCAGAGTCAATATATCACTAGACTGCAAAACTTTATAACTTAAATCACTATTTATACGACTTTATTTTAAATTCCATTAACTAAAAGTGCAATTATTTGTTCTAATTAAATGGAATTTATTGACATTGATTCATAAAAATGTAAGTTGTATAATTAAATAAAAAAGAGGTGATTTTATGTTGTTAGAACAACCAAAAGAGATAGTGAAAGTATCTAAGAATATGAAGTTTGGTGACTTGACAACGCAGTGGTGTTATGGATTGGCTCCCGATAGGGTTTGGAAGTGCACGTGTGGCTGTGGAAGTGTATGCTATGTAAAAGAAGCGGCACTACAACAAAATATTGTAGAAAATTGCGGGAATGCTATACATAGGAAAAAAACATCAAGTATTCAACCGGCTAAACGAAAATATATCGTATGTGGTGGAATAGAAAGACATGTGTGCTTATTATGTAATGCCGATATGCCTTACGATTCTCGAAAAGTTTATTGCGAGAAATGCAGACAATTAAAAAAGTTAAAATAAATAAAATTTCAGGCGATCTATAGTGGATCGCCTGAAAGTTATGTGAGGGCAGTATTATATATTACTCTACCGTGTACAGGGAACACCCTGGCAAAGCTGGCCAACGGTATAACCGACACCCCTGTCCTCATGGCTGCAAAAGCCCATTTGAGAAACTCCAAGCCCCTGGTTATCTCGATTTCCACCAACGACGCTTTGGGAATTAATTTTAAAAATATCGGCCAGCTTTTTAATATTAAAAACATTTATTTCGTGCCATTCGGCCAGGATAACGCGATTAAAAAGCCCAATTCCATGATTGCCAGGACGGATCAGATTGTCAGAACCCTGGAAGAAGCGCTGGAAGGAAAACAGATTCAGCCGGTTATTTTATAAAAGGATTTTCTGGATGAAGGATACGCCTGAGAGAGAGGGGGAGTGGAGGCGGGGGTAGGGGAGGAACACGCGGGCGGATGCAGGGGCGCTACAGCTCAAGTGCTCTCGGTGGGCCGGACTAAGCCAAAAGCCCCACCGGAACAGGGGTACCGCGCAAATTCCAGGGATGCCCTGAAGGTCCTCCCCTCCATGTGCACTCGACTCCGGGCCCGGAAAGCCCTCCGTCGCCCCCTGTTCCGGCGAGCCTTTTGGCTAAGTCCGTCCGAACCTCGATCAAGTCGCAGTAGTGCCCCTGCATCCGCCCGCGTGTTCCTCCCCTACCCCCGCCTCCACTCCCCCTCTCTCTCAGGCTGTGTTTTTCATTCTGTAGGGAGATAGGTTTCGTCCGCCAGGCGTCCCCCTGCCACCTCCCTGCCGTCCGTTCCGCGCTGCTCCCCTCTCCCGCTTCTTCCTCTGCCGGCGTCCCTCCCGCCAAAAAACTAACTTTGCCTAAATCCCCATTTGGCAGCGGCTGCCAGAAATAAAGGCTGAACTGTTGCGGGCCATTCCGGCTGCACCGCCATTTTTTCTATGCAAAATAAATCGGACATGCTATAATGAACGGATGAAAACAGAGGCGGGGTATGTGTCAGGAGGTAACGGGGTATGCTGAAAATTGCTGTAGTGGACGATGAAAAAGTGTATATTGACCAGATTCAGGAATATATCAGGCAGTATAGTGCGGAGAAGAAACGGGAGATTCAGACAGAGACCTTCTGCGACGGAAGTGCGCTGCTGGAGAATTACAGCACGCGCTTTGATATCATTCTGCTGGACATAGAGATGGGAAAAATGAATGGAATGGAGACGGCACGGGAAATACGAAAAAAAGATCAGGATGTAGTTCTGGTTTTTATTACCAATATGGCCCAGTATGCGATTAACGGTTACGATGTGGGAGCGCTGGATTACGTGCTGAAGCCGATTAACTATTACACTTTCTCCGTGCGTCTCGACCGCGCCGTCTCAAGGGTGAAAAAACGTCAGCCGGAGGAAATCCTCTTAAATCTTCCGGATGGGATCAAACGGCTCAAGGTGGACCGGATTCACTACGTGGAGGTGCAGAACCGTATGCTGCATTACCACACGGAGGACGGTATTTTCGTGGTGAGAGGAACGCTGCAGGGAGCGGAGGAGACGCTGAAGGAGAGCCATTTTGTGCGGTGCAACCACTGGTATCTGGTGAATCTGCAGTACGTTTCGGAGATACGCAAAAATATAGTCATCGTAGCAGGAGATGAACTGGAGATCAGCAGGAGGAATAAGACGGCGTTTCTTTCCGAGCTGACGGATTACATGGGGATGGGGACATGACAAAGATAAATATCACGATATGGACGTATGCGGAACTGGCTGTATCGCTCTGGGCGGCATGCGTGCTTTATATAATTCCGCTGAAACACCGCCCGAATTTCCGGATGAGACTGGGCCTGGCGACGGCGGGGACCTGCGCTGTGGCTGTGGCTGCAGTCTGGTGGAAGACGGCATTTTCGGCAGTGACCGTTCCGGAGGTGGTATCCATGTCGGGCGTTTTTCTGCTGAGCTGCCTGTTTATTTATATCTGCGCGGCCATGCCTCCAGGCGCGGCGGTGTACTGCGCGGCGTGGGCGATCATCAGCCAGCAGATTGCCCATGAGTCCGCATTCATTGTTCTGAGGAGTATGGGGATCGGAGGCCAGCTGTCGGCCATCGGCTACATGGTGGTGATTTACGCAGTGATCTATGGGATGGCCGGCATCACAATCGTCAGATATATGCCGGAAAACGGAGTCTATCAGGTGGGGCCTCGGCAGCTGTCTTCGGCGCTGTTTTTGCTGATTGTTTTTGAAATCCTGTTTGGCTTTTTGAGGTCAGGGGGCGGCATTCCATATCCTGATGTGCGGGTATGGAACATCCTGCTGATTCAGTGCTACTGCGTCCTGATTCTCTACCTTCAGAACACGCTGTTCAAGAAAAGTGCCATGAAACAGGAGCTGGACATCTTAAATCAGCTGTGGCATCAGCAGAAGGAGCAGTATGAGCTGTCCCAGGAGACCATAACCCTGATTAACCGCAAATGCCATGACTTGAAGCATCAGATTGCCGCCATGCGCGCCATCACCAGTCCGGAGGAACGGGACAAATATCTGCGCGAGGTGGAAGATTCCGTGCAGATCTATGACTCCATTGTGAAGACCGGCAATGAAGTGCTGGATACGGTTTTGACGGAGAAGAGCCTGTTCTGCACGGCCAGCAGCATCAAGATCAACTGCATTGCGGATGGCCGCCAGATGGATATCTTTGATCCGGTAGACCTATACACCGTGTTTGGCAATGCCATTGACAATGCGATTGAGAGCGTAAAGCAGCTGGAGAATCAGGAGATGCGGATGATAGACGTGCTGGTGTACGTCCGCAAACAGTTTTTGATCATTAATATCATGAATCCGCTCGGCAGGCGGCTGGAGTTTGACGGCGATCTGCCCGTCAGCACAAAGGCCCGGAACGGGTATCACGGATTCGGATTGAAGAGTATCCGCTATACGGTAGAAAAATATAATGGTTTCATGAAAATTGATACGGAGGAAAATATCTTTTCGTTGAAGATATTGATTCCGATCGCAGGCAAAAAAGCCGCGGACAGGACTGAGAGGAGGTAGTATATTTCCTCTCAGCCCTGATTTTTTTTTGCTGAAAACCACTTGGGTTCTAAAATCGACCACTTATACAAAAATGCTTACACTCCGAAAAAAAAATTGTTATAGTATGGAGGATTAGCACAAAGAAAAGAGAAATGGCATGAGAAAAACAAAGAATTTGAATGACAGGTGGCAGTTTACCGGTCCGGATGGAAGGACCGTGTCAGTGAATCTGCCGCATACCTGGAACAACGTGGATGGGCAGGATGGCGGTAATAATTACTGGCGCGGTTCATGCAGGTATGAACGGGAACTGGACATGCCGGAGTTTCAGAAAGGTGAGGAACGGGTCTATCTGGAATTCCGGGGAGTGAACGCCAGTGCGAGGGTATGCTTCAACGATACCCTGGTGTGCACCCATGACGGCGGCTATTCCACATTCCGTGTGGATGTGACAGATCTGCTGCGGGAGACAAACCGGCTGGCTGTGGAAGCGGACAATGGCGTCAACGACCGTGTGTACCCACAGAAAGCGGATTTCACATTCTACGGGGGAATATACCGTGACGTGAATCTGGTGGTGGTGAACCGGAGACATTTTGCTCTGGCTGACCGCGGCGGGAACGGAATCCGTATTACGCCGCAGGTAAAAGAACTGGACGGATATGTCAGAGTCCAGACCTTTACCGAGATGGATGCAGGGGGAAATAAATCCGATGCAGCGCTGCCGGACGATGATTGTGAGATCCGCATCGTTCTTCTGGATTCAGACGGCGCGGCAGCCGCCTCCGGAACCGGAGCGGACTGCACACTGGTCATCCCTTCCGTGCACTTATGGGATGGCTTGAAGGACCCGTATCTCTATACGGCGGTCGCGCGCCTGGAGTACCACGGGAAAACCGTGGATGAGATCCGCTGCCGGTTTGGCGTCCGCACCTTCCATGTGGACCCGGAAAAAGGATTTTTCTTAAACGGCCGCAGCTATCCCCTGCGCGGCGTATCCCGCCATCAGGACTGGAAGGGACTGGGCAATGCCATCACGAAGGAGCACCATCAAAAGGACATGGAGCTCATCCGTGAGATTGGGGCCAATACGGTCCGCCTCGCCCATTATCAGCACGATCAGTATTTCTACGATCTGTGCGACGAGTCCGGCCTGGTGGTCTGGGCGGAAATCCCTTATATTTCCGAACATATGGCCAATGGAAGAGCGAACACCATAAGCCAGATGAAGGAACTGATTGTCCAGAATTACAACCATCCCTGTATCGTCTGCTGGGGAGTCTCCAACGAGATTACCATCTCCACAAAGAATAAGAAGGATATGCTGGATAATCACCGGGAACTCAACGAGCTCTGTCATGAGATGGATCCGACCAGGCTGACAACGCTGGCCTGCTACGCCATGTGCGGGCCTTTTAACCGGTCTGCGCATATCACCGACCTGGTATCGTGGAATCTGTATCTGGGATGGTACGTTCCGGGGCTGTTCCTGAATGATTGGTGGATGCGGTTTTTCCATTTCCGTTATCCGAAGCGCTGTCTGGGGTATTCGGAATACGGCTGCGAGGCCATGCCGAACCTGCATTCCGGAAAGCCGCGCAGAGGGGATCACTCGGAGGAGTATCAGACCATTTACCACGAGTACATGTTAAAATGCTTTGAACGCAACCCCTATCTGTGGGCGACTCATGTGTGGAACATGTTTGATTTCGCGGCGGATGCCAGAGACCAGGGCGGAGAGGCCGGTATGAACCACAAGGGGCTGGTCACATTTGACCGGAAAATCAAAAAGGACAGCTTCTATCTCTATAAGGCTTACTGGAGTGAAGAACCGTTTGTGCACATTGCGGGACGGCGAAGGGCGGACCGGGAGGAATCTGTCACTACTGTGAAGGTATACACCAATCAGCCAAAGGCTGCGCTGTACGCGGATGGAAAGCTGATGGAGGAACAGACAGGAGACCGTGTTTTCAACTTCCGTGTGCCCTTAAACGGCACGGTAACGCTGGAGGTGAGAGCCGGTGAATGCAGGGATACCGCTGTCTTTCATAAAGTCGCGGTTCCAAACCCGGCATATAAGCTGGTCAGGAAAAAGTCCTCCAGCGCCAATTGGGTGTAATAAAATATACAGTTGAAAAGGAAGGAAAAGTTATGTTTATGAAAAAAAGAGCGCTTTGGCGCGGCTTGACAACTCTGTTTACATTTATTTTTTCACTGACAATTATTATTGGGGTTGTGGCTGAAAGCTACAAGGCGACGATCGATACTGCTCTCGGTACTTTGAGTGAGAAATTCGTCTCCGAAAATACAGAGGATGACCCTTTATATGATAAGTTTCAGCCATCGGCGGAGGTTCTCAATGAAGACGGAACCGGCAATTCCCACGCGCTGATTCAGAAAGCCATTGATTTGAACCGCCAGCAGGCTGCGGAGGGCGCGGTACTGCTTAAGAACAACAACGCAGATGGACAGGGACTTCCGCTGTCCGGCAATTCCCAGGTGACGTTATTTGGAATCCGTTCTCACGTATCGCTGCTGGGTTCCAGCTTCGGTGTCAAGGCCCAGGGACCTTATATCAGTCTGGAGCAGGCGCTTACTCAGAATAAGACTGATTTTAAGAATACCATAGCCTACACGCTGAATAATAACTTTGCCACCGGCGAGGTTACGAGAGGCGCGACGCTAGACTCCTGGAGCGGAGACGAATTTGAGTTCGAGGGCGCAGGCTTTACCGTCAATCCGGTAATGACAGCGATATATGATAAACTGAATGAAACGTATCTTCACTCCGAAAATGAGACTCCTTCCGCGGAGTACGACCCGGGCGAGCCGTCCACAGCGGAGATCAAGGCAGTCAATTCCGATTATGCGGCCAGCTTTGCCGAGTACGGCGATGCGGCGATTGTAGTCATCAGCCGTCCAAGCGCGGAGTCCAAGGACTATCTGCCGGGCGGAGTGGTTGACGGTCTGGGAGCGGAGGAACCGCTGCAGCTGACAGCCAATGAACGCGATACCATCGAGATGGCGAAGAAATGCAGCGACAACGTAATCGTGCTGCTCAACTCCGCCAATGCCGTTGAAATCGGTGACTTAAAGAATGACCCTGAAATAGATTCAATTCTCTGGATTGGATTCCCAGGCTGCTACGGTATGCTGGGGGTGTCAGATATCCTTTGCGGACGCACCAGCCCTTCCGGCGCACTTCCTGATATCTACGCAACCTATAATATGTCGGCTCCCGCCATGCAGAACATGGGTAATTTTCAGTATGAAAACGGGGCGGAAATGCTCACCCGCGGCGCTGGACAGACCGGCGGCACTACAGGCAACTACCTGATCGAGGCCGAAGGCATCTATGTTGGCTACCGCTACTATGAGACCAGATATTACGATTCGGTATTTGGAAACGGCAACGCCGGTTCTCCGGTCGGTGCTTATGCGTCTTCCACGGAGTGGGACTATGACAAAGAGGTAGCCTATGGCTTTGGATATGGTCTTTCTTATACCGATTTTACCCAGGAATTCGAGGGAGAACCGGAGTTTAACGTCTCCACAGATCCGGAAACAGGCGTCTGCGATGCAACCGCCGTATTTCATGTAAAGGTAACAAATACCGGTGACATGGCCGGAAAATCCATCGTCCAGATTTACGGACAGGCTCCTTATACAGAGGGAGGCGTTGAGAAGTCTGCGGTTCAGCTGCTTAATTTCGGGAAGACCGATACCCTGAAGCCAGGCGAATCACAGGTGGTCTCCGTCGAGGTTGATTTACAGTATATTGCCAGCTACGACAACACGTATGATAACGGTGACGGCACCGTTGGTACTTATATCCTGGATCCGGGAACGTATTACTTTGCCATGGGTAACGGCGCACATGATGCCCTGAATCATATGATGGCCCGCCAGGGAGCGGATCCGGAAAGTCTGTCAGGCGAGAGCAACAGCGCTATGGCTTACGAACATAAGATTACAGAAGATTTTATTTCCAGCACCGCTTTCTCTGTTTCGAAAACCGGAGAGAAGATTTCAAACCAGCTGGATTACGCTGACTGGAACTATTTCCAGCCGGGAGAGGTTACTTATTTAAGCCGTACCGACTGGGCCGGCACATATCCGAAGAGCTACACCGGTATGACACTGGTCAATGAAGAACTGATTAACCTGCTTAACGGAAATTATTATACCATTCAGACGGACGACGACACCTCCGGAATCACCTGGGGGAAGGACAGCAATCTGATGTTCTATGAGATGTACGGCACTGATTTTGACGATGTGAAATGGCAGGAGCTGCTTGATAAGATGACGCTCGAGGAAGCGCAGTATCTCGCTACGTTCGGCGGTCCGAGTATCCCCGGAGTCAGCTCCATCGGTACAGTGGAAACGTATATGACCGAGAACGCAGGAAATGGTGTGGCTGTAAACTTAAACGCTTCAAAGGACACGGGGGCTCCCTGGAGCATCTCCGCCAGCGATCCCAACGGAAACTGGCATCCGGAGGTATTTGCCAACGCACCACTCGTAGCTGCTTCCTTTAACCAGGATTTATATAAAGAAGTTGGCTCCTTTATTGGAGAGGAAGCGCTGTTCACAGGAATCCCGATTCTGTGGGGACCTGGTTTAAATACTCACCGCCATGCTTATAATGGCCGTAACGGCGAATACTATTCGGAAGACCCGGTTCTGTCCGGTTCCGCGGCTATGGAATTTGCCATCGGCGCACTGGATTACGGCCTGATTGCAGCACCCAAGCATTTTGCATTCAACGATCAGGAAACAAACCGAAGCGGCGTGGCGCCTTACATGCTGGAGCAGAGGGCCCGTGAGGTCGAGCTGCGTGCTTATCAGATCGCTTTCGAGGCGACCAAGTACGACACGGAGGAAGAGGACGCCGGTATGCGCGGCCTGATGGTTTCCTTCAGCAAGATCGGACCGGTGGAATGCACCGCCAGCTACGAACTGATGACAGAGATTCTGAAAGAGGAGTGGGGCTTCAAGGGATATGCCGTCACCGATATTTATGACGACACCGACATTTACGGAGCGGTACTGGCATCCGGTACGACCTGCTTCGATACCCGCGGTATTTCAGGCTTCTATGGGGCTACGACGCTGGAGAACTGTTCCACCTTTGCCACTCAGGTTGACGGCAGCAAGGTCAGCGCCCAGCTGCTTTCCGGAGATGCGAGGCTGCAGAATGCCGTAAAGGATTCCTGTCACAATATCTTATATGCGTTCAGCCAGAGCAGTCTGATGAACCGTTATAACAGCACGACTCATATCGAGCAGACCATGACATGGTGGCGTATGGCCTATATGGCAGCTATAGCAGCATTTGGAATTCTGCTGCTGGCCAGTGGAGCTCTGTACGTCGTGTCCTCCAAACGCAAAGAAAGAGAGGTATCATAAAATGACAGCTTTTATTAAAAAACAGGGTCCGGCTTTCTATTTCAATATCCTGTCCGCAGCAGCTGGCATCGCGGCGTTCATCGCCATGGTGGTCAGCAGTACCATGAACGAAGCTTATGCGCTCAATTCTTTCCCACTGTTTGTACTGGGGGCAATCGCCGGGATACTTCTGATCTTGATTGCTGTTTACGCCGCTAACCGGTGGGGAAATTACGATTTTGTCGGGACACTGTCCGGTGTGGCTGCCGTTGCTCTTTTTTCAGCAGTCATCGGCGGGATCATCTTGAACCGCGTCCTGCTGATATCCGGATTATTTTCCTGGAATTCCGGCAATACGCCCGGCTGGAACGTATTCTATGCCAGCGTGGTTTCCATTGCCTGCTTTGTGATCTCCATCGTGCTGCTGATTATCGGTTCATTCTTAAAGAGTGTTAAATAAGAAAGCAGGAGGTACCATTTATGAGCAACGAATCAACAACGGCGGCCGGCATGAACCGGGCAAAGCCTTACCAGCTCGTCCTGTTTCCATTTAATAACGGTGCAACCAATGTTTACTATATTCTGACCATCACCTACATTGCCTATTACGGCAATGGGGTGCTGGGACTGGCGCTGATGTTTGCCACGACCATGGTAACAGTTATGCGTCTGTTTGACGCGGTGACGGACCCGATCATCGGCGCTCTGATCGATAAGACCAATGGACGCTTCGGCAAATTCAGGCCTTATATGGTACTGGGAAATGTAATTATGGCGGTCAGTGCGTTTCTGCTGTATTTTGGCACCAGGCTCATCCCCGATACGATGATGTGGCTGCGCTATACGTCCTATGTGGTGATCTATGCGCTCTATGTAATCGGATATACGTTTCAGACCTCCTGCACCCGTTCCGGACAGACAGTGCTGACCAATGACCCGAAGCAGCGGCCCATGTTTACGATTTTCAACATGGTGGCCAGTATGTTGGGAATGGGAGCGATTCAGTTTCTGGCACCCATTTTCCGGGCGAAGTTCGGAGACTATACCACGGCCGCATTTTTCGACATGATGATTCCGATCTCGGTTATTATCTCTGCCTTATTGACGGTGCTTGCAGTAATCGGCATCTGGGAGAAAGACCAGCCGAAGTATTTTGGACTGGGAAGTGAGGAGAAGCAGAAGATCAGGATCTCTGAGTATGTGGCTATCATGAAAGAGAACAAACCGCTCCGGAGGCTGATGGTTGCAGGGGCCGGCTGCAAGCTGGCGCTGGCCATTGCCACCAATGGTACAGTGCTCTGTATGCTCTATGGTTCCATGATGGGCAATTATAACGGGCTGTATCTGCCGATGATGATAGCGGGCTACGTTTTCTCCGCGCCGTTCTTTGTACTGACGGTGCGCACCTCCCAGAAGCACGGGCAGAAGGCGTCCCTCACGCGTTACGTGGGGCTTGCGCTGGTAATGTATGTGGGAGTCTTTGCGCTGCTCATGTTCTGGAAACCGGGCGTGGCGGGAGTGAATCTGTCTCTCAGCAGTTTAAATATTTATACGGTCCTGTTTGTCCTGCTGTTTGGAATCGGATATGGAGCCTACTATGCGACAGCGGATATGCCGATCCCCATGGTTGCAGATTGTTCGGACTATGAGACCTACCGCTCAGGTAAGTATATCCCCGGCGTAATGGGTACACTGTTCTCTCTGGTGGATAAGCTGGTGTCCTCTTTAAGCTCTACGGTGGTGGGAATTGCTATCGCAGCCATTGGACTGTCTACGCTGCCCGGCGGTGATACGCCTTACATGGAAGGCATGAAGGGGATCGTCCTCGTGCTGTTCTGCGTGATTCCGATGATTGCCTGGGCGCTGACCCTGTGGGCCATGAAGGGCTACACACTGACCGGAGAGCGCATGAAGGAAATCCAGGCGGTCAACGCGGTCCGCAAGGAGGCGATTGCCAAAGGAATGAGTACGGAAGAGGCGCTTGCCACCTGGAAGACCATGGATCAGGTGCCGGTGGAGTTCCGGCAGGAATGATGGGGAAGCAGCAGGAATAGGTAAAACAAAGAATAAGTAAAACAAAGAATAAGTAAAACAAAGAGGATGCCCGGAAGAAATGAATTTGACTTCCAGGGCATCCTTTTAATTGGTCTTAACCTATGTACATTACCATGAAAACAACGGCGTCTTCCCATCAATGGCGATCCAGCTGATACTGTGTTTTTTCACGTGAAGAAGGCTGCAAATCAGGTCGATTTGATTATACTTTACGACACTGTTCGAGTGGGTCCCCACCCAGTAGGTCTTTCCGTCGCTTCCCGTCACTTCAACTGACCTTCTCAGATAACCGTAGCCCTCTTCCGCTCTGGCGCGGTCATCCGTGAACCAGTCTGTGCCGTTCGTCAGGATCTCCTTCTCATGGCCGGGATAGTTGTCAAGGACGTACTGTACCGTCTTCACCATGGCATGGGCGGTGCTGTTGACCCGTTCGGCCGGCCCGTTGTTTAATTTGATAAATTTGGCCTTGCCGCCGCCCGGCGCTTTCTGCGCCTGTGTGTCTGGCTCCGCGGATGGCCGCCGGTCTCCGGCAGCAGCTTCACGGTAGCTTACGAGGTCGATCTTCTCGTCATCCTCCAGGCTATTGTTTACGATCTGTGCAAACCTGCTAACGTCTGCCACGTTCCTGGTCAGTAAGTATAGCTCATCCTTTTTAAACGTATTGGAATCCAGAACCGGATAGTTTCCTGACAGCTGTGCCGCAGCGCCGCACAGTTCGGCGAAGAGTTCCATCATGTCTTTTAATTTGTCCCGAATCAGTTCAAAACAGTCTGTGAACTGGGAGTAATCGCTGCGGTATCCATTAAAGAGCTGGACCATATATGTGGTAAAATACCATTTCCCGTTTTGCAGTACAGCTGCCGCTGCCGGATTGTCCGTGATGATTTTCTTTACATTTTTTCCATAAAAATCGGCCACTCTGACTGCAAAATACACCGCGCCATAGTACTTCTCAAAAATCTCCGCTTCCTGTTCATCCTCTGCCTCCAGCCATTCGGGTACGAATATCGTTTTATCCTGAAAACTGTATTCTCCGCCGGTGTCATTTCGGGAACTCAGCAGAACATTGGTGCCCTTGCTGCGGGCGTCCCCCGGGTACCCTGCGCAGGCCTTCCGGGCTCTCGCAAAATCGACGAGGTCGACGGTGCGCCTGGCGATATTTCCTTCCCCGCGCTTCACCAGCCTGAAATACCTTTTGCCGTTCATCTGCTCCCGCTCCAGAAATGCGGCCAGCTTCACCACAAATGGTGATGCGAAGGCGATATCCTCCGCCTTAATGGGCTTCTGCCGGTTTAGGGCCACGCTGATCTCATTTACCTCCCGGGTCGAATCCGCCTCGGACTCGGCGGCCTGCGCGGAGTGTGGAATATGTATGATGCGCAGCAGTACCTTGGCGTTCTTCGACTGCCTGATCTTTTCCTCCAGCTTTGCCGCTTCCTCTGCATCCCCTTTATTTATGCATTCCTTTAAATCATATTCCATCTCATAAAGGCACTGGGCGGATGCGGTGATGGTCTGGGCGCCGTTGATAACAGAGAAATGAAGGTCGCCGTATTCAGATATGTGTTCCAGAAGCACCTCCTCCACACGATCCAGTCTAAAATCGGGCCGTTCTACCAGAATGGTAATACCGTTATTCTTAAACCAGAACTCGCCGGGATTGTTTCTTAACGTATCTTTGATCGCGCGGTCAACGCCCAGCTGTTCATTTAAACCGTACCGGACGTTGCGCTTAAACAGCTTGTCGCCGATTCTGTTATAGATATCAATCAGCTGGTGCAGGTGGACAGAAGTCACATATCCCCGGTTAGAACCTTCTGCCTCGTCCTTATTTTCCCAGTTGATATGGCATTTCATAGGAGGCATCTGGATAAATTCAAACCGGTTTACATTGGTCAGCTTGATGTCCTGCTCATTGTAGCTGTTGTCGAGAATATAGAGAAAATTTACTGTACCTTTCCAGGCTTTCATCTCTTTCCGGATATTTTTCTTCATGGCCTTACCTTCCGCCGAAAGAAAAAGTCTTTCGAGGAAAACCCGGCTTTTCATGTTGTCTACAATGCAGATGACATAGATATTCTTTTCCGCTGATTCCGGCATGTCTGCCAGGCGGCAGGCTTCCTCCTCCAGAGCCGCCAACAGGCTGCCGCTGTCCTCTGTAAATTTCAGAAACAGAAAATTCTCACTGCTGTCAATGCCCATCTGTACAGAACTGCAGATTTCCCATTTTTCTGCCCGGACCAGGAGATTCAGCGCCTTTTGAGCCTCTTCGCTGTCCCACCAGGTCTCGTCGCAGTCGATATCCCGGTTGCTCAAAATATTTCTGATGTACTCTTTATAGTTTTCGATTCTCCTGGCTCTCATCCGATTTTCGCTCATTGTCTTTTGTCCTTTCCATACTGATTAGCAGCTGGCTGCCTGAGAATTTATGAATGCCATGCTGATTTAGCTCTTTGGAAAATTCCAGAATTAACTGGTTGTAACGGTTTACGATAGTATGCAGTTCTTCTTCTGTCAGGTAGTTCTTCTGTATGGCCTCTTCCAGGTTCTGGGTAAAGTCCAGCAGGCCGATCCGGTAGCTGTTAATCATATTTTCCACGTAGACCAGAATCCCGTCTGTATCCAAATCCTTCCGGTTATCCAGGATGTAGTCAAAATAGTAATCCAGCTCCTTCTCCAGCATTCTGACGGCATACTTAAGTTCGTTGCCGCAGCAGAACTTCTCCGTGTTCAGTTTCCGGCTCTTATTGCTGATCTCATCTACCAGATTCACAATCTCCGGATAGATACTCCCGGTATGAATGCCGAAAAATTCCTTCAATTCTTTTCGGATCAGCGGTTTGGCCTCCTTCGGAATCCGGATGCCATACGTCATCCACGCGGGTAAGTCCGCAGCATCGTTGCCCTGGAACAGAATGAAGGCGCCCTGCTGTGCCACGATCCGGTTATTCAGTTTTGTGTGGTCAATAAATTTATGGTTCTTCTCAAAAATAATCTTATCCCGGTGCCACTGCCTGTCCCGGTTAATGATGGCGTCGTAATTGGCATTGGTATTCTCCGCGCTGGGACTGAAGATCTCATCGATGAAAAATACGAACACCATCCCATCCTCGTGATCCAGCGAATCAACATCCTTGCGGTAGTACGGCGTGACCGCAAAATACAGAGCTGTCAGGCAGTTATAGGACACATCCAGAAGCCGGCTGGGAAATTCTCCGTGCTGGGCGTCGATGGCGTTGTCCAGATACCGCTTCTCGCCCGTCAGCCTGTTCTGTCTCATGGCGTCAAAGAGACTCTTCTCAAAGAAAGGATTGCCATCCATGACGCCCCTCCGGAAAATGTTGGCGCGGCAGGAGGTGGTATAAATCTGGGGCTCGCCCCGGTAAACGTAACTGTAATTTTCACCTTTGCGGGATTCCATGTATTCTTTTATCTTGGAAATATAATCGGATACATTTTCAATAGGTTTTTCTGAGATTTCTTTGACTCTTTTATCTTTGGGAAGAACATAAGCGCTGTTTTCGTTCAATTGCTTTCCCTCTCTTTCGATATAGATTCCCCTGCTGGCTGGGCCAGGAAAATCATGATGGCTTTATTATAGCTTATACGGAAGAGGCATTCAACGGGGAATCGGCGTAAGTTTGGTGAAATATGGCATGAAAAAGATGAAAAAAAGCCATAGTAATAGCAGGTGCGTAAGAAAAGTAAAAGCGAAACAGAAAAAGAGGAACGAAAATGAAGAAAAGAATACTTGGTTGTCTTACAATGTTATGTGTAATCTCGGTGATACTAACCGGCTGCAGAAATCAAAGACAAGGAGCCGATGATCTACAGAACCGGGAATCCTCCTCCCTGGCTATGGCGGAGGAAAATGCCATGAACCGGGAAGTGGGGGCGCAGGATTCAGGAGACCCACAGGGGACAGGAGGTTCGCAGGATTCAGAAGACGCGGTCAGAACCGCTGGAAAGGCGGAAGCGGGCAATGTAAGGGCGGAAGATGATTATTACAATTATGTAAACCAAAAAATCCTTGCAGAAAAGCAGATCCCTGCGGATTCTGGAAACTGGAGTTATTTTTACGAATTGGGACAGAAATCTTATGATAATTTAAGTGATCTGCTTAATGATATTATCAATCAGAGAGAGCAGTTTGCCGAAGGATCGCCGGAACAAAAAATAGCCAGTCTATATCTGACGGCAATTGATATGGAAGGGAGAAGAAATGCCGGATTCGGTGCGCTGCAGCCTTACCTTGACAGCATCCGCAATGCGGCTGATATTCAGGAGTATATAGAAGCAATCGGGACTATAAACAATGAACTGGGATTCTCCAGTCTCATTGCTCCGACTTATTATGAGGATATGAAAGATTCCGGGAATTATGGATGCTATCTGGGGAGCGCCGACTTAGGGCCGGGAAAAGAGACGCTGGAAGATGGTACACAGTCGGTTATATTGGAAGCATACAGGAAATATATAAAAAATATAATGGAATCCACAGGAATCAGCGAAAAAGAGGCGGAAAGAGCTGCTTCATCCATTTATAAGTTTCAGACTGATTTAGCGTCTGCAACGCTTCCGCTGTCTGACCAGAATGACCCTGAAAAAACGTATAATCCAAAATCGCTGAAGGAGCTCAGCGCCCTATACTCCAATATTGATATAAAAGCATATTTAAAAGCGGCCGGGGCGGCCGGTTTTAATTCCTGGGTGGTAAATGATCCGGGACAGGCCAAAAAGGTGAACAGTTATCTGACAGAAGGCCATCTGCCGCTGTTAAAGAATTACTCCGTTTTCTGCCTGATTAAAGATTTCAGCCCTTGCCTGACACCGGAAATACGGGACAGCACCATAGCATGGAGTAATGCTCAAAAGGGAATTCAGGGAAAGAAAACAGATAAAAAGCTGGCAGGAGAGCTTGTTCAGAATACATTTGGATTTGAGTTCGGCAGGCTGTATGTAGAAAAGCATTTTTCGGAGGAAGATAAGAAGAATGTCGAAACGCTGGTCCATCAGATTCTGGCCGCCTATGAAGATCGTATAAACGGATTGGATTGGATGGGAGAAGCGACAAAAGAAAAAGCAATTCGAAAACTGGAGCATATGACCCTCAAAATTGGTTATCCGGATCACTGGCCGGACTACTATGAAAACGCAGTCATTCTTCCGGAAGGGCAGGGCAGTCTGGTTGACAATATGGTAAATGTATACCGATCGCTCAGATCCTACGAAAAAGAAGAAATAAAGAAACCGGTTGACCGGACCCAATGGGGAATGACACCTCAGACCGTCAACGCATATTACAATCCTCTGAATAACGAAATTGTCTTTCCTGCCGCGATTCTGCAGCCTCCGTTCTATGATCCAAATGCAGACGATGCTTCAAATTTAGGCGGGATTGGGATGGTGATTGCCCATGAGATCAGCCATGCATTTGATTCCTCCGGCGCCCGCTATGATGAGAATGGAAATTATAATATGTGGTGGACAGAGGACGATTTAAAGAAATTCCAGGACCTGACTCTTAAGGTAGCAAAGTACTATGACGGCCAGGAGGCTGTGAAAGGGCGTTATGTAAATGGCCGCCAGACGTTAAACGAGAATATTGCCGATTTAGGCGCCCTTGCCTGTGTCACCTCGATTGCCGGAGATGATACGGAAGCCCTGAATTCTCTTTTCACGCAGTATGCCCGCATCTGGGCGTCGAAATATACAGAGGAAAGCATGATCCACAGGCTTAATACGGACGTTCATTCTCCGGCAAAAGTGAGAGTAAATGCGGTCTTAAGTTCCACAGAGGCTTTCTATAAGGTCTACCCGGATTTAAAAGAAGGCGACGGCATGTATGTGGCGCCGGAAAAGAGGGTGAAGATCTGGTGATGCGGGCTGGGGAAAGCCAGCCCGTTTGTTGAGTCGTTGAGCGGAATTATCTGATTAATTTGTTGGGGATGCTGGACGACTAGAGCGACTGAAAACGCGGTGGTGAACGAGAGAGCAATTGTTTAGGAATAGGGGGAACGTAAACAATTTGTGTAAAGTAAACAGTTCGTGTAAAGTAAACAATTCGTGTAAAGTAAGCAATTCGTGTAAAGTAAATAATTCGCGTAAAGTAAACAATTTGTATAAAGTAAACGATTAGTTGACAAAACAGACTTATTAAAGACTGAATTTTAAAAGCAGCAGCTATTGAGTGATAAGATGGCCTTTACAATGGCAGCAAAATATGTAGTATAGTATTAATGTATAAAGAAACAGCAACCTCATTTGGAACGGCTTGCTTTTACCCTGTTTTTGTGCTATAGTAGGAAAGCTGATTTTCCCCTGAAAACAGGCAGAAACGGCAAATATATGGTGTGTTCGAGACCTTCCACACCTAAAACAAAACTAAAGGAGAAATGAATATGTTACAAAAATCTTCAAGCAGAACCTATTTTATGGTTTATGCGGCGGCGATTGCTGCCATCTACACCGCACTTACGATGGTATTTGCACCGATCAGTTTCGGTCCTATCCAATTCCGAATTTCGGAAGCGCTCTGTATCCTGCCATTTTTTACACCGGCCGCAGTCCCGGGGCTGTTTATCGGATGCCTGTTGTCCAATTTATTGTGTGGCGCCTCAGCATTGGATATCATTTTTGGGAGTCTGGCTACGCTGGTAGGGGCATTGGGTTCCTGGATGCTCCGCAAAAACAAGTGGGCAGTCTGCCTTCCGCCGATCCTGGCAAACACAATTGTTATTCCATGGGTGTTACGTTTTGCGTATGGCTCGGAAGATATGATTTTGTATGCAATGGTAACTGTAGGTATTGGTGAGATTCTGGCGATCGGTGTTCTGGGAAATCTTTTAATGGGAGTTCTTTATAAATACAGACAGATTATGTTTGGCAAGAAAAACCTTGCGTAATAAATTCTGAAATAGGCCTAAAGATCGAACAAAGAAAAATATTTTGAATTTTCAGAGAATACAAGAGAAAAGCAAGTTAGAAAATAGAATTTAAGAACTTAAATTATGAAATACAGCATACTGGTGGAATACCCTTGCCTGATAAACAGATAAGAGGTAAGGGAGGAAACCAGTAGGCTGTATTTTTAATTAGTTTCTTCTATATAATTGGTATTATAAGAACTGAGTCTCTAAAGTTAAATAATATTTGGATAAGTGTCAAAAAAATGGTGCAGCAAACGCCTGAAAGTTTTAAATAATCGTAATGCGAAAGGCATGGAACAATAATTTCGCTTCTTTAGCGTTCATCACAAGCCTTCATAAATAATTTTAACAGATCCAATGCGTATCTTTTTTTCTTGATGCTGCAATTTCCCAGAATTTCGATGACTGCCTGCTGTTCTACATCCAGGTCTGTGAATTCGCTGGTATCCTCATTATTTCCGTAGATTAAGTAGTCCAGCGAAATATTGAGACAGGATGCAATGCTAAGCATTGTGTCAATGGACATACCGCAGGTCCCGCGTTCAATATCCTGGCAGTATTTATAAGCACGACCGATTTTTTCCGCAAGCTCCTCCTGTGTCAATCCCATAATCATCCGTCTGTTTCTGATTCGTTCCCCTGCTGCAATTCGATTATATCCCGCCAATTCATAAGCCTCACTTTCCAGAAATTACCGTACATAAAATTATTATATGGTTCATTAAGGTTGACAACACCTGTTTTGAGGGTATAATAATAGTAAGTTTTAAACGTATATTATGCACCTGTTTCTAACGCGAACAGATGATGAAGTGCCAAAAATCGACATGCTGTCGGGAAATGATCATACGGCACTAAAAAAGGGTGAGGATGAAAAATGTATAAAAAGGCTAACCTCGGCTGGCTGAAACACTGGGATTTCATGATTCTGGATTTAGTTTGTCTGCAAGTGGCATTTATAAGCGCTTATTTTATTCGTCATGGGGTTCATTTGGCATATGAGAATAAATTGTATCGAAATATGGCCTTTGTACTCTTCTTAATTCAAGTCTGCGTCACTTTCTTTGGCGAGAGCTTCAAAAATGTTTTGAAGAGGGGATATTATAAGGAGTTTACAGCTACATTTAAGCACGTATGCCAAATAATTCTAATTGCGGTATTTTATTTGTTTGCAACGCAAACCGGTGAAGGATATTCCAGAATTACGCTGGTCCTGACCGGCATTATTTATATGGTCATCAGCTACATAGCCAGGATTCTTTGGAAAAAATATTTAAAAACTAAGGGTGTTGTAGGAAAAGGAAATCGATCGTTATTAATTATAACATCAGAAGATATGATGGATATAGTGATTGATAACATTCGTAATAATAATTATGAAGGTTTTCAGATTATAGGAATCAGTCTTCTTGATGCAGAACGGGTTGGTGAGACGATCAATGATGTACCGGTAGTAGCAACTATGGACAATGTTGAAGAGTATGTCTGCAGAGAATGGGTAGATGAGGTATTTCTTAATCTGCCAAAAGAAATTCCATTGCCAAGAGACCTGATTAATCATTTCATCGAGATGGGGATCACGGTTCACTTGAAACTGATCGAGATGGCGAAGCTGGAAGGCGAAGTACAGCGGGTAGAGCGGTTAGGAAGCTATACCGTTTTAACGAGCAGTATTAATATGGCTTCATGGAAACAGGCATTTTATAAACGGGCTATGGATATTGTCGGCGGCCTGATCGGATGTATTATCACTGGAATTTTGTATTTGATTGTGGCACCATGCATTTACATAAAATCACCGGGACCTATCTTTTTTTCACAAGTCAGGGTAGGTAAAAACGGTAAGAGATTTAAGCTTTACAAATTCCGCAGCATGTATATGGACGCGGAGAAACGTAAGAAAGAACTGATGGCACAGAATCGTGTGAAAGATGGAATGATGTTCAAGCTGGACCACGATCCCAGAATTATTGGTGGTGACAAAGGGATTGGAGGATTTATCAGAAAGTATTCGATCGATGAGTTCCCTCAGTTCTGGAATGTACTGAAAGGCGATATGAGCCTGGTAGGTACGAGGCCGCCGACCATCGACGAATGGGACAAGTATGAACTGCACCACCGCGTAAGGCTGGCCATAAAGCCCGGAATAACCGGAATGTGGCAGGTGAGCGGGAGAAGTGATATTACGGACTTTGAAGAGGTTGTGAGGTTGGATAAGGAGTATATCACAAAGTGGAGTTTGGGGTTGGATGTGAAGATTGTGATGAGGACTGTGGGGGTGGTGTTTGGGAAGAGTGGGGCGATGTAGGGGTTAGATAGATAAAAGTAATGGGGGTTAGGATGTGAACTGTAAATAATAACAATTATTTTGTATAGGAGAGAATTTACGTTTATCATGAATATGTTTTAAACTCTCTTTTGTAATTTTAAATTAAACTATGTTTATTTATATATAGAATAGCAGCTAAAACGAAAAAGTACTTAGCCAAATTTTACTTAGTAGGATACATGAAAATTAAAACTATTTAATACAAGTATGGAGATGGGGGACAAATTAAATCGAATGGTATTTTATTATATTAACAAATATATGGGGATAGTTTTTTTGTATTATGATGTTGTACTGTTTTGTTGTAGTTAAAATTTGTTCTTAATTATTATTAAAAGGATTAATGTAAATATACAAGAAGTTTAACAAACAATAACAGCAATTATATAAGTTTTTTAATGTATAAAAAGATTGAGGAAATCATCAATGAGTAAAATTTAACCGGTAACCTGTTTGACATAGTCAGTTTAATAGTCGTAAAACTTTTAACTGGCATAAAACAAACGCAAAGCCCTCTCAAATTGATTTTATATAGCACTTTTTAAAGAGATGAGGAATAGACATTATAATAAAAGATTACAAAATGGCCGTAGCCGGAATGGGATATGTAGGATTATCGATTGCTACATTACTTTCCCAACACCATAAAGTAACCGCTGTTGATATTATTCTGGAAATATGGCGATGATAAACAATCGTATATCTCCAATTCAAGACGAATATATAGAAAAATTTAAATAAGAAAGAACTGAATCTGATAGCAACTTTGGATGCAAAGGAGGTTTTTATAGTAATGTTGATTTTGTAATAATCACTGCTCCTACAAACTACGATGCTACAAATCAGTACTTTGATACATCTGTAGTAGAGGCAGTGATTAAATCGATTATGAAGTATAACCCAGATGCCATAATGGTTATCAAGTCCACAATTCCTGAGGGTCAGACCAAGAGTATCCGTGAAAAATTTTGGTGATGATGATACAAAAAAATCAGCAGAGATTTTTGCTAAATTGCTTCAGGAAGGTGCGATAAAGGAAGATTTCAATATGTATGTGGCATAATAGGAACACAAACATCTAGTCAGGAGATGGATAGGTGATGAGTTCATATATTCTTATCCGGAAAGGTGAACAAAAAGTCTGTGAAAATAGCGTAAATACAAGGAAAATCGCAGGCTTTCAGGCCGCCAAAGAAGGAAAGAGTTATGCCGCAGTGGACGGATATTTCCACCCGCTGTTTGTCGTGGCCAAGAATGAAAAAGTTTCAAAACAGGAGTTTAATTGCTTTGTGAAGATAGATATAAAGCCGAGTAGGCAGATGTAAAAGAGGAGCAGTAATAAGATGAAAGTTTGTTTAGTAGGGTCCAGTGGAGGACACTTGACACATTTATATATGTTAAAACCGTTTTGGCAGAATAAGGAACGTTTCTGGGTAACCTTTGACAAAGCTGATGCGCAGTCCCTTCTTGAAGGTGAGAAGATGTATTCTTGCCATTACCCAACCAATCGAAATATAAAAAATCTAATTAAAAATACGATTGTTGCTTGGAAAGTTCTTAGAAAGGAAAGACCGGATCTGATTATCTCGTCAGGTGCAGCAGTAGCCGTACCATTCTTTTATTTAGGAAAACTCTACGGAGCAAAAACAATTTATATAGAAGTCTTTGACCGCATTGATGCTTCTACTGTAACTGGAAAGTTGGTATACCCAATCACCGATAAGTTTATAGTCGAATGGGAGGAGATGCGTCGTGTATATCCCAAGGCGATTAACTTGGGCAGCATTTTCTAAGGAGCATAAGGTAGATGATATTCGTTACAGTAGGGACGCACGAGCAGCAATTTAATCGTTTGGTGCAAAAGATAGATGAATTAAAAAGAGACGGTGTAATTGAGGAAAAAGTTCTGATTCAAACCGGCTATTCTACATATGAACCAGAGTATTGTGAATGGAGTCAGTGGATTCCATACCCGAAGATGCTTGAAAATGTAAATAAAGCAAGAATCGTCGTCACCCACGGTGGCCCATCCAGCTTTATCATGCCACTTCAGGTTGGAAAAACTCCGATTGTGGTGCCAAGACAAGCGAAGTTTGATGAGCATGTAAATGATCATCAAGTGAAGTTCTGCAATGCAGTTGCAGAACGGTACGGTTCTATCTTCGTGGTAGAGAACATTTTAAAACTTGGCGAAGCTATCATGGGATATGAATATCTCTTCAAAGCAATGCCGGGAAAGCAGGAAAGCAATAATACCAAGTTCAATGAGGAACTTGAGAAGATTGTAGAGGAAATGCTGTGATACCCATTAAGGAGAAACTTAGGGAATTAAAGAATCCACCGGGGAAAATAGATGTAAATGAAATATATGACAGGCTTGTACCCTATAAATATGTTTCCTTTGATATTTTCGATACGCTAATAAAGAGAAAAGTAAATACTCCAGTGGACATTTTCAAAATCATGGAATTGTCTGTTGGAGATAATTTTGTATATAAGAGGATAGAGGCTGAGCGTAAAGCGAGAGAAAATTCTGCTCATGAGGAAGTAACTCTACAAGAAATTTACGATCATTATCCTGAGAAAAACAGCGGTTATGCTAAAAAAGAGTTGGAAATTGAACTGGATACAATAGTGCCAAATATTCCAATGCTTGAAGTTTATCGCAGATGTGTTGCTGATGGAAAGAAAATCTTCATCACGACAGACATGTATTGGCCAATAGCGTCAATAAAAAATCTTTTAAAGCAGGTTTGCGTTGATAAATACGAGAAGCTTTACCTTTCAAGTGAGGAACAGAAAACAAAGAAAACAGGATCCCTATTTAAGGAGATTCTTAAAGAACAGAATATTCGCCCAGAAGAACTCATTCATATTGGTGATCATCCTCAAAGCGATTATAAAGTTCCAAGGAATATCGGAATTGCTGCTATTCAGATTCCAAGAAGAACAAAAGAAATACAGTTCAGGGAAAAGTTGGAAGGGTTACAGAATAATTATCTTAATTCATTGATAAAAAACACCTACACGGGTGATCAGGATGCCTATTACGAATTTGGGTATGCACAATTTGGAAAACTGCTCTGGGGTTATTCTAGGTGGATTCATCAGAAAACGGTAGAAAAAGGAATAAGCGAATTATTCTTCTTTGCTAGAGATGGTTGGATCATGAAGCAAGCCTATGACATCTGTTTTGCTGATCCGACAATTCATACTCATTATTTAGAGGTGTCACGTCGTAGCCTAAGAGGACCAAACCTATGGATGGACTTCCATTACGATAAAGTGCTTGACATGGTTGTAAATGCGAAGCTCATATCTATAAGATCTATATTTGATGGGTTAGGATTGGAAATTGATAACTATAAAGAGCAATTATCAGATTTGGGAATTACTAAAGATACTGTCTACGACAGAAGCACTATCCGAGATGATGAGAAACTGAAATACCTTATTCTATCATTAGAGAAAGAGATTGTAAGTAACTCCAAGATAGAATACGATGCCTTGAATGAATACTTAAAAACCAATGGGATATCCGGAAAATTTGGAATAATTGATATTGGATATGCTGGTAGTATGCAACGTTATCTGCAACAGACTTTGAATCAACTGGGAATTGCCTACGAGATCTCAGGCTTTTATTTAGCAGTTGCTGATTACTATACAAAGAATGATTCGGTGGATAATCCGCTTGATTTAAATGGATATCTGTTCGATTTCAAACATGATCCGTCTGCTGTAGATACAAGAAGCTCTTATGTTGGACTTTTTGAAACCTTGTTCCTTGAACAGGACGGATCTGTGAAGCGATATATTCAGGTGGACGAAGGCGTTAAAGCTGAGCGTTATCCATATGAATACTATCGGGAAGGAAAACCTACACAGGATTTCTTAAAGATCAAGTCATTGCAACAGGGTGCAATGGATTTTGTAAAGGCAGCGGCTGCAGACAAGAATTTGGAGCGTTTTGATTACTCCGTTGATGATTTATTTTACGGAATTTATGAAAGTGGAGTAAATCCAGATAAGCATGATTTAGAGTTGTTTAGCGAAATTGAGTTTTATGATGAAGGTATTACGGCAAAACTCGCAGCGCCAAAGAGTTTAATGTTTTATCTTGGTCATGTGAACCAACTAAAACGTGACTTTTTATCTTGTAGATGGAAGATTGGCTTTATGAAAAAGCTATTTAAGATCAATCTTCCATATCAAAAGATGTATCAAAAATTGAAGAGAGTTGAAAGCGAGTAATTATGGAAAAGCAGCCAAAACACATACTCATTATTGGATTGACAGAGAGAATGGGTGGCGTAGAGACATTTATTTATAATACGACAACACATTCTGATAAAGCCAAATATAAATACGATTATCTCGTTCATGGTACAGATCACTGCGTATTTGAAGATGAGAT
This sequence comes from Hungatella hominis, assembly GCF_014288005.1. Lineage (NCBI taxonomy): Bacteria > Bacillati > Bacillota > Clostridia > Lachnospirales > Lachnospiraceae > Hungatella > Hungatella hominis. The sequence goes on from NZ_JACOPB010000012.1 coordinate 24,752, forward strand.
AAACAAATATTATGACGATGGTGAGAAGCATATTTTCTTCGTAAAGAAATATAAAGAAGATCCATTGGGCTGCATCAGAGACTTGAAGAAATTTTACGTAGAAAATGGTCACAAATATGATTACGTCCATTTCCAATCGGGTTCGACAGCGGAAATTCTTTATGTTTATCCCTTCTGTAAAAAATACGACTTTAAAGTAATATCTCATAGTCATAACGGAAATGGATATTCGCCTGTTATAAACAGTATTTTTCGCAGAATAGTCAATAAGATAACATCCAAAAGACTATCCTGTTCTGCAGAAGCAACGAGATGGTTCTTCGGTGACGAGTATCTGAATAGTACGCAGATTATTGTCAATGGAGTCGATACAGATCGCTTCACATATAATGAGTCTGCACGTCAGAAAATCCGTAAACATTACGGTTTTTCGGATGAACTTGTTGTAGGACATATTGGAAGATTCTCCGAACAGAAAAACCATAAATTGATCCTTGGAATTTTCAAAGCCGTACTCGAAAAACAGTCAGATGCTAAGCTGCTGTTGGTCGGTGTAGGAGAATTGCAGGACAGCATAAAAGAATTGAGTAAATCTCTTGGGATTGACAGGTCAATTATATTTGCTGGAAAGCAGATGAGGACTGAGGATTATTACAGTGCATTCGATGTTTTTCTTATGCCCTCGTTATATGAAGGCCTTCCAATTGTTGGAGTGGAAGCGCAGTGTGAAGGATTGGAATGTCTATTCTCTGATCAGATTGATAAGCAAATTCTTATTACTGACAGAGCGAAGATGTTAGGATTGAATAATGCTCCAGAGGTGTGGAGTGATGCTATAGTTTCAGCGAGCGTTAGTGACAGAACAAAATATTCAGATGAAATAAAAGCTTCTGGATATTCGTTGGCGGATACGGTGAAAACCTTAGAAAAGGTATATAAAGTATAAGAATTGTATGAGGGATAAAATGAAGAGAGTATTAACAGTAATATTGAAGATACTTAACCTTCCACGAATAATAATAGCATATTTGCTGGTTAACTTAGCACGTGTTTCATCTCTCGTTGAAGGGGATATGAAAAGGTTAAATTATAGGTATGATGTGGTAGTTGGCAACATACATGTTGGTATAATGTGAAGATTGGGGCTTGCACCGTGGTGACAAAAGATGTACCGGAAAATAGTATTGTTTATTCTTCTATCCCATATATAAAATCCAACTGAAAGGTTGTAAAAGAATGAAAAAGGTAAGTATAATTGCTCCTGTATACAATGTTGAAAAATATATAAAACGTTGTATTGATAGCATTTTAGAACAAACATACTCTGATATTGAAGTAATACTTGTGGATGATGGATCAAAGGACTCGACCGGGAAAATTTGTGATGAGTATGCGGTATCAGATCAAAGGATCAAAGTAGTCCATAAAGAAAATGGAGGACTTGGATTTGCTCGTAATTCGGGGCTTGAGGTGGCAACAGGAGATTTTGTCACATTTATTGACGGTGATGACAGCATTACGAATGACCATATTAAAAAGATGGTAAAAGCATTGGAGAAGGATGATGCAGATACATGTCTCGCTGGTCATACCAAGATTTATGCAGATAGCAGGGTTGAGCATATTAATGTTTGTGCAGGAAAAATATTCAAAGGTGAAGAAGTAAAAAATGAAATATTAACCAGAATGGTGGGAAGTAATCCAGACGGGAGTGACTATATTGAGATGTCAGTTTGTATGGTGCTTCTATCTAAGAAGATTATTGATGAGTTTGGCCTTAGATTTCATTCAGAGAGAGACTTCATCAGCGAAGATTTGATCTTTGACTTTGATTATTATCCGAGATCAAAAAAGGCTGTTGTTATAGACGATGTAGGATACTATTACTATGATAACGAAGGATCTTTGACTACTAAATACAATCCAAAGAGATTTGAAAAGCAAAAGGAGATGACGAGAGAGGTCATCGAGAGAGCTAAGTATATAGGAATCTATGAGAAGTGTGAGCAAAGGATTTTGAATACATTTGTCAGCATTTCTCGATACTGTATTAAGTTGGAGCAGAAGTTTTCTAACAACTCATATAAGACATATAAGACAAACGCAACAAAGATTTTAAAGGATGCTTTCTTACAGAAAGCCTTAACTGATATTGACAACGGAAATATCCCAATTAAATCGAGAATTGTTAATATAATGATGAATAGACAGTGGCGATTTTTATTGTGGCTCACTATGAGTTTTAAGAATCGTTATGGAATATAGAAGGAGTAGTTTTATGAAGATCAAGATAAATACAATAATCATACTCTTAAGTTGTTTGTTATTTGCATCTTCGCCATATTTAAGTCAGACAATTAACAATGTAGTGTTTTTGGTGGTTAGCTTAGTGCTGCTCATTTCAATGATTCAAAAGCAAATTTACCGGATCACTATGAAAGAGTGTATACCAATTATTGTTTTTTGTTGTATTACTGTTGTTTGTACAGTATTGAATCATGGAATGACAAGCAGAACCATTAATGCGATTGTAACAGGATTGAGATATGTGATGCTTTTTATGGTTTATTGTCAACTAAGCATAGAAACTTCAGCTCAGAAAGTTGCAGATACAGTTTTCAAGATTCTTTTTGTCGCAACAACAATAGAAGATTTGTGTGTGCTAATTACAAAGGGGTATGGAATAGTTAATGATGGAACTTTGGCATACTATTTGTTTGGAAACAAATTTGGAGTTTCATATTTGCATATGCTTACGTTATCACTTTTTCTGTTTCATATTTTTACTACACGAGGTTTTTTGATCAAGAAAAATGCATTTTGGATATACTTGGCATTCAGTATTGCAATATGTATGATTGCTGATTGTAATACTGGGGTGATTGGCTGTGTTGTAATAGGAGGAATGACTTTTATTGCGGGGAAAAAAGATAGGTTTATAAAGATAATTGATAGTCCAATAATTTACTTAGTAATCTTTATTAGCTTGACATTTTTATTAGTAGGAACGGACGTTATTTTGAATAATAGATTTTTAGCTACGTTGCTACAAAAGTATTCTCATACTAATAAGATACTAACTGGTAGAGTAGATATGTACAAAATTGCGCTTTACACAATAGTTCAAAAGCCTGTTTGGGGTTATGGAATAAATAATACCATAGTATCAGACACATTGTCATGGGGAAACGCGCAAAATGGATTATTAAAAATGCTTTTGGATTATGGCCTAATTGGCACTGCAGCTTTTCTGAATGTTTGTTGGCGATCAATTTATCAGAGAGTGAGAGGAAATGTCAATGATATGGTATTCCCAATTTTGACATTTTTATATTCGATGGCTGTATGCTCAATGGTTGAGATCAATCTTTCAGGATATTATTTTGCGGGCCTGGCATTGGTCAATGCAGTACAAGCAACAAAGTATTATAACGCAAAGAATCTAGTAGGAAATTGATATGGAAAACAATTTAAACGAGCAAACAACAAATGAGAAAATATCGGTCATTGTACCTGTCTATAATGTTGAAGCGTTCTTAGAGAGATGCATAGAGAGCTTAATTAAACAGACTTATAGAAATATAGAAATTATTTTGGTTGATGATGGTTCTACAGATGGTAGCGGAGAAATCTGCCAAAAATATGCGTTGAGATATGAAAATGTATTCTACTATTTCAAAGAAAATGGTGGCTTGTCTGATGCGAGAAATTACGGAATAGTTCAAGCAACAGGACAGTATCTTGCTTTTGTTGATAGTGACGATTATGTTGACACACATATGTATCAATGTTTGCAGGCGGATATTGAGAAGTATAATGCAGACATTTCCACATGTGCTTTTCAAGAATTTACCGATGAGCCATTTGGGGATGATATAGGAATTGCTTCAAATGTTGAAGTTTTAAATAAAGAAGATGGAATTCGCTATTTGCTATTATCTGACAAATATTGTAATTACGCATGGAATAAGCTATATAAGAAAGATCTATTTGAAAAGATTAAATACCCAATAGGAATGAAAATGGAGGATTTGGGAACAACCTATCTGTTGTTTAATAAATGTAATGTAATTACATATAGGCCATTTAAGGCGTACTACTATTTCCAAAGGGAAAACAGCATAATTCACCGTGCTGATATACAGTTTTATATTGATAAGCTAAAGCTTAGCATGGAGCGATTCTATTTTATTAAAAAGATTTATCCTAGTATGATAGAAAACTATAATTTTATTCTTCGTACTATTTTTATAGATTATAAGTATCTTTGTGAGAATAGAGAAACCATGCTTAAAATCAAAAAACTAATAGATAATGATGTCCCAATTGAAATGACAAAAGGGTTATCAAAATTGCAAAGAATTAAATTTCTGATGTTAAAATATATACCACACTGTTATAGGCGGTTATTTGGAGTAGTTTAGCACAATGAAGGATTATATCAAGCAATTAGTTAAAATTAAACAGACCAGGATACATGATTTAGTTGAAAGCTTTTTTTGCAAAGACGTGGTGAAGTTTGCAAAGAGTGAGAAGTATGCGTTTGTCTTTTTTGCGGCAGATTACAATAATCTTGGAGATATAGCTATAACTACTGCGCAGGTTCGCTTTTTGCAGCAAATCTTTCCTACTTATAAAATAGTATGTGTCAAGCCTTCAGATACAATTAGATACTGTAAAAGTATAAAGAAGCTTTCAACTAATAATGTACTTGTGACCATTATCGGTGGCGGTAATAATGGATCATTATATGAATTTTTAGAAAGACCGAGAAGGTTCATCTTGAATGAACTAAAAGGATATAGGATAGTGTCGTTTCCACAGACAGTTTTTTATGGAACGAGTGAAAGAGATATTCCATATAAATATGCGTTTATTAAGGCTGCAAATAAATGTAGTCACTTAACTGTATTCGCAAGAGAAAGATATTCATTGAATAAGTACAGAGAACTGAAACTTGAAAAAGCAAAGGTAGATCTTGTTCCAGATATAGTCTTTTCCCTTGTCCCACCGAGATTAAATGATCATAGCGGAGATGGGATAGCATTAATGCTGAGAAATGATATAGAAAAAAATGTGGACGTGAAGCATCAAAAACAGATTATAGATTATTTAACTCTGACAAAGGATGAAAAAATCGAAAAAATGGATACATGGGGAGATAGTACAAAACTTTTTGATGATAAAACACTTATGAATTATTTGGAGAAGCTTTCACATAAGAAAATTGCCATAACGGATAGATTACATGGTATGATTTTTTGTTTTATTACACATACGCCATGTATTGTAATTGATTCAACGAATCCTAAAATCCTGTCTACATATGAAACGTGGCTAAGGAAGCAAAACTTTATAAAGATTATTAATACGAACGCTTCTATCCAGGAATTTATTTCGGCATATGAAAGTTTGGTGAAAAATATCAAGCCGGATGCTCAAATGCAAGGATTTAACTATTTGCCACTGATAGAAGCCTGTAAGGGAGAATAAAATGGAGCAGATAAAAAGATTTTTTGAATGCTTAATACCAGTAACGGTGTGTAATCTAAAATGTAGTTATTGCTATGTTATTCAACGTGATTATAGAAATATGAAACTGGCAACTATGAAGTATTCACCAGAACAGATAACACAAGGGCTTACCAAGGAGCGACTTGGTGGAGTATGCTACTTCTCTATATGTGGCGCAGGTGAAACTCTAGCACAACCGGAAACATTTAAAATAGCGAAATTATTGCTTCGGGAAGGGCATATTGTAAACATTACTACAAATGGAACTCTTACAAATAGATTCCATGAAATCGTCAATATAGACGAATGTGATAGAAAAAGACTACACTTTTCATTTTCATTACACTATTTGGAGTTGCAGCGTCTGCGCTTGTTAGATAGATTTTTTGAAAATATTAAGCTTGTACATGAATATGGATGTTCATACATGGTTCAGCTAAATTTGTGTGATGAATATATTCCATTTCTTGATGAGATAAAGCAGGTATGTTTGAAAAATGTAGGTGCATATCCACAAATTGCAGTAACTAGAAAAGAAGGCCCAGGGATTAGAAAGATTCAACTTCATACAGAATTGAGTGAGGATGAATATAGAAAAATCGGAAATTCTTTTAATTCTGAGTTGTTCAAATACACCATGGAGAATTTCAATGTTAAAAGAAAAGAATTTTGCTATGCAGGAGAGCGGTCAGGTACATTAAATCTTGGGACTGGGATACTAACGAAGTGCTATGCAGATCCTAAAGGAATCGATATTTTTGAAAATATAAGCAAACCCATTAAATTGGATGTGATGGGGCATAATTGCGGCTGTGCATACTGCCTGAATTCTTCTCACTTCATGTCGCTAGGGGTAATAGATAATGACGATAAACGGACTTATGTATCAATAAGAGATAGAAGTGATGCACAGTGGTTTAATGATACCTTAAAATCCGCTCTTAGTCAGAAATTATGGGATAGTAATGAGAAATATTCTAGCAAAAAAATGATCATATCAAATTTGAAGCAAAAAATTAAAATGGCATATTATAGGACACGCCATAAAGTAGTAATTTTAGTGAAGTGGGGTATAAGAAAATAACATTATGAGTAAGGCAAATGGATTGGTTAAGAATACTTTTATAATAAGTATTGGCAAAATCAGCACGCAGATCATTAGCTTTTTATTATTACCTTTGTATACTGCTAAAATCAGCACTGAAGATTATGGAAATGCTGATTTTATCATATCAATTGCTGCCTTTGTTGTTCCTTTTTTGACACTTTTATTAGAAGAGTCTATGTTCCGATTTCTGATAGACGCAAGGGATGATGGGGATAAAGAGAAAATTATTTCTCATACCTTTATTATATGTGCAGTAAATACGATGTTAATTTCAATAATATTTGGAATTATAATGTGCATTTCCCAATATAATCTTGGTTTTTCAATTTGGATGTATTGTATTGCATCAGTATTTATTGCTCTTAGTAATGCACTTGCAAGGGGGAAGGGGGAGATTTTAACTTACTCAGTATCAAATTTTATAGCAAGTGTAATGACCATTGCTCTAAATCTAGTTTTTATTCTTGGCCTTCACTGGGGATTTCGAGCATTGATTCTTTCGGGAGTAATCGCAAATACGGTAGCTGCTTTATTTGTGTATTTTAGGTCTGATATTTTAAGGTATTTGAAATTTAGTAATATTGACTTGGGGTTAGTAAAAAAAATGCTGAAATATTCCATACCCCTAGTACCTAATACAATTAGTTGGGGAATTATTAATGTTTCGGATCGACTGGTATTAATGGGGATACTTGGTGCAAGTATTAACGGCTTATATTCTGTTGCTTACAAATTTCCCAATTTAATAAATACGTTTTATAGTTTTTTTGTGATTGCATGGAAAGAAACATCAGCAAAGATGGCAAAAGATAACGACTTTAGTGAGATGAAAAAAATCACGGAGGCGGTAAATCTGATGTTGTTCTCGGTTACAATTCTAATGATTACAGGCATTAGATTTGTTTATCCACTATTTGTTAATAAGAATTATTGGGATGGTGTAATGGTCGTGCCACTATTATCGATAAGTGTATTCTATTCATCATTAGCTGGCTACATTGGAGGAATTTTTACTGCATTTAAAGATACAAAAATTCTTGGAACAACATCATTCGTTGCTGCAATTATCAATTTGCTTATAGATTTATGTTTAGTTAGACACTTTGGAATATTTGCTGCAGCAATTTCTACGCTAATTGCTTCAGTTTTTTTGTATTTTTACAGAGGATTACAGGTTCGAAAATATACACATTTTTTGAGTATAAAAGATATCGTATATATTTTATGTTTTATATGCCTGACATGCATCTTCTATGTAAATAAATCATCAGTAAATATTATCATTTTTGTGGTTTCAATTGTGATATCTGTTTTACTTAATTATAGAATGGGATGTAAAATGTTTATTAAAACAAAAAATAAATTCTTAAAAAATCGCAGGTGAATTTAATGGGAAATGGAAATAAATTTCAAAAGCATGCATACTTGGTAATTGCATATGACAATTTTAAACAATTGGAGAAATTGATAAAAACCTTGGATGATGAGCGAAATGAAATATTTGTTCATGTTGATAAGAAGACGAAGGTTTTTACAGAAACTGTTAAAAAAAAACTTATAGGCGGGGTGACTAAAGGAAGAATAGAAATCTACAATGAGATTGCAGTGTATTGGAGCCATTACAGCATAGTGGATTGTGAACTTTTCTTGCTTGAAAAAGCAGCAAAAAAACATAAATTTGAGTATTATCACCTTCTGAGTGGCCAATGCTATCCGATAAAAAGTCAAGAATATATTCATGACTTTTTTAAAGAGCACAAAGGTAAAGAATTTGTGGATTATCAGCAAAAGTTTTTTGAAAATCATTCGGATGTTATTTTAAAAAGAATAAAGTATTATCATCCATTCAGAAAATATTGTAGATTTTTCAAATATAAATGGATGAATGATTTTTTTCGAGGGCTAAATTTAGCTTTCGTAACTTTTCAAGAGTTTGTTTGTGTAGACCACTGTAAGAAAAATGATTTGGACATTTGTTACGGGTCTCAATGGTTTAGCATAACTGACAAATTCGCCCAATACATATTAGAACGAAGAAATTATATAAAAGCAGATTTCAAGTATTCAAATGCCCCTGACGAATTGTTTATGCAAACTATATTAAAGAGTTCTCCATTTCTCAAAAACTTATATAGAGAGACGAGCAATACATTCTATGGAAATATGAGATTGATTGATTTTCATAGAGGGAATCCATATACATATAGAAGTACGGACATTGAGGAGATTAAGAGATCTGATTATCTATTTGTTAGAAAGGTAGATGAGAGAATTGAACCAGGCATATTAGAACTAATTGCTAAAGAATGCAATCTTGAATGGAGTGAATCATAAAGGAGATAAGTCATGTTGTATAGAGTATTTCTCAATACCAATATATATGATGAGCAGCCTATTCGTTTGACAATTCTGCATTTTAGAAGATGCAAGCATTTGCTTCGCAAGGGGAACTTGTACCTGTCACATATTCTGTTGTGGATGGCGAGATATTCTTCTCCCAGACGGATCATCCAGTTTGCCATACACTGACGATTGACAGCAAGACCATAACGTGTGAATTCCTGTTCCAGCTGGTAAAGCGGAACGGCATTTACATACTTGCCATTCATAATGGCAGCACCAAGTGAGACTGAAACCAGACTTCCATGCAGTAATGGCCTGGGATGAGGTGCTTTTATCATATGTCCGTCCGTCTTGCTGGAATATACGCTGATATGATGTTCACTCACTTCAACTTTTGCTGGAACAAAGCGATACTGTCTGCTGATCGCGTCTGGAAGCTGTTTCCAGCCGTTTTCTCCAAATTCGGCTATAAGTTCTTCCTCAGTAATGTAATGAGGGATCACATGTATGGTAAGCCTGGAAATATCCTTATCCTTTTTGCCTGCCTGCTTTTTAGACTTGGAAGGTTTGGTCTCAAGGTCATCCGGTTCAGCTGCTTCAAGATCGCAGACAGCTTCTGCTTCATTAAAGAAAACAATTTTTCCATCTACTTCCATGAAGCGGATCTGATAGCGGTCATCCACCTTTTCAGATGATCTTCCAAAACGATCCTGTTTCCCGAGGATGAGCTGTTCCATCATGAGCTGCATATTCTCATTAAGAGAATGCACTTCTTTTGTCATCTGTTGTGTTTGTTCCTGCTGACTTAAGAGTAGCTGAATTTGCACTACTTCCTGTGGCCTGCCGGCAGACTTTACAGGTTCAGGTATGCAGCAGGCTTTTTTCGAAGCCTCCTGATTTAGTAATAGAAGGTACTAAGTGTGATGCGATGTTCCCGGCACCGGATACGATCAGAATTACCACTGGACCGGCAGTCATTAATAATGGCCAGCAACTCGTCGTCTGTATGAAGAAGATATTTGTTTTCCATGCAGATTCACTTCCTAAGCCGAAAATTGGGAGCGAAAGTTGCACTAGTTCATACCGATTTGAAGTAAATAGATCCGAATACAAAAGCTGTAATACAGAAGAGATACCACTCCTTGGAATGGTTATCTCATAACAATTAGGCGGAGGATAGCCGGTGGATTATACCACGCTTACAAGAATTTTATGTAGTTATATTAGAAGTACGCATAAAATAGCAGGTTATCATTACAAAACAATTTATTCCTATTTTCCGCTCCAGCAAAACGGCATCGTAAAAACAGATTTACCTGTTAATATGTTTTTACGATCTATTACGTCAAGTACTCCCGAGTTAACAATATAATGTTGTGCAACAATAACCAACATAGAAAGTATTCGTAGCAGTTCTATACCAGAATCTCGTTTTGTCCCCCGATTTATGGTAACTCTATCTTACAATCTTCAGTTTCCTCTTGATCCTTTTTTTACAACTCAAAATAATCTCACAAATTCTATCTACATCATCCAATGACATATCAGCATACAATGGCAATGTAAGAACTCTCTTACTCAAATGCAGTGCGACAGGTGTATCATTTACATCATACTGTCCATGGAAACACCCAAAGCTATTAGTGATAGGATAGAAATATTTTCTTGCGCCAATCCCCTGTTCTGCAAGTGCCTCAAAAACCTCATTACGACTTGAACCAAATTCCTTCTCATCAAAAACTGCTGGAAAATAGGCATAGTTCGGAGTTACCCCATCCTGCACAGGATTAAGCTGAATTCCATCAATGCCGTCCAGATGAGTACGATACCTTTCCACTATTTTCTTGCGCTTCGCTATTTCTTCATCAACATGACGCAGATTACAAAGCCCCATAGCTGCACAGAATTCGTTCATCTTGGCATTTGCACCTACTGCTTCAACTCTCTCTGGTCCGTGAATACCAAAGTTCTTCAGATTGTACAATGCTTCTCCGAATTCCTTATCGTGGAAACATACTGCACCTCCTTCAATACTATTAAACACCTTCGTTGCATGAAAACTAAAGCAGGAAACATCACCAAAATCACCAATGCCTTTCCCCTTATAGCGAACTCCAAAAGTATGTGCAGCATCATAGATTACCTTCAAGCTGTACTTCTTTGCAATTCGTTCAATTTCCTCGATGTTACAGATATTTCCATATACATGAACAGAAACAATCGCACATGTCTTATCAGTAATCAGTTCCTCGATTTTTGTCACATCCATAGTAAAATCTACAGGATTGACATCACAAAATACCGGTGTCAGACCATTACGGACGATTGCATGGGTAGTAGATGCAAAAGTATATGGTGTCGTAATAACTTCTCCCTGTAAATTAAGAGCCTGCATAGAAAGTTCCAGAGCCATATGTCCATTTGTTAATAAATCAATATGTTCGACTCCAAGATACTCTTCCAATTTTTCCTGTAATCCTCTATGCTTGGGTCCCATGTTTGTCAGCCAATGGCTGTCCCACATTTCCTTAATTTCTTCTATGTACTCTTCTATTGGAGGCATAGAAGAACGTGTTACTAAAATTTTGCTATCCATTTTTAATTCTCCTTCAATTCTTTCCACATATAATAGGAATCTTTTGTCGCTTCTTCAATCACTTCATAGCCCATATACTTATAAAATGCAATTCCGTTAATATTAGACTTTCTCACTTCCAACTTGAAATTTCTCATTCCGTTTTCTAATGCCAGTTTTTCTGCCTGCTTCATCATTGCTTTTCCAACATGAAGACCACGGAAATTAGGATCCACTGACAAAAAGCTTAAATATGCTGTATAAGCATCTTTGTCATTCATATACATACCCAACAATCCCATTGGATTCTCGATGTCGTTTTTACAGAAAAGAATTACTCCATGCGAACATATTTTTTTTGCGTAAGATTTAATATCAATTCCTCGTTCCAATAATGTAGGACTAAGAAATTTTTCAAAATACAGAAACTGCCTCTCTGCTTCCTCCGCATATGATATCTCACCAATATTCATCTGTGGCTCTATCTGTAAACGAACCATCTGAATATCTTTTTGTCCCATAATATTAACTCGCTCTGTTAATACACTTTTTTCCACAGATTCATTATTCAGCCATTTCACGATAGCCAACGGCAGATTCACTCCCGCCATATGGCTAAACGGATAACCGCCACCAAATCGGGCATTCATTTCAAGAACATAACATTTATCTTCTACAACAAACACATCCACGTCCAAGTTAGCTCTATGGTGCATCACACAACTCAGTTTTTCACCCAATTGCTTTAATTCCGGTTTATCAACCGTCACAGCACAATCTGTTTCACCTGAACGCATCGCATATTTCATTTTTGCAATTGTAGTAACATAGTTACAATTCAAATCGTCAATGACATCCAATCCGTATTCCTGTCCTTTTAGTTTTTCCTGAATCAAGATACTTTTTTCAATATCAACCGCCGACTCATATTTCAAATATGTATTCTGTATATTTCTCTTAGTCTTGGCATAGAAAATGCGAAGCTCTTCCTCATTTTCTGCTTCAAATACAGCAATTGAGCCCATTCCCCAACGTGGCTTTACCATAACAGGGTAGGATACACACCCACTGTGTAAACTGCTGATTGCATCATCTAAAGAAATAAATGTTACTGGAACATCAAATCCATTCTCTTTTAAATAACAAAAAGTCTTCCACTTATCGTTGCAGATTTCGATTGTTTCATAATCAGACACAACAACCGTTGTTCCAATTTCTTCAAACCGCTCCTTGTTTTTTGCAAGAATCGGAAGATCAATATCAAATAGAGAAATCACTGCGTCTATATGATTGCTTTTACAGTATTCAAGCAAAAAAGAAATATATTCCGAATCATAAATCAGTGGAGTAACTACCGGTTTATCAGCAACAAGAAACGCTGGAGAAACTGATGAACTATTAGCCACATGAACTTCTCCGCTATCCCCCAAAGTCTCCTTAAAATATTGAACCAAGTAACTTCTTCTTCCTACCGATGTAAATAAAATATTCATATTACTTTTGTCTCCTTTTTATTTGCCTTGTTCCAGTAAATGGATATTATCAAAAAAGAGTGGTGTTCCTCCAGTATGAATAAAAAGAATATTTGCATTTTTAATTCCATCTAAATATTTTCCATACCCACCAGACAAATAATCATCCTCCACACAGATCTCAGGATATTCTTCAATCAATATCTGATTTTCCAGGGAAAATGTATCCAAATAGTTTTTATCACTTCTATTTCATGCTCTCTTTTTCTAGATACAGAAATACCAATTATATATGATTGCTTCTTCATGCAATCAACGTCCCTGCCAACAAACCAGACTGTTTCATTCCGGTTCCTGTCGGAAGAAAAATGTAATCGAAACGAATCCCCATTTGCTCTTCCTGTTCCCAAATCTCGAGTTATATTTTTTCATAAGCACGTACTGGGACAGCTTCATTACCATGTCCAAATTTATCTCCATAAATATAGTATGGCTTCATTCCATTCAACTCACATCCCAGTATTACACTTTCCACAGCCTCTGCAACTTTTTCTTTTTCTCATTCATGAAAATGTGCACCACACGCATGTACCATATAACTATTGTTCGTTACAATCCGACTTCCATCAACAACTGCCGGAGATATGATATGGCATACCCCACCCCGATAAGAATTGACGTTTGCCAGTGCTCTGCTCAAATTTGATCTTGCATTTCCATAACCAATCATGCAATTTTTACCTTTGATATCCATATCAGAATAAAACTCCTGTGCAATGCGAACTTTATAGCCGCCAAATAAAAACGGAAGCAGATCATCTCTTTTCACTTATATGTCCAGATTATCTAAATCTGTTTTGCATATTACAATCGGTGTCCTTTCCATTTTCATTGCTCTTCCCAAGAGTTATTTAGCCTTAATATCAAATGAACATCTTTAGGACGAAGCTCATTTGAGACAACATATCTTTCAAATCCCACTTTTTCATATATACGAATTGCAACCTCATTTCGAGAATCCGAATACAAATGAACTGCAGTCAGCCCTTCTGAGAATGCAATCTCCGAAAATTCCCGTACAAGTCTGACTGCCATACCACGCCCTTGGTACTCCTGTCTCGTTGCTACTACAGAAATATATGCCATATCGTTAACTACATTATTTGTATATCCAATAACCATAGAACAAATTTCGTTGTTTTCTATTTTGGCACATATTGTTGCCTTTTCAACAAACTTTTCTGTTAAATCTTCCAAATCCTGCTTATGCGAAAGCGGTACCGGAAAAGATTCATCTACCTCTTTCAAAAATGATAGCATCGCCTCTCGGCTCATTTCTTTTATATACAACAGCCACGCCCCCTTCTCTCTAAGTTTATATTATTTTTTCACTATTTTTCTGATCAATCCTAAGCACTCATCAAAGACATCTATACGAAATACCTTTGATTCCACAATATAAATAATGCCTCCACAGAGCACCTGCAAAGCAATAATCGTAATCTTTGGTAAAACTAAGTATTGAATCGGCCAAATTATTGCCCCCATCAAACCGGACATCAAGAAAAACGGAAGTATATCTGCAATCTGCTCTTTGAATGAATAATTCAATAGCTTCTTGTTTGGGAAGGCATTTACTGCTGCACTGAGCGGACCTGTAGCCATATATCCCAATGCAATTGCGAATACACCAAACGGCAAAGTAACAACAATAGAAATAACACCCATTATTTTTTTGATAATCTCTAATTTCAAGAGCATATCACTTCTACCCATCGCCTTAATTGCATTTAGATTAGCTGTATGAATTGGCCACAATGCATATGTAAAACAGAAGATTCGTAAATATGGCACACAAGGTAACCATTTATCTGTCAAAATCAGTGAAACAAGCGGTTCTGCAACGATTGCCAATCCAAACATCAATGGCCACATAATATAGCTACTTGTACGGATTGCCTTCCTAGTCATTGCCTTAACTTTCAAACGATTATCCTGTTCCTGAGACATTGATGGTAACAACACGCTATCAATAGAGGAATTGATATTTATTACTATCAGATTCGGAAATTGTTTTCCTTTATTATAAAAAGCCAAATCTGATGCAGAATAAAATTTACCAATAATTAAACTACGGATATTATTATAAACTGTATCCAACAAAGACGACGCTAGTATTTTCCAGCCAAATGAAAGTAACCCTTTTAACCTTTCCCATGAAAATACCTTTTTCGGACGCCACTTAACCGTCAGCCATAGAATCAATGTATCAATAGTAGTGTTGGATAACTGTTGAGCCACAATAGCCCATACACCAAAACCAGCATACGCTAAAGCTACGCCGAGAAATGCCGAAAAAATCGTGCCGCCTAGTGTTGCATAAAAGAATCTTTTGAATAGCATATTTTTTGACACATATGATTGTTGTATACCTTTAACACCTGAAATCACAATTGTCAAACTGATAACACGAATAATCGGTGTAAGAGAATCGTCATAATAGAATCCTGCAATTAACGGTGCTGTAATAAACATTACCGCATAGAGTATTAGACAAACAACAAAATTGAAATAAAATACCGACGAAAAGTCCAAATCATCAGCATCCTTTTTTTGAATCAGTGCTGTACCCAAACCACTATCTACAAATACTTGCAGGATTGTCATAAAGACTGTGATAAGAGCAATCTGACCGTAATCTTCTGGCGCAAGAATACGCGCCAGAACAATGGAAACAACAAATGTTACCAGCTGTGCACCACAACGTTCCGCAAAGCGCCATATAAAATTTGAAACCGTTTTACGTGCTCTTTTATCATTCATTCTTTTTCCCTTTTTTTCTCAGAATATATTTTGCTATTTGGGGTGATAGAGTTCCTATAAAAATAATAGCTTTTCTTTTATTGCTCTGCTGTTTAAAAAACTGTCTATGCTCAAATTTCAAAAGCCTTTTATATTCTCCTTGTAAATATAAAATCTCAAAAGTATAATTTTGAATTGCATATTGAAAATCAGCATGATATTGGTAATCTGTAAATTTATCAAAATTCTCGTGTCCCGCTATCATTTTTTTTAAATGGCTAATTTTTCTTGTTACATCCTGTAGATTTGTCATTACACCTCCACTATTTGTACGGTAGCAAGACATGCTTTTAGGTATATAATAGCAGTTCCCTTTATGAAGAGAAAATAATACAAGCGGCAAATCCCCTACAGGATACACATTGTTATACTCTTGAACATACTTCTTGATAACCTCTGTTCTTATAAAGTAGCTACTTGTTTGAAACAGCCACCCAATAGAACATAACTCCATTTTAATATACTCTTGCGCAGTAATCACCCCACCTTTTATATTAACTGGTGGAAATGATCTATTTATTCTTTCGCCTGTATTAGATACACATTGCGTGTTATGAACACAAATCGCGCAATCCGTATGTTTTTGGAGAGCCTCATACTGAAGTTGAAGTTTGTTAGAGTCTGACCAATAATCGTCTCCCTCACAGAATGCAACATATTTTCCTATCACTCGTGGATAGTTAAACATGATATTGGGGTTATTCCCTTTGCTAAACTGATTTTCTGTTTGTAAAATCGGCTTTATTGTCTCAGGATACTTTTTTTGATACTTTCTGATAATATCTTGTGTTTTATCCTTTGACGCATCATCATGTATTAAAATCTCATAGTTAAATGTTGTTTTTTGTGCCAACAAACTTTCTAACATTTTTGCAATATACTTCTCTTGATTGTATGCAATACAAACAACGGAAACTTCTATATCTTTTTGCTTTACTTTCATTTCTTTTCTCCTGTATATTACCTTGTTTCTAAAAAAATACCACCTAGCTTTTTTCACTGGAAATAAAAAAGATATGGCACAATTTCCGCTCTTCCCATTAAAACCATGTCATAGTAAAACCAGAAGGTATAATAAACCAAAAAGAAAATACCCCAAATAAGCCTTTGTCTTTTTTGCTGACTCCGAACTATATTGCTAAATAAAATCAGTTCATACACAGAAAAAAAATATCCCAATCTAGAGGATTGATTTGTTATTCCTCCAAGCTGAGACGTAACCAAATCCAGCATAAACATTCCATATAGAAAAGGAGTTGCCGGCTCTTTCCACTTTAATCTTTTCCAACTGTAAAACAGAATAGCTAACACTGGTACACGTCTTACTATTTGCATCGGCATAATTTTTACAGTACCACTAATATATAGGCGCACATACCGTGCAAAAACATTGTTAATCGCACCTAAAATTCTTGCAAATGCTTCAAGTCCAATCAAAAGCAATATTGCCATTCCAAAAACGAAAACAACTCTTCGAATTCCAATATCGACAACTTTCTCTCCGATTGTAATGTTCACATTTTTGCTCTCATTCTCAAGATAGACATATAAAAGAAGTATCACCGCTCCGACAATTCCGCTATTATGAAATAGCGTAGCAAAAACTACTGTAAGAATATATTTATTTATGTCTTTCTTTTGTAAAAAATGAAAACCATAAAACAAAATGGAGATTGCCATCCACTGTCTCATCAAATTCAGTGATGTTCCGTAAAACAGTAAATAGAAAAGAAGCATCGAAAAAGAAATCGAAAAATCGCCCTCTATTTTTTTTAGTCCTTTATAGACAAAGCCAATAATCAAGGCGTGCGTCAAAAAGAAAACTCCTTGAATAGATCCTGTCAGCTTCGTTGAAAAGTAAACTACTAAATTGTATCCGATTTCCCACTTTGTAACTGCTTTGTATTGAAAATTTGAATAAACCGACTTCCCTAAATAATCAAAAAAGCTCTGTGCGTTTTGAGCTGCATCGTATAACATAAAAGTGTATACTTTTGTATCCGTACCAACGCCAATTTTGCGCATACTTGCTAAAAGAATGGGCATCAGCAATCCCAAAAAGACTAAAACATGCTTTGTAATTTTTTTACTTTTTCCCATTTCAGCCAGCATCAGCAAAAAAGTGGAGAAAGAAAATGTTATCAAATAAATTGCCATCTTTTTTTCCTTCTTTTTTCAATTAATGAAGATATCATCATTACTAATTTAATTCTAAAAATTTCCCCAAAGGAACTTCTTGCATATCCTGATTTACACAACAATTTAATATACTTTTCTATAAACATATAATTTTTATTAGCTTTCATTTCTCGAATTTCATCAATTTGAGAAAAATATTTTGCTATCTCATCCGTTTTGTGGCTTTTTAATTCCAAGTCAATACTGATATCTTCTGGACTCACATTACTCATTGAATTAATATTCTCTCGTAAATATCTAGAAACAACCTTTTGCTTCAATTTATTACTTTGAGAAATTCCAGAATTATTGATTCTATACTTTAGCCCAATTACTGGACAACACGCCATTCGAAATTTCTTTGATGCTCTCAATAGAAAATCATAGTCTTCAGCACAATTAAAATCTCTATATCCTCCAAGCTCATTAAAAACTTCTTTTCTTACAATCCAGGTCGGATGAATCAATGAGCTACGCGCCTTTAAGTAGTTTTTACATCCGGTGTTCCACACTGGGTATTTTTTTATACACCCACACGGATTTCCCATCATATCTATAGGCTGAATATATGTTCCAACAATATCCAAATCATTATAAAACATATACCTTAGTTCACTTTCTATTCGATTCTTATCAGATATATCATCTGCATCCATTCTTGCAATTATTGATCCATTACAATATTGCAGTCCTCGATTCAACGATTTTGTTAAGCCGATATTTTTTTTGTTTTTAATTAGTACTATTTTCCCCTTTTCGTTTAATCCCTCTAGAAAATCTGTAAGATCTTTTCTCAACGGATTATCATTTACAACAACAATTTCTATATTCTTATACGTCTGTTTCTCAATTGAATTTATCGCAGTAGATATAAAATCAATTGGCTCATTATATGTACTCATCAGCACACTTACCAGCATATCCATCATGTCTGAATAATCTCCAATTCTTTCCTAAATTTAGCTTACTCCCTATACAACTTAAACTTTATACCTGCAGTTGCATATAGATTATCTACGGCTCTAACCTTCGTTGGAATATTGATTTTTTTCAGGTGGGGAACAGCCAGAAAATAGCATTCAAGACTCATGCAATGCACTTATAAAATCCAATTTCACAAACGTAAATAATACTGTCCACCTTGATTTAAAAAAGCCACTTAAACATCATATCCTATACAATCTTTTAGAGCTTTCTTCATCTCTTGTTTTTCTTCTATCGTTTTATTTGCCCAGTATGTAGTAAATACAGGATGCTTCTCCATACCTTTCTGGTTTTTCTCTATAAAGTTATCTGTCGTTCTGATTACCCGTCCAGGATTTCCCACAACGATACTATTATCTGGAATATCTCTCGTCACAACAGCACCTGCGCCAATTACTACATTATTACCGATTGTGACCCCTGGAAGAATAATAGCATCTGCACCGATAAAAACATCACTTCCTATAACTACTCGTCCCACTCTGCTATAGCCTATAAATCTCTTTGTACTGGCATCATGTAAAAGAATTCTGGCATCGCTAATAGTAACTCGATTGCCTATTTCTAGCAAAAAAGCATGTCCTTTATCGATTTTATCCGTCCAGAGTTCCACATCATCGCCTATTGTGGCACCAAGCTTCCGGAGTTCTTCGACTGTGCATCCCCCGCGGAGTATTTTTTTTATTTTCAGCTTAATTTTTCTAATCATTATTTATACAAACCCCGATATACTTTCTCAACAGCTTGAAAGAATACATCCTCAGAAAATTTTACCTCACAGATTTTTCTTGAGGCATTCGATTCATTTTTCCATAAATCCGAATTATTAGTAAGCTGAACCATTGCATGTGTTAACGCGTTAACATCTCCTGGTTTAATTAAAAAGCCATTTTCGTTCTCTTTCACTGCTTCAGAAATGCTGCCAACATCTGTACTTATAATAGGCAAGCTATAAGACATGGCCTCCAATATAGCAATTGGTAGTCCTTCATTATAAGACGGCAATACAAGTACATCAGATTTTTTCAACAATTCTGGCTTTTGTTCTTTTGTAATCCAGCCTAAAAACTCAACGCAGTCTTGTAATCCGTTAGTCTGTGCATATTCTTTTAGTCGTTGCTCATCGGTTCCAGAACCAGCAATTAATAGACGAAAATCCGAAACACCTTTACTTTTCATCTTGTTTACAGCCTCTAATAAGTCAACAACACCTTTACGCCGGATAAGTGCTCCCAGAAATAAAAACGTTCTTATCTTACTGACTTCCTTCTCTTCAAAGACAGGAAGAAAAACAGCATTATTGATAACAATAACAAAGGCTTTTGGTGCGATTTCCAAAATAAAGTTTTTCCAGTCTTCTCCCAGAACAATGCTAGCATCTGCAATAGAAAACAGCTCCTGAATCTGTTTTTTCCGTTTTTTATTTGCACTATAATAAAAATCTTTAAATTCAGATCCATGCAAGTGGACTATAACCCGTTTATTGTATCTCTTACACAGTTTAGTTACATAATACTTTCTATAAAAGCTCCCCTTATAAGACATATGAATATGTATTATATCAAAGGTATTCCGTTTTATGAGTTTCTTTAACTTTCTATAGGCATTAACAAAGAAAATTGCCTTCCTTATCGGATTTCCTGTTACATGTGTAGCTAAATATGAAAATTGAAAGTCATCCCCCCAATCATGATCCATTAACTGATCAATAACACTGTTCATGCCACCCTTTTCTTTTCGATCCGAGCTACACATTAAGATTCTAGTTTTTTTATTATTTTCAGTATTTCCACATATCATCGCATCGATAGAATCAATAATGGTTTGCGTATTTGATACATACGGTTTGACTTCTTTGTATTTTGCCTCTTCGATAACCTTACCAATCTCATTACTATCATAACAAGCAGTGACCATTCCGAGTTTTTCATATGCCTGCACCAACTGAAGCTGATGATCATCAACAGCCTCTAGATATTTTGCCAACCGAGGAACTGCGACTACACGTTTACCCATTTTTACAGCATTCACGATTACTCCTGTGCCGCCATGAGTCAACACGATATCGCAGTTTTTCATTATTTCATTGAATTCGCCACGATTCACAAATTCTTTGTATTTATAATTTCTTATCAAATAGTTGCTGGAACCAATTTGAGCAAAAACCTCATCGGTAATTGCTCCATTCTCTATAGCTTTATCTACAGCCTCTAACAATCTGTTAAACTGGAAACTTCTTGATCCTGTCGTGATAAATATCATCAATAAACTCCCCCTTTACAAATTGCATTCGGATAGAATTTTTTCATACTTTCCCACTGTACATAAAACTGGTCTGCAAACTTATACGCAATCTTTCCAGAAAGATTAGGCGAATAAATTTTTGCAAACGATTCAATATATATCACCTTACCACCAAAAATTTTCGTCCATGCCATTAATGGTACTGCGGCTAAAGCACCAGTGGAAATGATATAATCCGGTCTATCTGATAAAACGATAAAAAACGATTTTATAATGTTTGCAAAAAACTTTAAAAAGAACGTTTTATCTGTTCGATTAATTGGCAAAACATATTTCACCGGTATATCTCCAACCCTAACATCATAGCCTATTTTTTCTGTTACAATATAGCCGCTATATTTTTCAATTAAAGGCTTAAGCATCATCAACTGCTCAAAATGTCCTCCCGATGATGACGCCAAGCATATCTTTACTTTCTTTTCTTTCATAAATTACAGTCTCCAGAAGCGCATACCAGATGCTTTAAGATCAGATACTTTATAAAGTCCCTTAACATCAATCAGAACTTTTTCGTTTTCGTTGCTTGCCTTGAACATTTTATTGATATCATCCAAACTCAACGCCTTAAACTTATCATGTGCAACAGCAACAATCACGCAGTCTGCATCTTTTGCATCTTCCAACTTAGTTAGAGTAACACCATACTCATGCATCGCATCTCTTTCACTTGTCCAAGGATCAACAACTACCGGTTTAATACCATATGTATTCAGCTGCTTGATAATATCGTTAACTTTACTATTTCTAGTATCCGGGCAGTTCTCTTTAAATGTAAGGCCCAGAATAACTACTTTTGATTTTTTAGGTGCCTGTCCAGCTACAATCATCTGTTTTACTGCACTATCAGCAACATATTTTCCCATACTGTCATTAATAATACGTCCATTCAGAATAATCTGACTATGATATCCAAGTTTTTCTGCTTGATATGTGAAATAATATGGGTCAACTCCTATACAATGACCACCAACTAAACCTGGTCGGAAACCAAGGGCATTCCACTTAGTATTCATACCCTCTACAACTTCATTGGTGTCAATATCCATCCGATCAAACACCATAGCAAGCTCATTCATAAACGCTATATTAATATCACGTTGACTATTTTCTACAACTTTAACAGCTTCAGCTGTTCTCATATTGGAAACCGGATGTGTTCCAACCTCAATTACGATATCGTATACATTTTTAATCTCTTCAAGAGACTCTGCATCGCAACCAGATACAATTTTATGAATATTCTCTAAACGATGTACTTTATCACCTGGATTGATACGCTCTGGGCTATACCCAATTTTAAAGTCCACACCACACTTTAATCCTGATTCTTTCTCAAGAATAGGAATACATACATCCTCAGTACACCCCGGATAAACAGTAGATTCATAAACCACGATAGTGCCCTTGGTAAGGTTACGACCAACAATTTCAGATGCACCAATAATAGGGGTTAAATCCGGTGTATGATCAGTATTTACTGGAGTTGGAACTGCAATAATCAAAAATTTTGCAGATTGTAATAATTTCTCATCAGCAGTGAAACAAACTGTTGTACTTTTAATAATTTCATCGCCAACTTCTTTTGTAGGATCAATACCTTCTCTATATAGATTTATTTTTGCTTCATTGAGATCAAACCCAACAACATCTAAGCCTTTTTTTGCGAAAGCAACAGCTATTGGCATACCAACGTAACCTAACCCAACCAACGCAAGTTTTTCTTTACCATGAATTAATTTCTCATACAATGACATTTTTTAACCTCCAAATTTAACGCTTAAATTGACATATATGAACCTATTCCACCGTAACGCTTTTTGCCAAATTTCTCGGCTTATCAACATCAAGTTCCAATACAACGCTCACGTAATATCCCAACAACTGTAATGGTATTGCAGCCAGTGAAGCCATAAATTTCTCCTCCACTTTCAGTACATAAGTAACAAAATCAGCTGTTTCTTCAATCTCTTAATTTCCATATAAAGTTACTGCACACAAATTCGCTCCACGGCTTTTGCTCTACCATATTGCTCACTGTTTTCTCATACAGTTAACCTTAGTGTAAGAACTCCAATAACAAGAGTCCCATCTTCAGTCAAACTAATCGTGCCATGTTTCAATTCTCCAGCGACGTATGCCTCAGAATGGATGTAACTGATTTCTTTTAGCTTCAAGCTTCCTTCTAGGCATACGGCGTGATCAATCCCTCTTCCAACAAAGAACACCTCCTTCTTGTTTTGCACACTTACTTGCGAACCACTGCAGTCTTTCCTTGTCATCCATAATCTTCTCAATCTAAGCTAGAATGGATCGAAGTTCCTCGGTGAGGCGACTGTACTCTTGTTGCTCAAGTTCTCCTCTAACCTTCGCGAATTGAAGTGCAATGCAGTAATTCTCCATCACTGATTTCGCAGGGTAGATATTGGTTGATGGCGTAATAACAACAAAACCCGCAATATTGAACATTGTTTTAATGTCCAACGTTGCGGTCAAACCCTGTTCTTTTTTACCAGGTATTTCTCGCTGTCATTAATCCTGGGGAGTTTTTAGTTATTAATCTGCTCATTTTTTCAGAAATGTTATCCACAACAAACTCTTTTTAAATGAAGTGGGGCATCATAAAAGGTAAATATAGTCTTTATTGGCAACCGAGATATATGTTTCGCCTGTAATATTTTGTTTCCTCAAGATTGGTTTCATTTATTTTTATATTTTCTAAGCGAGTAGGCGGTCATATATGTTTTTTGCCATTCGATTATGTAGGAAACCACTTGTATCATAGGGGCAGATATTTCTTTAATTATTAAGAAAATAATCAGATAATGAAAGTAATACTAATATCTACCAAAAATCTTCTATCTCCAAATAATTGTTATTATTTGAATCAGACACTTTATCGTCCTATTTATTTATGCAATAATCTAGGTGTACAAAACATAGCTATTTATATTTGCATTATTTTTAGAAGGGAGAGGTATGCTAGCAAATTGTAGAGGACCAGGAGTAAATGTAGAAAGCCATTAAAACTTCAACAATTAGATTGAAAATATGTAGTATGTTCAATAATGAGGGGGTACCAAACGATGAAATACATATACGAACAACAAAAAACATATCTTATAGATTTTATAAATTCATTATCACTTGAAAGAAACCTATCAGAGAAAACTCTTCATGCTTATAAAAGTGATCTGGTATGTTTGCTTACTTGGTTAAATGAAAATAGATATGATTCATTAAATACACAGTCAATCTCAGATTATTTTCTTTATTTGCAAAAAGATAAGAAATTATCTCCGCGATCTATTCGCAGAAAGTATGTCTCCATTAAACAGTTTTTTTACTACATAAATACAGAAAAAGGAATCAACGAGATATTTATGAAGTTCTCCTCTAGAAAGTTTCAGCTGCCAAAGTCCCTGCCACGTACTTTATCAAAAGCGGAGATAAATCAATTGATTTCTACTGTATCAAGAGAATATTGGTCAGCTCCAAGTGATTTCTATCGGAGACTCTATTTGAGAGATATGTGTATAATTGAAGTGTTGTTTTGTTTAGGCTTGAGAATTGGAGAGGTTGCAGCGCTAAATATAGGGGATTACGATTCTGTTGAGGCATCATTTTTAATTCATGGTAAGGGAAACAAAGAACGATTACTTTTTATATCCTCAATAGCAGTAAATCAGAAACTTCAGAAATGGATCAGAACGAGAAAAGAATTTAATATTCAGGACGATGCACTGTTTGTTAATAAATACGGAAAACGATTAAGCATCTACAGCATAGAAAATCTCTTTTATAAGTACCGGGAATTGGCACATATAAATTCTGATGCAACCCCTCATTATTTAAGACATAGTTTTGCAACCCAATTACTAAACAACGGAGCTGATATAAGAGCGGTTCAAGAGATTTTGGGACATAGCAGTATTGTTACAACACAAATTTATACTGAAGTATCATTAAAAAGAAAGAGGGAAGTGTTATTAAACTATAATGGAAGAAATTTTATTAATTTACCAGAAGATAGTATGGGTGAAGAGTGGTTGTAATAGGTTTTAGTAAGTATAATTATTGGATAAAACTTAACAATCAAATATGACAAGGAAATTTTATTACAAAAATTAATGTGGTCCATTTAGTTAATAAAGCATTTTTAAATAACATCATATGTAAAAGTTAAAAACTTTAACATTAATAATTTAGAATATAATTAATGTAAAGAATATATATTTATGTTATAGTAGTTGATAAAATATGTAGACAAATAATTTGAAATACTTTCTTGGTTTATAATAACAAAGATAAAAATATTTCGATACAATATCATTTTGCAACAAATATTAAGTACCAATATTATAACCCAATATAAAAGTAGGCATAAGAAATTTGTTAGCTATTTAATAAAACATGTGTACTAGTTCTTGAAAGGTAACCAACATGATAGATTTACTTGATAAAACTATGTGGAACTATATAATAAAGGACATTGGAAAAGAACTGGAATATCTTCCATATGCTATACTACTGGGCTTAATAGTGTTTTTTATTACAAAAATTATCTTATTTAAAAGGAATAAGAGCTCCCATTATTTCTATAAATTTATATTTCTAATCTATCTATTAGCATTAGTCCATATCACTTTATTCGAGCGCGAACCAGGCTCACGGACAGCGATCAGCCTTACCTTATTTGAAACATTAGGCGGTTCCAGAAATAATGCATATGTTATAGAAAATGTACTCTTATTTATTCCTTTTGGTTTTTTGCCAGCTACTCTTTTTAGGCCTATGCGCAATTTAGTACTTAGCCTTATGGTCGGGGCCTTCTGCAGCCTAATGATCGAAACGACTCAACTGATCACCCAAAGGGGATATTTTCAGGTAGATGATATTCTTATGAATAGTATCGGAACAGTGATTGGCTGTAGTTGTTTCTGTCTGCTAACAGGAATCTATAGGATTTGCAGATATACCATCACAAAGTGTTTTGGTTCTGTAAAAATTTGATTTGTTGCTCATCATCAGATAGTTTGTCATAAGCTGTCGAAACGCGGATCATGCAATAAACGAGTAATACCAATGTAAAGAGGCAACAGACTACAAAACAAATAGAACTATATAATAGAAGAGAAATAAGTGACATATATTTTGCTCCTTCTAATCACCATATTTGTGTAGATGATGGTTTTTTATATAATATAGGTTCCATATTATCAGTTTATACAAGATTTAATAAACCTGAAAAAATAAATGCTAGTGCAAAACTAAATGTCTATGAGCTATAATAAATTAATAGACAAGGTAATTATCTATAATATTGGTGTAAAACAGCAGGATCGCTAAAAGTTAGTGATCCTGTCTTTTTATAAATACAATCCAATAATATTGTTCGTAAAATACGTTGAAAACAGATTGTATAGACATGTTTTAGGCCAAAAAAGCTTGCAAAATATGGAAAGGTGAGTTAATATAGTCTCAACGGGTTACATATTCCGGAAAAATAATTTTAGGAAAAGGATTTTGAAAGGAGAATGCAATTATGAGAATGAAGAAGCTTGCTGTTATGGCATTAGCAACAGCTCTCTCCGTAGGTTCAGTCATGACAGCGTCTGCTGCATGGTTACAGGAGGGAAGCAACTGGAGATACCAGAATGATAATGGTACATTCCAGACAGGAACATGGTTTAGAGACGCGGATGGAAGATGGTATCATTTCGACAACAACGGAATTATGCAGAAGGGCTGGTTCCAGGATGCTGACGGAAAATGGTATTTCCTGGCATACAATGGCGTTATGCAGGTTGGCCTGATCAAGGTTGACAATCAGGTTTACTACATGGGGACAAGCGGTGACTTATTTATCGGTGATATGAAGATCGGTAATACGACTTATAACTTTGGCCTTTATGGAACTACTAATGGACAGCCTAGCGTACCAGCATCAGCTACATTTGGCGGAAATGGTAACCAGTCACTGAATGGTGGCGGTGGCGGAAGCAGCTCTAATGGCGGCGGTGGAAGTACAACCACTCCGGTTGATGATGCAAAAGATGCTGTTGATAAAGTTGCTGATGTAGCAGATACAATTAAAGAGAGTTCCGGCGGAGTAGTTGATGCTAAAGTAGAGCCAGCTGTAGAAGATGGAGAGAATGCAGTAAAGGTTGAGGTTTCAGTAAAAGCTGCTAAAGATTTAGTTTTAACTCCGGACAGTGAAGATAAAAAGGCTGTAGTTTCTGCGGTAACTGAGGTAGTTAGCACAGTTGTATCTGAGGCTGAAGGTAATGCGACAGTAAAGATTGATGGTGTGAAATTACCTACTAATACCTATCCGGTAGATATGTTAGACGAAGACAAGATTGAAGAATTAGCAAATAAATACGTAACCCCAGAGAACTATAAAGCAGCATCAAAAGCTACAATTACCGTGACGGTAAATGGCGTAGCTGTTACTTATCATATTTCTTTAAAATAATCAATTTCCAACCATTTATAGGGTGGCTCCCAAAGGAACCGCCCTATTTTTCAGTGTACCTTACAAAATAATATAAACAACCATTTTTCAACCCAGGCAACAAAACTAATGTGGAGCAAATTATGAAAAATAGAACAAGGACTGCAAAGCGCTGCAGCCTGTTATCACTGCTGTTCCCTACATTTCTAATGGTCATGTTTTTCTGTACGCCTGCCTATGCCGGAAGTATCAACGGCAATGAGCAGTCGATCGTTTCTGTTATCAACGGCCAGTTCGAGCAGGACGGTGTTATCTACAAAGTTCGTCAGGAATATATAAATTCTGCCATAAGTTATTTGCAGCAGGATGATGTGGATCTGACAGCGGAGCAGGCACAGTCCGTGATATCTGAGATATATTCCAATGTACAGACTGGTGTCGACAGCGGATATTTAGAGCAGATCGGGCAGACCGCGCCTCCAGAGACGGCACCGGCCGAAAGTCCGAAGGGCGGAGAAACAGGAAATAACGGAAGTAAGAATCCGGATGGTCAGGCAACAGACGGAAATGCAGAGGCTGGAAATCAGCCGGGAGAGAGTACGGAAAGCGGAGAACCATCCGGAGAAACTGTCGGTGATGGGCAGAATGGTGGGGACGGAACGGATAATCCGGACGGTTCAGGCTCTGAGGAGCCGCAGGAGGTAATTCCGCCAACCCCGGAGGTAATCTCGATTCTGGAGCTTGTGGACAAGGCGCCGCCTCAGTCTTACGAGTATTTATCAAAGGATACTGACGCCTTGATGGCGCGCATCCATATTCCTTATCAAATACTATGGTACATCATTATCATATTGGCTGTGGTCATAGCGATTATTACAGTCATTTCATTCTTAAAAAAGCTTTTTGTACACCATCATAACAGAAAGCTGAGGAAATTTTTTAGATTTATATTGGCAGCGGAAATAGGTGTGCTGTCCGCCGTTTGCTTTTCGGCAGTAAGCGTCTGGATCGGGGCGTTTCAGGACAGTGCTGTTTTGAATAAACTTGCGGATACGGGATATTACCGCACGATCTTTGAGGAACTGCGGCGTGATACTTCTATCTCGTTTGCACTTCTGGACATCCCGGATAACGTTATGGATGGCGCGATTACGTATGAGCGCGTTGTACTGGCAGCAAGGCAGCAGGTGGAGAGTGATCTGAGCCAGGGCGCCTATCAGGCGGATACTTCCGTGCTGACAGACCAGCTGGAGGCAGATATCAGATCATACCTGGAAGGCAGATCGGTTACAATGACGGAGCAGGCCCAGACTGGGCTGGATGAATTGATGAATCGTCTGGATCAGAAGTACTCCTCTCTGCTTAAATGGCCATTTGCAGCATGGTGGATAGATATGAAAACGGAATTTTTTGCTTTTGCAAAAATAGCACTGCCGCTTTCACTGCTGCTTGCCATTCTTTCACAGGCCCTTATCATCGGCCTGAACCATTATAAACACCGTGGTGTTATACTGGGCGGGAAAGGCCTTATGGGCGGCGGACTGATAACTGCGGCGGCCTTTGGTGCCGGCATGGTCATAATCGGTCAGAACCTGCCCAAGGTGACCCCGGATTACATGGAACTGTTTTTCAAAATATACGGTAACGGGTTGTGCAGAACCGGAATGATTACGGGAGTGATAGGAGTCCTTCTCGGAGTCATTGTCCTGGTCGCGGTCCATACCTGGAAAGACAGCAAATGACAAAGTCAACAAATAGTAAAGACAGTAAATAACAAGACAACAAATAAAACACTAAGCAACCATTAATGATCACACAAAGAGAAAGGGAACGGTAAGAAGGATGGATTTATACGACATTCACTGCCATTTAATTCCCGGAGTGGACGATGGGTCACAGACGATGGAAGAGAGCCTGGAGGCCATGAAGCTGGAATATGAGGAGGGCGTGCGCCATATCATATGCACCTCCCATTTTTCTGCAGACTGCGAGGCCGGATACGCCTCTAAACTGCAGGAGGGCTTCGAACAGCTGAAAGTGCGCTTAAAGGAGACCCCGTACGGGGCCGAAATGAGGCTGCATCTCGGTAATGAGCTGATGTATTCCGAAAGCCTTCTGGAGTGCCTTGACGAAGGCCGCGCTTGGACTATGGCGGGCGGGCATTACATTCTGGTGGAGTTTTTACCGTCCGTTCGTTATGAAGAGCTGTACAAGGGACTGCGAAGGCTGGCATCCGGCGGCTATACGCCGATCCTGGCTCACATGGAGCGTTACCGCTGCCTGTATAAGCAGACGGACCGGCTCGATGAATTAAGGGATCTGGGCATTTGCCTTCAGGTAAATGGAGCCAGCCTGTTTGGCGGAGTGTTTGATTCTGCCAGCGCGGTGGTTCGAAAGCTCTGCAAGTCGGGGCGGATCCATTTTCTGGGAACAGATTCCCACGGCACTCATTATCGAAAACCGCAGATAAAAAAGGCAGCGGCGTGGATTCATGATAACTGTCCGGGGCCTGTTGCTGAAGGGATTTTATGCGGAAATCCGATGGCGGTACTGGAGGATAAATTATTTTGATTTAGGAGAAAATTATGGGAACCAATCAGGATGACGAGATTGAAATTGATTTGAAGGAACTATTTTACGTAATCAAACGGAAACTGTGGATTATCCTTCTGACCGGCATTGTGGGTGCCGTCGGTTTCGGACTTTTTACCGCGATGGTAATGAAGCCCGTCTATACGTCCTCTACGATGCTCTATATCGTGAATAAGACGACTACGCTGACATCCCTCACGGATTTACAGCTGGGAACCCAGCTGACTAAGGATTACAAGGTCCTGGTGACCAGCCGGCCCGTTACGGGGCAGGTTATTACCAACCTGGACTTAAATTTAAGCCATGAGCAGTTAGTGAAAAAAATTAAGGTGGATAACCCTACCGATACCCGTATCCTCACTATCTCGGTGGAGGACACAGATCCCTACATGGCCAAATCCATTGCCGATGAGTTTGCATCGGTAGCATCTGCCCGTATGGCTGAAATTATGGATTCCGCGCCGCCGAACATTGTAGAGGAGGCGTATCTGCCAACACAGAAGACAAAACCAAGCATTACGAAGAATACCATGATCGGTGGTCTGGCAGGCGTGTTCCTGGCAGGCGCGATTATACTCGTGCTGTTTGTGATGAATGATGCGATTAAGACGCCTGAGGATGTAGAGAAGTACTTAGGACTCAATACACTGGCTACGATCCCGGTATTTGAGGGTGAGACAGGCGCGAAAAAGAAGAAATCCAAACGGAAGAAGAGCGGGAGGTAAACAGGATGCAGAAGGTTTTATTGCGTAAACACGATAAGCTGGATTTCAGGGCAAACGAGGCGTTTAAAACGCTGCGTACCAACATCCTGTTCTCCGGTCATGACACTAGAGTTATCACGCTGACCAGCTCCACACCCAACGAAGGAAAATCATCTCTTTCGTTCCAGCTGGCGGTTTCTTTCGCGGAAGCGGACAACCGCGTCCTGTTTATCGACGCTGACATTCGTAAATCCGTGCTTGTGGGCCGTTATAAGGCGGAGGGCAATAAGTTCGGCCTGACCCATTATTTATCTGGACAGAAGACCATTGACGATGTAATCTGCAACACGGATATTAACAACATGGATATGATCTTTGCCGGTCCGGTTTCACCGAATCCGACAGAGCTTTTAAGCGGCGATTTATTTGCAGATCTGATCGGGATGGCGCGGGAGGAGTACGACTACGTAATCATCGATGCTCCGCCGCTGGGCAGCGTTATTGACGCGGCTCTGATCGCCAGACACGTGGACGGTACCATTATCGTCGTAGAGAGCGGCGCAATCAGCTATAAGATGGTTCAGCACGTAAAGGAACAGCTGGAAAAGGGCGAATGCCGCATTCTCGGTGTTGTCTTAAACAAGGTGGACTTAGACCGCGATTCCTACTATGGAAACTACTACGGTAAGTATTATGGCAAGTACTATGGGAATTACGGAGAGGAAACGAAAAAGTAGGACAGTACATAACCTGAATATATTCTTAAAAATACCCGCAGACAACAGAAACTGCGGGTATTTTTTCGTTTATCCCCCGAAAACGTAGCTTTTCTGCCGCTTTTTCGATATAATAAGAAGAAAGAGTTGACTTTACCACAGAAAAGCAGTAAAAGTAAGTGGAATAAAATTAAAAACATAGTAAGGATGGAAGAAACGATGTATCAGATTGATTTTCATAAACCGGAGAATATACATTTTATAGGGATTGGCGGCATCAGCATGAGCGGTCTGGCCGAAATACTGATTGATGAGGGATTTACTGTTTCGGGGTCCGACTCTCATGAATCGGAGCTTACGGATCATTTAGCTGCAAAGGGCGCCAGAATTGCTTGTGGACAGAGAGCGGATAATATTGTTGACGGGATCGACGTAGTCGTCTACACGGCGGCTGTTCATCCAGACAATCCGGAATTTGCCGCAGCCAGAGATAAAGGACTTCCCATGCTGAGCCGCGCGGAGCTGCTGGGTCAGATGATGAAAAATTACGAGAATGCGGTTGCTGTTTCCGGAACTCACGGGAAGACTACGACCACATCCATGATCACAGAGATTCTTCTGGCTGCTGATGCGGATCCCACGATCTCCGTAGGCGGCATCTTAAATTCCATTGGAGGCAACATCCGGGTGGGCGGACCGGAGCTTTTCGTGACGGAAGCCTGCGAATATACCAACAGCTTCCTGTCCTTTTTCCCGACCATCGAGGTGATTTTAAACGTGGAGGCAGACCATCTCGATTTCTTCAAGGATTTGGACGATATCCGCCATTCCTTCCGCCTGTTTGCCGAGAAGCTTCCGGAGGACGGCATTCTGGTCATCAACAGCGATATAACGGATTATAGAAAGATTACGGAGGGGTTATCCTGCCGTGTCATTACATTTGGAAAAGAAGAGGGCAGTAAGTACCGCGCAGAGCATATTCGTTTCGACGAACTGGCGAGGCCGGTCTTTGATCTGAGTGTGGACGGGGAAATTGTGGATACCGTGGCCTTGGGTGTTCCCGGTGAGCATAATGTGTATAACTCCCTGGCCGCCGTGGCTGTGTGTACGGAACTGGGGATATCTCTGGAGATGATCAGGAAGGGACTATGGAATTTCACAGGAACAAACCGCCGTTTTGAGAAGAAGGGAGAGCTGGGAGGCGTCACTATTATCGATGATTACGCCCATCATCCGCAGGAAATCAGCGCATCCCTGGCGACTGCGCTTAATTATCCGCACCAGAAGCTGTGGGTCGTATTCCAGCCCCACACCTACACGCGTACCAGGGCGTTTCTTGACGAATTTGCAGAGGCCCTGTCCATGGCTGACGAAGTAATCCTCGCAGACATCTACGCGGCCCGCGAAACCGACAATTTAGGCATCAGTTCCAAAGATATTGTCGACAGAATCGAGGCAAAAGGGGTAAAAGCCCATTATATTCCGTCCTTTGACGAAATAGAAACATTTATTTTGGAAAACTGTATACACGGTGATTTGTTGATAACTATGGGGGCCGGAGACATTGTAAAAGTGGGAGAAAAGCTGTTAGGGAAGTAGTTATCCACATTATCCACATAGTTTTCAACATTTTATGTAAAGAAGCTATGTGGATTTTTTAATTAACATAAATTATTGACTCACAATTTTAGAAAGAACGAATTTATCAGGGATTCGACATAATTCTCCATAATTTTTAAGATTATGTATACTTGCTTTCCACATTATCCACATTATCCACAATTACTTTGGTGGATAACTCCCCCTATTTCTTTTTAAACTGACTTATGGTATACTATGAGCACTTAGTGAGGTAGTCCACGAACTTAGTGCGAGTCATACCTGACCACTTAGTGAGGTATCCCACGAGCTTAGTGGGAATGGTATACTATGAGCACTTGGTGAGACAGTTCAAAAGCGCAGTGCAGGACGAAAAGTGAGGTTATGGCGGTGGATTTTAAAAGCAGTTTTAGAGTGAATGCGACGTTGGTTCCCAACGAGTTTATTGATACATATATGGCTTCGGCCAATGGAGAGTATATCAAGGAGTATCTTTTCCTGCTCCGCCATGAGGGCGAAGCGGTGACGGTCTCTATGATTGCGGATGCGGTCAACCACACGGAATCGGATGTGGCACGTGCGCTTGCTTACTGGAAAAAGGCAGGGGTCCTGGAGGAATCTGTGGATAAAGTTTCTGCCGATGGCCTGTCTGTGGATAAGTGTCCGGCTGCTGGCGAGATGGCCTGTGCCGGGGGCGTGATTGCGGAAAATGGGGCGTCTGCCTTAAACGGAGTGTTTACGGAGGCGTATGCAGGCGTGAATTCTTCTTACGGGTATGTGGACGGCCCGGTAAAAGGGAATGCAGCCGGCACCGTTACGTGTGTGGAAGCGGATACGCCGGAGAAGGGACCGATGGCTCCGAAAGCACCGGAACCGGCTCAGGTCAAAAAGGCGGAGCCGCGGCCTGTCTATTCTCCGGAACAGATCAGCGGCCTGGCGGGAGATGAGGATTTTTCCCAGCTTCTCTATATCGCCCAGAAATATATGAATAAAGTCTTTACCCAGCGGGAGTGTGAGGTGTTTGCCTATCTCTATGACGGTCTGCACATGACTGCCGAGCTCCTGGAATACGTGGTGGAGTACTGTGTACAGGGCGGGCACACCAGTATCCGCTATATCGAGACGGTGGCGATCAACTGGCACGAGTCCGGGCTTAAGACCGTGGAGGACGCCAAGGCGTACGCGTCGTCATTTACCAGGGACTCCTTCGCGGTGATGAAGGCGTTCGGTTTGAACGACAGAAAGCCGGGCGATTCAGAGCGTGAGATGATTGACCGCTGGTTCAAGACCTACGGATTTACCAGGGAACTCGTTCTGGAGGCCTGTAACCGCACTCTGGCGGCCACACACTCGCCCAGCTTCAAATATGCGGACAAGATCCTTTCGGGCTGGAAAAAGGCCGGTGTGCGCTCTCTGGAGGATATCCGGCGGCTGGATGAACAACATGCGGAGCGCGCGAAGGGAAAGGGAAGCAGTAACGGAAGCGGCTCCCAGGATTACAGGGGAGGCGGCAATGGCCGCGGAAGAAGCACCAACCAGTTTCAGAACTTTCCCCAGAGAGAGATCGACTACGATGCACTGGTGCTGCAGCAGTTAACAGAAAAGTAAGGAGGGAGCCATGTCGCTCAGCAATTCTCAGTTTGATGCCATCATGCGTACCTATCAGCAGCAGCAGCTGCTAAACCGCCATGAACAGGAATCCAGAATAGCAGAAGTATATAATAAGATACCAGCCATAAAAGAACTGGACGACTCCATAAGCTCCTGCGCGGTAAAGAGCGCCAGGAGGCTGCTGGACGGCGACCAGGGGGCATTAAAGGAACTGAGGGCGGAAATAGCGGATTTGAGGGAGCAGAAGGGTGTCCTGCTTCGTGCCTACGGATTTCCGCCTGACTATATGGAGATGCATTATAAGTGCACGGACTGCATGGATACAGGCTACTCGGAGGGCAGGAAATGCCACTGCTTCCGGCAGGCCGAGATGAAATACTTATACGCCCAGTCCAACATTGAAGAGATTGTAACGCTTGAGAATTTTTCTACCTTTTCTTTTGAATATTTTGATGATTCGTCGGTGCTTCCCGTCCTGGGAAGAACGGTGAGACAGTATATGAAGCAGGTGGTCGATACATGCCACCGGTTTGTGGACAGTTTTACGACAGAGCATGGGAATATGTTATTTACTGGTCCTACGGGGGTTGGAAAGACATTTTTGACCAACTGTATCGCCAGAGAGCTGATCGACCGGTACTACTCGGTCATCTACTTGTCGGCCAATGATCTGTTCGAGGTATTTTCGAAGAACCGCTTTGAGTATCAGGCGGAGGAAGAGATGAAGGGCATGTACCAGTACATTCTGGACTGCGATCTGCTCATCATCGATGACCTGGGGACGGAGCTGAACAACAGCTTCACCTCGTCGCAGCTGTTTTACTGCATCAATGAGCGGCTGAATTCATCGAAGTCTACGATTATTTCCACGAATCATCCGCTGAATGAGCTGAGGGACCGCTACACGGAGCGTGTGACCTCCCGCCTGATCAGCAAATATACCATTATTCCGCTCTACGGCGACGATATTCGCCTGCGAAAGAAAGCAAAACGCGCTGATTAACTTGACTATTTCGGCGCATAATGATATAAAAGAACCGTTGTAAGACAAATGGATACGTTGGAGGAGAAGAAATGTTATACGAAGAGAAGACGATTGAGACGATTCCGGTGGGCCCGCTGGGATTAATTCCGCTTAAGAGCTGTACGGAGCTGGGAGCCAAAGTGAACGATTATCTGGTGGACTGGAGACGGGAGCGGGAGAGCGAGCACAAGTCTACGATTGCATTTTCCGGATATCAGAGAGAGTCCTATATCATTGGGGCCAGCACACCGCGTTTCGGTACAGGAGAGGCGAAGGGAACGCTTTCTGAGTCAGTTCGTGGAGACGATTTATACATCATGGTGGATGTATGCAATTACAGCCTGACCTATTCCCTTTGCGGGATGACGAACCACATGTCCCCTGATGACCATTTCCAGGATTTAAAGCGAATTATCGCGGCTGCGGCCGGTAAAGCCCGCCGTATTAATGTGATCATGCCGTTTTTATATGAGAGCAGACAGCACAAGAGATCCAGCAGAGAGTCCCTCGACTGCGCGCTGGCACTTCAGGAACTGACCAACATGGGTGTTGAGAATATCATCACCTTTGACGCTCACGATCCGAGAGTGCAGAACGCGATTCCGTTAAAGGGATTTGAGACGGTTCAGCCGATCTACCAGTTTATCAAGTATCTTCTGAGAGAAGAGAAGGAACTGCAGATCGACAGTGACCATATGATGGTGATCAGCCCGGATGAGGGCGGCATGGGCCGCGCTGTATACTTTGCCAACGTGCTGGGACTTGATATGGGGATGTTCTATAAGCGCCGTGACTATACACAGATTGTGGGTGGCCGCAATCCGATCGTGGCTCACGAGTTCCTGGGAAGCAGCGTGGAAGGAAAAGATGTGATTATCGTGGACGATATGATATCTTCCGGCGAGAGCATGCAGGATGTGGCGAAGGAGCTGAAACGCCGTAAGGCGAGAAAGGTCTTCATCTGCTCGACCTTCGGTTTATTCACCAATGGCCTTGCTAAGTTTGATGAATACTACGAGAATGGAACTATCGACAGAATCCTGACGACGAACCTGGTATATCAGACACCGGATCTGCTGTCCAGACCGTATTATATCAATGTAGATATGAGCAAATATATTGCGCTGATTATCGATAATCTGAATCACGACGCTTCTTTAAGCGAGCTTCTGAATCCGACGTCGAGAATCAACCGTCTCCTTGACCGTTACCGCGCGGGTGACAGGTAGGAGATCGATGGATAGACTGTCAAAACGTAACTTATGTCTGGTAGGACTGACATTATTCTCCATGTTTTTTGGGGCGGGAAATCTTATTTTTCCGCCCTTTTTGGGTGCTATGGCAGGGACGAATACCTGGACTGCCATGGTTGGCTTTGCCGTGACCGCCATTGGCTTTCCGATTCTCGGCGTGATTGCGGTGGCGAAGGCCGGCGGCCTTACCAGCCTGGCGGGGCGGGTCCATCCTGCATTTGCAGCTGTCTTTACGCTCCTGATCTATTTATCGATCGGTCCGTGCCTGGCGATCCCGCGAACGGCCAGTACGTCGTTTGAGATGGCCGTAATACCATTCCTGGACGGACGTATCCCTGCGGGGACGGCCCAGCTGCTGTATTCGTGCCTGTTCTTTACCATCGCGTTCCTGGTGGCCTTAAAGCCCGATAAACTGACGGACAGGCTGGGAAAAGTGCTGACCCCGTGTCTGCTGACTCTGATTGCGATTCTGTTCATTGGCTGCATCTTAAAGCCGGCGTCCGGTTACGGCGGAACGTCTGAGGCTTATCAGAATCATCCGTTTGTAAAGGGATTTCTGGAAGGGTATCTGACGATGGATACGATCGCGGCACTGAATTTTGGAATTATTATCTCCCTCAATATCCGCGCTCTGGGGATGAAGTCGGAGAGCGCCATCATAAAAGAAACGATCAGGGCCGGAGTGATTGCCGGAGGCATCCTGCTTTTGGTGTACGCCGCGCTGGCTCACATCGGCGCGGTTACG
Organism: Hungatella hominis; assembly: GCF_014288005.1. Lineage (NCBI taxonomy): Bacteria > Bacillati > Bacillota > Clostridia > Lachnospirales > Lachnospiraceae > Hungatella > Hungatella hominis. The sequence goes on from NZ_JACOPB010000012.1 coordinate 62,790, forward strand.
GGAGGCGCATTCGGTTATTCTGAGAATGGTGCGCAGACTCTGAATCAGATGGTACGTTTCCTGTTTGGGAAGGCGGGGCTGATTATGCTGGCGGCTATTTTCTTTATCGCCTGCCTGAATACCTGTATCGGACTGATCAGCTGCTGCAGCCGGTATTTCTGTACGATTCTGCCGCAAATCGGATATCGTGCATGGGCCTTTGTCTTTGCCGCGGTCAGCCTGATTATCGCCAATGCCGGGCTTAACCGGATTCTGGAGATATCCGTCCCGGTGTTAAATGCGATCTACCCAGCGGCTATCGTATTGATTCTCCTCTCATTTCTCTTCCGTGACGGGAAACGGTGGCAGCCGGTTTACGTCTGCTCCACTGCCCTGACCGGAGTGACGAGCATCGCTATGTCCCTGTATCAAATCGGTATAACGCCTCTGGGACGCGTGTTAAATAGACTGCCTTTGCACAGCCTGAATCTGGAATGGATCAGCCCGGCGGTGGCTGGGATTGTGATTGGAATGGTGGTTTGCGCGAGGAGGGGGAGAGCGGAAAGAGGATAAAAATGTAAATTTACAGAATTGTGGGTTTCGGCTCATGGTTTCGGCCGGGGCATCTCTAAGGCCGGAAGGATACAAAAACAAGGGTACCGATGACATTCATCGAGAACTCCTGAAGGACTTCTCGATTCAGGTCCTCTAAAAATCTGACTTTTATGAAAAAACTGCTTTCTGAGAAAGGCCATGGGTTATCCCATTACGGACATTCCAGTAAAGCAGTTTTTTTATTTACGTCAGGTTATCCGGCTGTCAGGCACTCGATTTCTCAGGTCCTTTTCGGCCGCCTCCATCCCTGCCGATCAATTACGAATTGCGGAACACGTCAAAACTAAACTGGTGAGTTTCCCCTGAGATTGATTCTATACTCAGCTCTATGGGGCAGTCATACTGGTCATAGACGATATTTTCAATCACCAGCAGCGCGGTGCCTTCCGGAACCTCCAGGGAGTCAGCCAGCCGGGGCGAAGCGCTGCGGGCCGTAATAGACCGTCTGGAATGGACTGGCAGCACATCGTACTGCGCCTTTAAAGTCTGATACAGGGAGGCGTTCGAAAAGTCGAAACGGTCCAGCTTTGGAAAACGATTTAAAGAGAGGTAATTGACCGTATAGACAAAGGGGATACCATCCGAATAGCGGAGTCTTTCCAGTCTCAGGCATACATCAGACGGCGCGAGTTCCAATTTTTGATACAGATCTTCATCAAACTGTATTTTTTCCATGCTCAGGAGTCTGGTGGAGGGAACCTTACCGATCAGTTTCATCTCCTCATCGAAGCTCATAAGCTGATTCATAAAGATTCCGCGGTTATCCGGACCTTTCACAAAGGAGCCGCAGCCACGTTTTCGTTCAATTCTTCCGCTGTTTACCAGTTCGTTATAGGCCTGGCGCACGACGGGCCTGGAAACTCCGCAGGCCTTGCAGATGCCTTCCTCCGTAGGAAGCTTCTGGCCAGGCTTTAGGATTCCCTTCTGTATCGCCTCTATGATGCATTGACGTATCTGTTCGTAAAGCGGAACAGAGCTGTATTTGTTAATCTTAATATAGTCCAATTTTTCACCCCGCAGATCCTGTAAAACATTACATTTTCCGTCTAGTATAACAGGAAAAGCCATTTTTTACAATGGGTGTCCGGCATACGTTACATAACCGAAGCTTCCCTTTTTCATGCAGTTGGCAGTGGAGTAGGCGGTGGCATTTTCCAGAGCCAGCCCGATCGTGGCGGGGGCAGGAATACGGCCTTTTGTCCAGCCATGTTCATACAGAGCCATGACGAAGGCGGTGAGAAAGGAGTCCCCGGCTCCCATTGTATCAACCGGATCAATATATTCCGCCTTTCCGTATACCAGAGAAGTACCGTCAGATACGCACTGACCAGAGCTTCCCATGGTGATCAGGACGAGTCCTGTGTTTCTCTTGTGGAGCGGTTCACAGAATGATCGTATCTCCGATTCCTCCATTGGAGGGCATGAAAACAGGGCCAGGTCCAGCCCGCAGCAGATCTTATCGTAATAGGAATCGGTTCTGTATTTTTCCTTTTCACCAAAATCGTAGGTGAATAAGGCTGGAAGACCGCTGAGCCGGGACATCTCTTCTTCCATTTTTGCATTACAGGAACTGTGAATCAGAGAAAATGATCTTAAGTATTCCATATCCTCTTCCTGAAGCAGCAGCGGTCCGGACCATTGATCTCCGGCTGTGATGCCCAGATAGGTGCGTTCCCCGTCTGTGACGCGGTAGCGGCAGCATTTGGTGATGGTCCCTGGGACTTTTTTGCATCTTGAGAAGTCCACATGAAAATGGTTCAGCGCATCGATGATGACTTCAGACATGGCGTCATCGGCCAGATTGCCCATGTAGGCGGCTTCTGCACCGAGTATGGAGGCGTGAACCGCAGCATTGAAAGCATTACCGCCCGGATATACGGCGCCGGTATTTGTATAGTAGTCGATGACATTGTCACCGAGCCCCAAAAGTCTCATGAGTACTCACCCTTTCTGTAATAACGGCGGATGTCCAGGGAATGGTCTGTGATTACCTCAATATTCTTACTGATTCGCTGCAGAACCGCGGCCATGATCACGGGGGAAAGAAGCGGGCGGTAACGATCGCTGATACCCGCAAGTGCATAATCACGGCAGTCAAAGCAGGTCAGTTTATTCGTGTGCTTTTGAGCAAATGCTTTTACCTTTTCGTCGAGAGGCCTTGTCACCCCTTCTGTCAGGAGCAGGGTTACACATACATCTTCCTCCAAAAGCTCCAGGGTACCGTGGAAGAATTCCGGTGAACTGACGGATTTCGTGCGTATCCACTGGGATTCCTCCAGAACACACATGGAATAGGAGTACGCGGTGGGCCATAAGTCTCCGGAGCCAATCCAGATGTTATAGGGTTCCCGGCAGTACTTTTTCGCATAGCTGATACAGGCTTCATCGGCCTGAATGCGGACCTGAGCCAGAGCGCTGCCCAGACTGCCCAGTTCGTCTGCAAAACTTTTATAATCAGGAAAATAGCCTTTTATCTCAAGTATTTTGCCGATTAAAAGATAAAAGACCAGCTCCTGGGGCCTTCCGTCCTTATAGATAAAGGAATAGTCGGATATCGCCTCCAGAGGTGAATCGGGGATTCCGATGACGGAGACCAGACGGACACCTCGTTCTTTTAGGAACTGGGCCGCCTTCAGTGTATCCGGCGTGTCCCCGGACTTGGAGGTGAGAAATGCTACCGAGTGGCTGGTAATACGGTTGCAGCCGGTAAGAACCAGGTCAGCGGAAAGCATACCGTCAGTCGGAACCGGCGAGTAATGGTTAATATAATGCTGGAATGGCTGCATCATAGCCATGGAGCCTCCGGAAGAGGTAAAGAACAGCAGATCGAATTCATCTGCGCAGATCTGGTCTGCAATGGCTTCAATCCGGTCTCTCTGAGCATAAATGAATTGATAATTTTCCCGGATTACCGCCTCGTCAAAGTTAATCATAGCGAAATCTCCTTTTCACAGTTGTTTATCACCATTGTATGGGTAAATAATTATATTGTCAATATGTAATTACAATATTACAGATAAATATTTAATTATATTTAGTAATTGAGAACCTCTTGACGAATAAATGGCATCAGCCCTCCTTTTCGCAAAAACTGTATTATAATCAGTAATGATCTTAGCTGATGTGCATAATAAACAAAATGGTAAGCAAAACATTATATAAAATGACTATAATAACCAACTTGATTTTGGATAAAGGCTATGATATACTGAGTTCATCAAAAATAACTAAACAAAGTTAAGAAATTAAATCGGGGTTGCACAATGGGACGAGAAAGTAAGGATGGAAGTTTTCCGACAGGGCTGTTTTGCGTATATCTGGTGTATTTTTCAGGGCAGGCCATCTACAATACGTATCTAAACCTGTATCTGGCACAGATCGGATTTACTGCGACGCAGATTGGGAGTATCATCTCGATCTCTACGGTTGCACTTCTGGCGGCACAGACTCTGTGGGGAATCTTAAGTGACCGGGCCAGGGTAAAGAACCGGGTGGTCTGTTTCCTCTATCTGGCCTCAATCCTTTCGGCCCTGGGCTTTTATCTCACGAGAAGCTACTGGCCGGTGGTACTGCTTGTGGCAGTCTTTGGAGCGTGCTTCGTGCCGATTGTACCGCTTAACGACAATATCACACTGGAATCTCTAGTGAACAGCAAATGGGATTATGGCTGGATCCGTATGGGAGGAACCATTGGATACGCGGTGACGGTGGTTTTGATTGGCTACTTCTTAAGGGATGAGTATTCGGCCATATTCTGGATCGTAGCGGCGGCCATGGGGCTGTGCCTGCTCTTTTCTCTGACGATACCTCCGGTGAAAGGGTTTCGAAACGAAAAAAAGAAATCCTCGGTTCGGGAGATATTATCCAACCGCACCCTCGTGGTTTTGATCGCGTTCAATTTGATTTATGGACTCGGCAACAGTTTTTTTTACAGCTTTTACTCACTCCATTTTATTCAAATTGGGGGGAACAGCAGGCTGGTCGGCTGGATGATGTTTGCCTGTTCGGCAGCCGAGGCGCCGTGCCTCATGTTTATGCACCGTCTGGTCAAAAAGATGGGAGTCGCAAGGCTCTTGATTCTGGCAGGCGTCCTGACCTGCGTTCGGTGGTCCCTTCTTTATTATCTGACGGACCCGGTGTTAATTATTGTTACGAATCTGCTTCACGGCTTCAGTTATACTGGAATTACATACTGCCTGCTGAATTACATTAACAGAAGAGTACCGCCGGATTTACGGGCCAGCGGCCAGGTGTTGAACGCCACCATGAGTACCGTATTCAGCAAACTGATTTTCGGATATATCGGAGGCGCGGCCTTCGAGCTGTGGGGGGCTGGTTCCATGATGGCCTGCTCAGCAATTACCATAGGAGCGGCAACTCTGTTTTTTGCAGTCTGGAGCAGAGGGAAACAGAAGAGTCTGTCTTTTTAGCAGTCAAACTGCTTAAAAAATAAAATGATATGAATCAGAAGGAGAGGAATCATGAAAAAAACAAAAAAGATGTTAGCGTTACTCGCAGGCTCAGCAATGATGATCTCATCCCTTGCAGGCTGTGGCCAGTCACCATCAGCAAACCAGGGGGGAAATGAGAGCACGAAACAGGCCGATGCAGGCCAGGACTCCGGAAAGAAGGCAGAGTCCGGAAAGAAGGCAGAATCCGGCGCAAAAGAGAAGATCCGTGTATTCACGTTCTTTACCGGATCCGATCAGTGGGCTCCGGTGTGGTCGGAAGTGATCGACGAATATATGCAGGCCAACCCGGGCATTGAGATTGTAGATGAGTCTGCGCCTACCGCGGGAGCGAACGATGTGTTCCGTACAAAGATGCAGGCAGATATCGCTGCCCGAACTCCCGCTGATCTATGTCTGTTCTATACGGGGGCGGATGGAAAGCCCCTGGTGGATTCCGGACTCTTTGTGGATATTGGACCATCTATGGAAGCAGACCAGGACTGGTCTAAGAATTTCAAGCAGTCCGCGCTGGATGGCCAGAAATACGACGGTAAGCAGTACAGCCTTCCCTATCTCGGCTATTATGAAGGACTTTTCTATAATAAAAAGCTGTTTGACCAGTACAGCCTCGAAGAGCCGACATCGTACGATAATATTATGAAAGCGGTCGAGGTATTTGCCCAGAATGGAATTCCGGCATTTGCAGCCTCTATGGCGAAACCATCCTACGTTCTGGAGCTGGCTATTTTAGCCCAGGCTGGAGCGGAAGGCCATAAGAATTACTTTGATGACAGCTGGGCTCCGGCGCTCGACTGTATCGCTGACCTGTATCGGAAGGAAGCATTTCCGAAGGATACCATGACTATTTCAGAAGACGACATCCGTCTGATGTTTAAGGAGGGCAAGGCAGCCATGATGTTTAACGGCTCCTGGTGTGTCAGTGCCCTGGAAGACAATCCGGATATGCGGCTGATTTCCATGCCGGCTCTTCCTGGAGGAAAGGGCGGAGAAAGCTGTGCGCTTGCCGGCTTTGGCTCCGGATGGTTTTTAAGCAGGGAAGCGTCAGAACGCAGTGAAGAGTCCTTAAAGCTCTTAAAATACCTGACTTCACCGGAGATCATGCAGCGTTTTATCGCAGTAGGCGGAAGCTCAGCGGTAGAGTGCCAGGCACCGGAGGGCGCCTCTGAGCTGATGAAGAGCGCGGTTCTTATGTTAAACAAAGCAACCTATACCGATACGGCAATCGATTCCCAGGTAAGCCGCGAGGCCTGGATGGCAATCGCAGACGACGGCACCCCGTATCTGGTAGAAGGCAAGAAGAGCAGCCTGGATCTCCTGGCAGAAGCAAGAAAAATTCAGGAAGCAGTAAACAGATAACAGGAAAGAGGGATTGCGGCGGCAGAAGTGAGAGCTTTTGCCGCCCTGACAGAAAAGAGAGGGGAAATGCTTCATGAAGGCGAAAAGACAAAGGACAGCGATCGTATTCTTGATTCCTGCCGTGGTGCTGCTGCTGTGTTTCATGATATATCCGCTGGGAAAAACCATCTTTTACAGCTTCACCGCATGGTATAATTTTTCCACGGAACAGACCTTTATTGGACTCGATAATTATAAGGAATTAATTGCTGATCCCGTGATTCGGGTGGCTCTTCGCAACACTGTGATTCTGATGGCAGGAGTACTTATATTCCAGATCGGATTTGCCCTTATCCTGGCGATCATGGTCGATGGAATCAGACACTGTTTTAAGTTCTTCCGCACGATTTATTTTTTTCCTATCGTTATTTCAGCTACGGCGATCGGCCTTATGTTTACTCTTATTTATAAATATGAATACGGTCTGCTCAACTATTTTGTTGTTTTGTTTGGCGGAGAGAAACAGGTATGGATCAATGAGAAGTCATCGATATACTTAGCCCTGATTCCGGTTGTGTGGCAGTATGTGGGCTTCTATTTCGTCATATTCTTAACGGGAATTGCCAACATTCCAGCTGATATATATGAATCGGCTATGCTCGATGGAATAAGGCCCCTGCAGAAGGCCGCCTACATAACCATTCCCATGCTGAGAAGCGTGCTCACCTCATCGATTGTTCTGGTAATTTCCGGCTGTTTTAAAGTGTTCGATATCATTTTCATGGTCACCAATGGAGGACCACTGGATTCCAGCCAGCTGCTCAGCACCTATATGTATCAGAAGGCGTTTGCGCGCGGGAACGGCGGCTATGCCAGTTCCATTGCGATTGTCATGATCGTGCTTGGCGTGGCGGTGACCAGCGTACTCAGAAAGCTGCTTTCGGGAGGTGAGGAAAATGAATGACGACAGAAAAGGGCGCGGAAAAGAGCTGGCAGCAGCTGTTTTAAAATACGTGATTTTGATTTCCTGGGCGCTGACGACAATTATCCCTCTGCTGTGGGTGTTCGTCAACTCCTTTAAGACGTCAGAAGAAATCGTAAAAAATGGCGTGGCACTGCCTTCCGCCATTCAGTTCACCAATTACAAGACGATCATGAGTTATCCGGATTTAAGCATGTCCAGAGCGTTTCTGAACAGCTTTATTATTTCCGGTTCCGTGGTAGTCGGAGTGGTGCTTGTGGCCGGATTAGCGGCGTTTGCGCTGGGAAGATTCCGTTTTCAATGGACGAGATACGCGGATGCAGTCCTCATTGCCTGCCTCCTGGTTCCATCCTTTGCAACCATGATTCCCAACTTTGTAACGATCAGCAAGCTTCCGATCAGAGGAACTCATGCGGCGGCCATTATCCCTCAGATTGCGGGAAATCTCTGCTTTTCCATTACATTGCTGACCGGATTTATGCGTTCGCTGCCTGATGAACTGGATGAGGCCGCCATTATGGACGGCGCCACACCCATTTATGTCTTTTCCCGTATTACCATGCCGCTGTCCAAACCGATGTTTTCGACAGTCGGAATCATGGTATTCATCTGGTCCTATAACGACTTGCTGACATCCATGGTCTATTTGTCACAGCGTTCCAAGCAGCCGGTCTGCGTGATTCTGTCCATGGTCAGCAATATGTTCGGAACTGATTATGGAAGTATGATGGCAGCGATTATCGTGACAATCGTGCCGCTGCTCATTCTTTATGTAATATCCCAGGAACAGGTTATCAAAGGTCTTACGGCGGGGGCGGTGAAAGGCTGATCTGCCAGCATATCAGTAAAAACATCCCGCCACGGGCGGAACTAAATTTGGAGGATCAATTATATGGAAGTGCTTGTTAATCATTTGGGGTATGATGCCGGCGGCAGAAAGACCGCGGTATATCAGGGAAAGAGAGAAGACCGGCCGGTTCATTTCTGTGTGCGCCGGGAAGGCGGGGAGACCGTGTTTGTGGGCGTTCCGGCGGAGTGCGGGGAAGTCGCGCAGTGGAATACCGGCTACTACTGGACTCTGGATTTTTCGGATTGGAAGGGCGAGGGCGTCTTTTGCATCTGTCTGGAGACGTCATCCGGCACGGTGGTAAGCGAGAGTTTTGAAATCCGGCAGTCACTCATCACAATGAGGCTGATCAATGCGGCCTGCTATTACTTTAAGGCACAGCGTTCCAGCGGGGAGTGGCTCCATGAAGACCGCAGTCTCAGCTTCGACGGAGAGAGGGCGGGGCGGGTGGACGCCCACGGCGGCTGGTATGATGCTACGGGGGATTACGGCATCCATCTGTCTCATTTATCCCATGGAACCGTACATAATCCGCAGCAGGCGTCATTCAGTGCATATACCTTCTTTAAGGCGGCCGAGGAACTGGCAGAGTCCGGAAATGAGCAGTATACCATGCTGAAGCGCAGAATGCTGGACGAAGGGAGCTTTGGCGCCGATTTTCTGATGCGTCTGCGTGCGCCTTCCGGTGGATTCTTCCGTTCCATCAGCCGCGCCAATGCCCTGGCTCATGTTCGGGGAAACCGTAAAATCGGTTTTGAGTATCACGGCTCCAGTTCCCAGTTCAGTGAGAAGGCGGCGACAGCGGATGAAGAGGTGGTGAATGACACCAATTATGAGGTCAGTCTGCGTTCCGGCGGCGGAACGGCTATAGCCGCTCTTGCGGCGGCCTCAAGGCATTACTATCCGGGCACCGATTATACAAGAGATGAGTATCTGCTGGCGGCCAAGGACGCATGGCACTACTTATATGAGAACAATGAGCGCTATACCAATGACGGAGCCTGGAATCTGATTGATGAATACTGTTCTCTTTTGGCTTTGACGGAACTTTTTCGGGCGAGTGAAGAGTACGAATATCTGATGGAAGCCGGAGCCATGGCGGAACGAATCTATAAACGGATGGTGATGGAAGAGGGGCAGAAGGCTTATTTAACTGTGAAAGATGGCGAACCGTATTACCATGCGGCCGATGAGGGACTGCCTGTTATGGCGCTGATTGAGTATGCAGCCGTCGAAATGGACGAGGAAAAGTCGAATGATGCGATAAAGATGGCAGAGATGCTTATGCGCCACATGCTTTTTGTGTCCACATCGGTGAGCAACCCGTTTGGTTATCCGAGATTTCTGTATAAAGACGAGAAGGGAATAGAAAGGATCCAGTTTTTCTTCCCTCATCATACTGCGGTGGAGCCGTGGTGGCAGGGCGAAAATGCGAGAATAGCCTCGCTTTCGGCAGCGGCCAGAGCACTCCTTGCTGTAACCCGGGATATGGAATTAAAAGATGCGCTGGAGCTCTTCGCTGATCAGCAGATCAACTGGATTATGGGGTTAAACCCGTTTGATTCCTGTATGATGGAAGGGTATGGACGAAATAACATCCAGTACTTCTTTAACGACAGGTATGATTTCATGAACTGCCCCGGCGGCATCTGCAATGGTATTACGAGTGCGGAGGACAATGAAGAAGGAATCGCATTTATCCGTGAACCCGGCGGCAGTGTAAAGGACAACTGGCGTTGGGCGGAACAATGGATTCCTCATGTGACATGGTTTATTCTGGCGGAGGCCTATAAGCGGATATAGAAGTATTCCGCTTTATTCCTCGAAAAGGACCTCCAGGCGTTTATTAAAGACAGTGACTGCGGCGCCGATAATGCCGGTGTCGCGGCTGATCGACGGTTCAATCTGAAGGGTATTGTGCACCAGGGTGGTGCGGATGGCCTCCTGTATTCTCTGCAGCAGGGGGTCTCCCAGCGCCAGTGGAATGATCCCTGTCAGGACACAGTGCTGGATATCGAGCAAATATGTCAGATTGGTCAGTGTATAGCTCAGATAAGGGCAGAGATAATTGATAATTTCATCCCTCATAGTCTCCGGAAATCCGGGATTCTGCTGCAAATTAATCTGAAAACGCTGGTAGATAGCCTCCAGATTGATCAGCTGTTCAAATGGTTTGGGCTTCGGGACATCCGCCCCCGGTATCTGGAAGGAGGTGACCGGCATGTTGCCGATCTCTCCGGACTTATGGGTGGCGCCGTACCACAGTTCCCCATTCATCATATAGCTGACACCACATCCGGTACCCAGAGTAAAATAAACAAGGTTCTGATATTCCGGACATCTGCGGCGTAAAAATGCCTCGCCGAGACAGGCGAAGTTCACATCGTTATCCAGGAAAAACGGAACAGGGAGAGCATCCGTAAACTCCGGAAATGCTTCTGCAAACGTTACTTCGTGGTCGATGTTCATATAGGACATATGAATAATGCTGTTTGTCTGTGGATTCACCATAGCGGGAAAGCCGATTCCGATTCCCAGTACGGGAATCTGCTCGCCCGCGGCCAGCGCCATCAGCTTGCTGATCTCTCTTGTCAATTTGGAGAGCTCCAGCGTGTGGTTCTGGACCGGAAGATGGATTGACCGGCAGTACTGGCAGGTTCCCAGCATATCGACCAGACCCATATGTACGATCTGCCCTTCAAATTCGAGTCCGATGGCGTAGTATGCCCGCGGATTAAAACGAAGAAGATGGCCGCGCCGTCCGGCGCCGGGGCTTTGAGTCGTCTCTTCCAGCTCGATGAGAATTCCCAGCTCCAGAAGCTTGTCAACTATCTTTAAGACGGTGGGAAAGCTGATTCCAGTGATGCGGACCAGTTCCGCGCGGCTCATAATGTTCTGATTGCGGAACAAATCAAAAATCATCATACGGTTTTTGGTTTTCAGATATTTCGGCATGTACTGGTTCACGGCAAAGCTCCCTTCTGCAGGATCATGATACTAGAATCATAGCATTAGAATAACAGACAGTCAAACGCTTTTCGGCGTTTTAAAGAGGACCGTGAACTATAATAATAAAAAACAGGAGAGTCAATATGGCAAGAAGAATGTTGGAATATATAAAAGAACAGCCTGAAGTATGGCGAAAAATAACGGATGACAGAGAGTCACTTTTTCAGGGAGCGGTTGAAAAACTGCAGCAGCCGGTAAAACGGATCGTAATTCTCGGCTCCGGAAGTTCCTATATCGCATCTATGGCTGCGGCAGATTTCTATGGGAAGATGCTGGGGCTGGAGGCGGCAGCGGTGGTGCCGACCCGTCTGGACGGCCTTTTAAGACTTTTAAATCCGGAAGAGACGCTGCTGATTGCTGTCTCTCAGTCCGGGAAGAGTACCTCCACCATAGATGCAGTAAAGAAATGGAAGGCACGCGGCTTTCGTATTCTGACGGTAACTGCCGATGAACAGTCCCCTGTGGCAAAAGAAGGTGATGTTCACCAGTTTATCGCCTGCGGAGAGGAGACGGTGGGACCGAAGACGAAAGGAATGACCTCCACGGTTTTAACCCTCTATTTCCTGGGCCTGGCTCTGGGCAGAATCTGGAACCTGGGAGACCAGGAGGCTTCTGAACGTTTTCTGGAGGAATTGAACCAGGCTATAGACGCAGCGCCCTCAAATATAGAGAAGAGTATAGACTTCTGCCGGAATCAGGCCGACTTACTTGCTGTAATCCCACACGTTACCATTCTGTCGGAGGACGCCGGCTACTACGCGGCACAGGAAGGAGCGCTGAAGCTTCTGGAGACCCTATATATACCGGCGATGGCCTATGAATTTGAGGAATACTTACATGGAGTCAATAACACGATTGCTCCGGGAATGTGTCATCTTTATCTTCCTGCCGGCGAAAAGAATGCGGAACGGATGGCTGCACTGGATCACTACACCAGGGAAAAAGGCTGTGTAAACTTTATTATTACGGTATTAGACTGGGAAGAAGGCAGCCATGTGCTTAAGCTGTCAGGTAATAAGAATCCGTATCTCAGCATATTTGAGACGCTCCCGGCGTTTCAGGTAATGAGCGTATTCGGGTCAGAACGCAAAAATATAGATTGTGATAAGCCTAAATTCCCTGATTTCTACGGGGTTTTAAACACAAAAGCGTAATCTAGGAGGAAGCTATGAAATATTATGCCGGATTAGATATAGGCGGAACCGTTGCCCGCATGAAAATAGAGTATGTGGATGGCCGGGCGGGGGAATTCTACGGAGCCGGAGGCACCATGAATACAGACGGATATGAGAAGTGCAATGCAAAGTATCGGAGCTTTATTCTGCCGATTCTGGAGGAGGCACAGATCAAGGCGGAGGACTGCGTAAAAATCTGTGTGGCGGCCAGTGGAATCGATTCTCCAAGGCAGGAAGAAGAGTGCCGCAGGTCTTTCCTGGAAATGGGGTTTCGGCCGGAAAGCATTCTGGTATATAACGACTGTGAGGTATTTCTGCATGTGTCGACGGGGCCGGCTATCGTGCTGGTCTGCGGCACCGGTTCGATCGCATATGCCAGGGGAGAGTCAGGAGCGATCACCCGCTGCGGCGGCTGGGGCCATGTGCTGAGCGATGAGGGGAGCGGTCATAATATGGGAATGAAGGTCATAAAAGAGGCGGCCAACCACATCGACGGCAGAACCAGCTGTCCCATTCTGTACGAACTTTTTGAAGCGCAGAGCGGCCTGAAAACGCTGGATGAGATCAATACCTTTGTCAACGACATGTTAATGGAAAAGACGCAGATCGCCTCCTTTGCCCCGCTGGCAGAGAAGGCTTATGAGCTGGGAGATGAGACAGGCCTGAAAATACTGCGGGAATGCCGGGATGAACTGTTTGCCCTGGTAAAGGATGTCTATTATAAAGCCGATTTAGACAGATACCAGAAAGAGGCGCCGGTAGAGCTCTGGCTCTGGGGCAGTGTTCTGTTAAAGAATAAAATCATAGCTCCTGAACTGACGGACCTCCTTAAGAAAGATTTTCCTTCTATACAAATAAGAATTCCGGAGAAGACGGCGCTGGATACCGCTCTGGACATAGCAAAGTCATAAAGAAAAGCCGCAGGGCAGCCGGTAATCCGGCTGCCCTGCAGCATATTCATGTCTTAAAATCAAATCTCAACTAAATGATAAGGAATCAAATTCGCCGTCAGCATCTGCGCCTCTCTCTGATGGCACGTAAAGATAATAATCTGTCCTTCACAGGCCTTCACAAGCCATTTCAGCGCGGTCTTTAACCTGTCGTCATCATAGAGAACAAAGCTGTCATCGAAGATCAGGGGCATCTCCCCGTGGTCCCCAATAATCAGCCTGGCGGCTGCGAGCCTCAGGGCCAGATATACCTGGTCCATCGTTCCGCTGCTGACCTGTTCTAACGGAACCAGTTTGGTTTTTGTGTTTAAGAACACATTCAGGTTCTCATCCACGCTTAAGCTGGTATAGATCCCTCCCGTGATTCCTGCGATCAGATCTGAGGCGGTCTTATTTAAATAGAGGCCAAAGGAATCGCGGATCGAAGAGGAAAGCGTCGTCATAGTCTCCAGAGCCAGGTCAATGGCGGACAGTTCCTCGCGGATTCTGTCATTTTCAGCCAGAATGTGCTTCAGGCCCTCGGCCTGAGTTTTGCAGGCGGACAGATGTTCCAGCTTCTTCTCTAACTCCCACTGGGTCTTCTGCTGTTTCTCAATGACTTCCCCGCAGTTCTCCTGCCTGCCCTGCAGCTCCGTGATCTCGGCGGCCTTCTGTTCAATGGCGGTTTCCGACTTGGCAATGGCGGAACTGAGCCGCGTAAATTCAGCCATTCTCGCCTGAAATGCCCGCATGGCGTCCATGGAGATGGCAGTGTCGCCTAAATGCCTGGAGAAGATCTCCTGCAGGACCTTGGCACTCAACTCCATGTCCTTCTGCCTGTGCCGCAGCCGCAGATACAGGATGAGGCCAATCAGATAAAAGATAATGGCCGCGCCCACCGCCGCCGCGATGCAGACCAGGGAGTCGATCCCATAAACGGCAGTCACATAGTTGTCACCGCCCAGATAATAGACGGCGCCGGCGCCGCACAGCAGCAGGGTGGCGATGACGAGAGAGAGCACCGAAAGAATCTTCTTCGACTTTTTGCCGCAGACCTCCTTCGCCTCCGTGTACTCGTCAAAGGTGCCCTGTGTCTTGATGGAGTAGGCCGTGATGGAATCCTGATCGGTAAACTGGTTATTGGCCAGAACCTGTTTGCCTCTGGCCACCTTCTGGATCAGCTCTTCTTTTTCTTTCTGCTTCACTTCCAGCGTATCCTTTACCTCCACGCGCATGCGCTGGTAGGCCTGAATCTGATTCTCATATTCGGGCGAGGCGATCTCCTTCTCGGTGTTGCGGATCTCGCTGAGCAGAGAGGTGTAGGTGCGGGCCGCCTCTGGAACCATCTGAGATTCCAGCTCCTTGTGCTGGCTCTTTAAAAATGAGGTCGCCTTTGTGATATTGAGTGCGATATTGCCGGTGGTGTTAAGATTGGCAATGTAATTCTTAAGTTCAGACACCATGCCCTCATCGGTTGCGCTTTTTAACTGGCCGATGCTGACCGTGTTGTTGTATGCGGTCTCGCTTAAACCGCTTAAGAGGTCGTCGAGAAATGCCTTCGTCGGTTCGATCTCCCGTCCCGCCGTCTCGTCTACCACCTTAAATTCCTTCTTATTCTTCTGAAATGTCCGTTCGATGCGGTAAATGTGGTCCTTGTGCTCCAGCCTCAGCTGCCCCTCGTAGGTGCCGCTGTTTTCCCAGGGCTCAAACTTGGAGTAGAGATCGTTTCTGGAGGCCCGCCCGCGTTGTTTCTCAATGCCGAACAGCATGCCCCTGATAAAGGTGTGGATGGTAGATTTACCGGCTTCATTCTTGCCGTAGACGATGTTTAAGCCGTCTTCGAAGGAAAGGTTCCGCCCGTGAAATTTTCCAAAACCGTTAATATAGATATCCAGAATTTTCATTCGGTCAGCTCCTTTCATCCGTGGTGCGCAGCAGCGCGTTGATTCCGTAATACAGCGCCTTCTTTTCCACCTGGCTCATCTCCGGTTTCTGAAGGGCCTGTATATAGAAGCCGATCATATCGCTGGGATGCTCTGCGAACAGCGCCGAGAAATCGTACTGCGGCTCGGACTCATCAATGATTTCCATTATCTTAAACCGTGTGGACAGCATGTCCAAATCGAAGGAAATGTCGGGATCACGCATGCCCCGGATGCGGAATCGGAATATATTTTCCGGTCCCCGGTTCTGAATCTCCTGGGTAATCTTCATGGCCAGCTCCGTGTTGGTGGTGGCCGTCGTCACATTGACCGCCAGGGAGATGTACTGAATCCTGGCCAGCGGAACAAACTTTAAGGAGGTCACCATGCGGGTTACCTCGTTGATCTCGCCCATAAACATGCCGTGCTGGCCGGCCTCCGTCTTGTCGAGGGGCTCCGGCGATCCGGAAAATGCCATGCGGTTCTCGATCAATACCTCCGGTTTGTGGATGTGTCCCATGGCAATATAGGAGAAATCCAGCGCGCCCATAGCGCCCTTGTCGAAGGGGATATGGTTGGCATCGCCGCCGTGGCCCAGAAGGACGTGGATTCTGCCGTTGTTAGGCACCTTTAGATGATCCAGGCGGTTCTCCGGAATGTCTGTGGTATGGTAGGAGAAGCCATAGACCTCCGTGTTGATCTCCTCGAAATAGACGCATCGCAGTTCCTCATCCATTAAGTAAGTCACGTTGGGCGCCCAGGTAAAGCTTAAGAGTGCGGAATTATTCCGGATGCGGTCGTGGTTGCCAGCGATGATGACGACGTGAACACCGGGTATCGTAGAAAACAGATAATTAACTTCTTTTAAATCCCTTGCCAGCGGCTGGCGGTGGAATAAATCGCCGGAAATAAACAGGCAGTCGGCTTCCAGCTGTCCCGCCTGTGCGACGGCTTTCGCGAAGGTATCTTTGATATCCTGGGAGCGTTCCTTGCTCCAGGGCTTATCGCTGTCCGGGCTCATGCCCCAGTGAACGTCTGCTATATGTACGAATTTCATAGTCATCACCTCATAGTTCCTCAGTTGTGTCCGGCGCCGTTTTTCTCACACGGCTTTACCATTAAAGATACCATAAATTCCCTACCGGGATGGTAGGGAATTTGTGGTAGAATTCTAGAGTTCACAGTTGTTTACGGTTCTTGGGAACGGAACAACGTCGCGGATATTGGACATGCCGGTTAAATACATAACACAGCGTTCGAATCCCAGACCGAAGCCTGCATGGCGGGTGGAACCGTATTTTCTTAAATCGAGATAGAACTGGTAATCTTCTTTCTTTAACCCCAGCTCGTCCATGCGGGCCGTGAGTTTGTTGTAATCATCCTCTCTCTGGCTTCCGCCGATGATCTCGCCGATTCCCGGAACGAGGCAGTCAACGGCTGCCACGGTCTTGTTATCCGGGTTCATCTTCATGTAGAAGGCCTTGATTTCCTTCGGATAGTCGGTTACGAAGACCGGTTTTTTAAAGAGCTGCTCTGTTAAATAGCGCTCGTGCTCGGTCTGCAGATCACAGCCCCAGAATACCTTGTAATCGAACTCGTCGTTGTGCTTCTCTAAAAGCTCTATGGCCTCGGTGTAGGTAACATGGGCGAATTCGGAATTTAATACGTTGTGGAGACGGTCTAAAAGGCCCTTATCCACGAACTGGCTGAAGAAGTTCATCTCTTCCGGAGCATGCTCCAGTACGTAGCGGATCACGTATTTTAACATGGACTCTGCCAGCTCCATGTCGTCGTTTAAATCGGCGAATGCCATCTCCGGTTCGATCATCCAGAACTCGGCGGCGTGGCGGGTCGTGTTGGAATTCTCCGCACGGAAGGTAGGTCCGAAGGTATAGACATTGCGGAAGGCCATGGCATACGTCTCTGCGTTTAACTGGCCGCTTACGGTTAAGTTGGTCGGTTTGCAGAAGAAGTCCTGGCTGAAATCCACTTTTCCCTCGTCGGTCTTCGGAATGTCGTTTAAGTCAAGCGTCGTCACCTGGAACATCTCGCCGGCGCCTTCACAGTCGCTTCCCGTGATGAGCGGGGTGTGTACATACACAAAATCACGCTCCTGGAAGAACTGGTGGATCGCATAGGCGATTAAGGAGCGGACACGAAATACCGCCTGGAAGGTGTTGGTGCGGGGACGTAAATGGGAAATGGTCCTCAAATACTCAAAACTGTGTCGTTTTTTCTGTAATGGGTAATCTGGCGAAGAAGCACCTTCGATGACGATTTCTGTCGCCTGAATCTCGAATGGCTGCTTGGCTTCCGGTGTAGCAACCAGGGTACCTTTTATAATCAGGGCGGTTCCAACGCTCAGTTTGGATATTTCTGAAAAGTTCTCCATGGTGTCGTGGTAGACCACCTGAAGTGTCTCAAAATAGGTACCGTCGCTTAGGACGATGAAGCCGAAAGCCTTGGAATCTCTAAGGCTTCTGACCCAGCCGCCGATGGAAATCTCTTTGTTTAAATACTGCTCCCTGTCCTTATATATTTGCCTTACTGTCACTAAATCCATAATGATTTCTCCTTTTGATATGATCGCATACTTATTAAGATTATACTGTATTTTGGGCTGCGATTCAAGGGGGAGACTGTGTAAAAACACTATATCTGGCATGAAATGTAAAAGAAAACCATATTTACGGAAAAATGTCGGAAAATGCACAAAAAAGTATAATAATATTTCAAAAATTTGTTCACTATTTTTCAAATGTGTGGTATAATGCTAGTACAATAAAATTCTAACAGCAAGAGGTGATAACGTGATTAAAAAAGAAATGATTGCCATGCTTTTGGCAGGCGGCCAGGGAAGCCGTTTAGGTGTACTGACACAGAAGGTAGCCAAACCAGCAGTATCGTTTGGCGGGAAATACCGTATTATTGATTTCCCGCTCAGCAACTGCATCAATTCGGGAGTTGATACGGTCGGAGTTTTGACACAGTATCAGCCATTACGTTTGAACACCCATATCGGGATCGGTATTCCGTGGGATTTGGACCGTAATGTGGGTGGAGTAACCGTTCTCCCACCTTATGAGAAGAGCAAAGGCAGCGACTGGTATACCGGTACAGCCAATGCGATCTACCAGAATCTGGAGTTTATGGAGACGTATAACCCGGACTATGTGTTAATCCTCTCAGGAGACCACATCTATAAGATGGATTATGAGGTTATGCTTGAGTATCACAAAGCGAATAATGCAGATATCACCATTGCTGCCATGCCGGTACCGATTGAGGAAGCCAGCCGTTTCGGAATTGTAATTACTGATGAGAACAACCGTATCACGGAGTTTGAGGAGAAGCCGGCGAACCCGAGAAGCAACCTGGCCTCCATGGGTATTTACATATTCAGCTGGAAAGTACTGAAAGAAGCCCTGATTAAGATGTCAGAGGAACCGGGCTGTGACTTTGGCAAGCATATCATTCCGTACTGCCATGCAGCCGGACAGAGGATATTTGCTTATGAGTACAATGGCTACTGGAAGGACGTAGGTACTTTAGGTTCTTACTGGGAAGCCAACATGGAGTTAATCGACATTATTCCTGAGTTCAATTTATATGAGGAATACTGGAAGATTTATACCAAGAGTGATATCATTCCGCCTCAGTATGTATCGGAGGATGCAGTGATTGAGAGAAGCATCATCGGAGAGGGCTCCGAAATATTCGGAGAAGTCCATAATTCCGTAATCGGTGCAGGTGTTACCGTGGCGAAGGGCGCCGTGATCCGGGATTCCATCATCATGCGTGAGAGCGTGATTGGCGCCGGTTCCGTAGTCGATAAGGCTGTCATCGCTGAGAATGTCAAGATTGGATCAAACGTCGCACTCGGCGTGGGTGAATACGCACCGAGCAAGTATGACCCGAAGGTATACCAGTTTGACCTGGTTACCGTGGGTGAGAACTCTATTATCCCGGATAATGTAAAGGTTGGAAAGAACACCGCCGTTGTAGGGGAGACGATCGTAGAGGACTATCCCGACGGATTACTGGCAAGCGGAGATTACATCATAAAGGCAGGTGGTATGCGATGAGAGCAATAGGAATTGTATTAGCAGGCGGTAACAGTAAGAGAATGCGGGAATTGTCCAACAAGAGGGCGATTGCAGCCATGCCGATCGCAGGCAGCTACCGCAGCATAGATTTTGCACTGAGCAATATGACGAATTCCCATATTCAGAACGTGGCAGTGTTGACCCAGTATAATTCCAGGTCTCTTCATCTGCACTTAAGTTCTTCCAAATGGTGGGATTTCGGAAGAAAACAGGGCGGTTTATTCGTATTCACGCCAACCATTACAGCGGAAAGCAGCGACTGGTACCGTGGAACTGCCGACGCATTATATCAGAATCTTACCTTCTTAAAGAACAGCCATGAACCGTACGTGGTCATCTCGGCCGGTGATGGTATCTATAAACTGGATTACGGCAAAGTGCTCGAGTATCATATTGAGAAAAAGGCAGATATCACCGTAGTCTGCACGGACCTTCCTGAAGGAGAGGACGTAACCCGTTTCGGTCTGGTGGGAACCAACGAGGATGGCAGAATTACCGATTTTGAGGAGAAACCCATGGTGGCTTCCTCCAATACCGTATCGTGCGGCATCTATGTGATCAGAAGACGTCAGCTGATTGAGCTGATCGAGCGCTGCGCGATGGAAGACCGCTACGACTTTGTCAATGATATTCTGGTGAGATATAAGAATTTAAAGAGAATCTATGCGTACAAGATGGATTCCTACTGGAGAAATATCGCTTCCGTAGAATCCTACTACAGAACAAACATGGATTTCTTAAAACCGGAAGTCAGAGATTACTTTTTCCGTCAGTATCCGGATGTATACTCCAAGATCGACGATCTGCCGCCGGCAAAGTATAATCCTGGCGCAGTAGTGAAGAACAGCCTGGTATCCAGCGGAAGCATTGTTAATGGGGTAGTTGAGAATTCCGTTCTGTTTAAAAAAGCCTATATCGGCAATAACTGTGTGATTAAGAATTCCATCATTTTAAATGATGTGTATATTGGGGACAATACGGTTATTGAGAACTGCATAGTAGAAAGCCGGGATACAATCCGCGCCAATACGACTTACATAGGTACACCGGACAATATTAAAATTGTCGTAGAGAAAAACGAAAGATACACATTATAGGTAATGTGACGGGAAGGGGTTTTGACATGCAGATTACAGATGTTAGGGTAAGACGTATCGAAAAAGAAGGAAAGATGAAGGCCATCGTATCAATTACACTGGATAATGAATTTGTAATCCATGATATCAAAGTAATTGAGGGAGAAAAAGGGTTGTTTATCGCCATGCCGAGCCGGAAGGCGGCAGACGGAGAATACCGCGACATCGCACACCCGATTAATTCGAATACCCGTGACACGATTCAGAGAGTAATCCTGGACAAGTATGAGACGACCGCATTAGAGATGCCGGAGGAAGAGGCCGCACTGGCCTGATGTTAAAGTTGGGATTGGTAGCAGAGAAGTGAAGGTTGAAAGTTAGGAGCCGCATGGGGTGCCGGTTGGACACCATGCGGCTTTGTTTTGTGTGAGGGACCGCGGACGCTGGGGGATCGCCAGCTGAGGGAAAAAAAGCAATTTACATATGGGGGACAGGCGGGTTATAATGGGGGTAGCTTTTAGATAGTTCATGACAAAGAGAGGAAGTACGAATATGACAATCAAAATTGGTATATTAGGATATGGGAATCTCGGTAAGGGCGTGGAGTGTGCGGTTAAGCATAACCCGGATATGGAATTGGCGGCAGTCTTTACGAGGAGAGATAAAGAGTCTTTGAACATTCTGACGCCTGGGGTGAAGGTTTGTTCTGTCCAGGAGGCGGAGTCCATGAAGGACGAGATCGATGTGATGATCTTATGCGGCGGGAGTGCTACAGATCTGCCGGTTCAGACGCCGGAGTTTGCAAAGTGTTTTAATGTCGTTGACAGTTTTGATACGCACGCCAGGATACCGGAGCATTTTGAGGCGGTGGACGCGGCGGCGAAGGAGGGCGGCCACGTGGGAATTATCTCTGTGGGCTGGGACCCGGGAATGTTTTCTCTGAATCGTCTGTATGGCAATGTCGTTCTGCCGGAGGGCAGCGATTATACCTTCTGGGGCCGTGGAGTCAGTCAGGGGCATTCTGATGCGATCCGCCGCGTGGAAGGCGTGAAGGACGCCAGACAGTATACGGTGCCGGTTGAGGTAGCACTGAAGGCTGTGAGAGATGGAGAGAATCCGGAGCTGACTACGAGACAGAAGCATACGAGAGAGTGCTTTGTGGTAGCGGAAGAAGGGGCTGATTTAAAGCGGATCGAGGAAGAGATCGTGACGATGCCCAACTATTTCGCCGATTATGATACGACGGTCCGGTTTATCAGTGAGGAAGAGCTTATGAGAGATCACAAGGGAATACCTCACGGCGGCTTTGTGATACGCACCGGAAAGACGGGATGGGAGAATGAGCACAGCCATGTGATCGAGTACAGCCTGAAGCTGGATTCGAACCCTGAGTTCACCGCCTCTGTCATCGTGGCGTATGCGAGAGCGGCTTACCGTCTGAGTAAGGAAGGCGCGGCGGGCTGTAAAACGGTATTTGATATTGCGCCCGCGTATTTAAGCCCTCTGAGCGGGGAAGAATTAAGAAAACATCTGCTTTAGGAACAGGAGGAAGAGGCGTGGCGGCGAAAGAGATGGTTCTGTATTATCAGCCGAAGAGAGAGAAAGAGGCTGGCAACGCGTCGAAAGCGGCAAAATTAAAGGGTGTTCTGATCCGCATGGGCATCCGGATAAAGAATATTACACCGGAACAGACCGGGCAGACGGTTGGTTATCTGGCTGGTTACGATGGATTTGACGAGCGGGAGACGGAAGAGGGAACTGTGCTTCCGGAGCTGGAGGAAGAGATGCTGGTTATGAAGAATTTTACGAACCGGCGGATTGACGAGCTGCTGGCGGGACTGCGCCGGGCCGGTGTGCCAAAGGTTGAGTTAAAGGCAGTGGTCACGGAGACGAACTGCGGCTGGACTTTTTACGCTCTGTATGAAGAGCTTAAGAAGGAACGGGAAGCGATGACAAAGAAGAAGGATGAGGCTTAAGCCGGATCATGGCGAAGCGGAACGATAGGATTGATCAGAAAGAAGGAGAAATACCCATGGATAACGAAGGAAAGAATGGCGCACAGACAGACAAGCAGGCGGTGCTGGGGCGTTTGAGAGACACGAAGGCCCTGTATGTGGTGGTTTCTGCATGTACGAAGCTGCCGTATGTTGTGTGTGATCCGGAGACATTTGACGATGAGGTTCTGGTGTTTTTTAAGCCGGAGGAGGCGGAAGCCAAGGCAAAGAGCCTGGCTGGGGAAAAGATCCCGGTGAGCATCGTTAAACTGGATAATAAACAGCTGCTTTTATTCTATACGAATCTGTATACAATGGGAGTGAACGCTATTTTCGTGGAAGATTCCGGGAAAGAGGAGCTCATCCAGCTGGAGGAGTTCGTCAGACGGAGAGGAGACGAGCCCGGCGAGGAGGACAAGGTCTGGGTGGAGAATCCGGCGCTGCATTTAACTGCTCTTTATTATATGCAGGAGGCGAGAAGGCAGCCGGGACCGGAGATGAATTCCAGGCTCATGGAACTGCAGGAAGAGATCGAGATGCATTTTCGGAAGGGGACTTTCATTCTTGCCATAAAGAAAGAGGGCAATGGAATCCCGTTGGTAAAGATGAAAAACGGAGATGTCTATCAGGCGGCATTTACAGATATTCTGGAATTTCAGAAGTTTAACCGGGAAGACCAGCTGCGGCCGGTAATCGTACAGGCTGAGAAGGTTTCCCAGGTGCTGGCAGGCGATGCCATCGGTATTATCTTAAATCCGATGGGAATTAATCTGCCTCTGGCAGTGAACCGCCCGCCGAAGCAGGAAAGCGAACAGTAAGAAGAGGTGCAGGAGAACCGTTGTCCTGCGGCTGGTATGGCCGTGGGACGGCGGTTTTTCGTGTAATTGGAAAGTGCTCCTATTACACAAAAAAGCCCTCCGGGCATGATGTGCCCTCCGTGCTAAGGAAGTATGGCCGCTGAAGCAGCCGCGCTCCGGCGCGAGAGTCCGCTCTCCGGACTCTTTATTCTGCAATAGGAAAGTGATCGGATTCTTGCACGCTTCGGATGAATCCTGTATAATGGAGGCATTGGCGAGGTAGAAGTATGAAGAAGATTTTTTCGTATTATTTAAAACCGTATTATCTGCGTATGGCGATTGGCTTTTTGATTAAGTTTACCGGTACGCTGATGGATTTATTTCTTCCATGGACACTGGCTTATATGATCGATACGGTGATTCCGGCAAACCAGAGGCCGGAAATATTTTTGTGGGGAATTTTCATGATTTTCTGTTCGATTCTGGCGGTGGTGTTCAGCGTTGCGGCGAACCGGATGGCATCCCGGGTGGCCAGCAGCGCCACCCGGACGATCCGGGGAGATTTATTCGAGAAGGTGAGCCGCTTATCCAACACTCAGATCGACCGTTTCACCAGACCGTCTCTGATATCCAGGCTGACCAGCGATACGTACAACGTTCATCAGATGCTCGGAAGAGTCCAGCGGCTGGGAGTACGGGCGCCGATCCTCTTAATCGGCGGCATTACCATGACCATGGCGCTGGATCCGGTACTGGCGTGTATCCTGCTGGCGGTTCTTCCGCTTCTTACGATTGTCGTGGTGGTGGTCTCAAGGAAGACGATTCCCATGTTCTCCGTTCTGCAGGAGCGGGTGGATCGGTTTGTGCGGCTGATCCGGGAAGATATTGCGGGTATCCGTGTGATTAAGGCGCTGTCTAAGGAATCGTATGAGCGGGAGCGTTTTGACCGGGCGAACCGGGAGGTGGTGGACTGGGAGCGGAAGGCTACCGTGACCACCAGCATCACCAATCCTGTGATGAATGTGCTTTTAAATCTGGGGCTTGTGGCTGTTATTCTGGCCGGAGCCTGCCGGGTGAACCAGGGGACTTCGGAGGTCGGAAAAATATTGGCGTTCATGACGTATTTTACGATCATTCTGAATGCGCTGATGTCCATTTCCAGGCTGTTTATCATGATTTCGAAGGCTGCGGCTTCGGCCTCGCGTATTGTGAAGGTCCTGGATGCGGATCAGGAGCTGGTTCTCCAGGAGATGGAAGCTGAGGAGGAATCTGCGTGGGAGACCGAGACAGGAACGGAGAAAAAAGCGGGGATTGGCGAGGAGAATGGTGCAGTCCACGTGGAATTTGATCACGTATCCTTTTCCTATAATAAGGTTGAAAATAACCTGGAGGACATCTGTTTCCGGCTGAAGCGGGGCGAGACGCTGGGGATTATAGGCGCCACGGGAGCGGGAAAGACGACGATCGTGAACCTGCTGATGCGTTTTTACGATGCCGATCAGGGCGCGGTTCGTATTGATGGAAAAGATGTGCGCACCATGGGGCTTCATGAGCTGAGAAAGCGTTTCGGAACCGTATTTCAGAATGATACGATATTTGAAGATACCATTATGGAAAACATCAATATGGGCAGGGAGCTAAGTGAGGAAGCCGTCATGGAAGCGGTTCTTTACGGCCGGGCCAGTGAGTTTGTGGAGGAAAAAGGCGGTATTTCAGCGCAGCTGGATATCAAGGGGGCCAATTTAAGCGGCGGGCAGAAGCAGAGAATTCTGATTGCCCGAGCGCTGGCAGCCAAACCGGATATTCTGATTCTGGACGATTCCTCCAGTGCGCTGGATTATAAGACGGACGCGGCGCTTCGGAAGGAGCTGAGGGAACATTTTGCGGAGACAACCTGCGTGATTATCGCCCAGAGAATCAGTTCCATTATGAACTCGGATCACATTATGGTGCTGGAGGATGGACAGATGATCGGTTACGGGACGCATCAGGAGCTGATGGAGACGTGTGAAATTTACCGGGAAATTGGAAAATCCCAGATGGGAATATAAGGGGGAGGGATCATGGCTGCACGCAGCAGAAGTGAAAAACGGCTGGAGGCCGCATATAATGAGCCGCAGGGGCGCTCTCTGGTTCAGAGAAAGCACACGATTCTCCGTCTCGGACGCTATATGATTCAGTATAAATGGCTCCTGCTCCTGGCTTTTATCATGACGGTGGGAAGCAATTTGCTGGCTTTGGTGGGGCCCATGCTTTCGGGCTATGCCATTGACGCCATCGAGCCGGGCATGGGGAAGGTGGAATTTTCGAGAGTTTTCCATTATGCCGGATGGATGGCGGCATTTTACGTGATTTCCTCGGTGCTGTCCTATGCGCTTTCGGTTCTGATGATTACCATCAGCCGGAAAGTGGTATACCGGATGAGAAAGGACGTATTTGACAAGATGCTGGCTCTGCCTGCGGGGTATTACGACCTTCACCAGACGGGAGATATCATCAGCCGTATTTCCTATGACATCGACACGGTTAATGAGTCGCTGTCCAGCGATCTGATACAGATTTTAACCACGGTGATCACGGTGGGAGGCGCCCTTTACATGATGGTGGTAATATCGCCGAGACTGGTGCTGGTATTTGCGTTTACGGTGCCGCTGTCTGCCTGTATTACGAAGTTCATAACGGGTAAGACACGTCCGCTCTTCCGTGCGAGATCGGCGAGTCTGGGGAATTTAAACGGCTTTGTGGAGGAGATGGTAACCGGACAGAAGACTTTAAAGGCCTACTGCCAGGAGGAAAATGTCATTCGGAAATTTGCGGAGAGGAATAAGGACGCCGTGGAGACGTATTACAGGGCGGAATACTACGGCAGTGTGGTAGGGCCTATGGTGAATTTTATCAATAATCTCTCATTGTCCTTAATCAGTGTATTCGGCGCGCTCCTCTATCTCGTCGGCTACATGACGGTAGGGCAGATCTCTTCTTTCGTACTATATTCAAGAAAGTTTTCCGGCCCGATCAATGAGGCTGCCAACATTATGAGCGACCTGCAGTCTGCATTGGCCGCGGCGGAGCGGGTGTTTGTGCTGATGGATGAGATACCGGAGACGGCAGATGCGCCCGGCGCCGCAGAGCTGGGAGGCGAGGGGGAGGAAGTCCGGGGAGAGGTCGAGCTGTCCCATGTTGATTTCGGATATGAAAAGGACCGGATTATTTTGCACGACCTTTCCCTGAAGGCGGATCCGGGCAGGCTTATTGCGGTAGTGGGCCCCACGGGTGCGGGGAAAACGACACTGATCAACCTCCTGATGCGTTTTTATGATCCGAATTCCGGGGAAATCCGGGTGGATGGCCATGAGATCCGGGAGGTGACGAGAAAGAGTCTCAGGAAATCATACGCCATGGTGCTGCAGGATACGTGGCTGTTCCACGGAAGCATCTATGAGAATCTGGCATACGGAAAAGAGGGGGCTACGATGGAGGAGGTTGTGGCGGCGGCGAAGGCGGCCAGGATCCACTCGTTTATCAAGCGCCTTCCGGAAGGCTATGATACGATTCTGACAGATGACGGGACGAATATATCAAAGGGGCAGAAGCAGCTGCTGACCATAGCGCGTGCTATGCTGCTGGAGGCGAGGATGCTGATTCTCGACGAGGCAACCTCCAACGTGGATACCAGGACGGAGGTCCAGATCCAGGAAGCCATGCGGAAGCTGATGGAGGGGAAGACGTGTTTCGTGATTGCACACCGGTTATCGACCATAAGAAATGCGGATCTGATCCTGGTGATCAAGCAGGGAGAAGTGGTGGAGAAAGGGACCCATGAGGAGTTGATGCGTGCGGATGGGGAGTATTTTCAGATGTATACGGCTCAGGGGGAGTGAAAGGGAGAGGGATACGCGGACTTTTGCGTGGGGATTGAGGAAAAGGGAGAGCGGGCGGCAGGGAGGGAAAGGTTCAGGGATTCCGAGGGGGTGGGACTAAGGGCGAACAGCCCCCTCAGCAGGGGTCCCGGGCAATTCGACCGAACGCCTGATGCGTTCGCTCTCAGTGCCCGCAAAATCGCGTCCTGAAAACGCGATTTTGCCCCTGCTCCGGCGGCTGTTCGCCCTAAGTCCCACCGACCTCTGCATCATTCACCTTTCCCTCCCTGCCGCCCGCTCTCCCTTTTCCGGCCAGGCTGTGAAAAAGTCCGCTGTGTGCTGGCTCCATATGGGAGGGGTTCGTCAAATGTTCTAAAAAAGAATAGATATATTGACAAATATTGAGTAATATGCTATTTTTAATGTAAGCAGATGAGAACGAGGAAGTCGTTTTTATTTTTAAGTTTTTAACCTATCATACAGCATATAGCATATAGCTTACAGGTCAAATGTCATTTATGATTTCCGCCCGGCTTTGGAGGGACGGAGAAATGAAGCCTTATGAATTATGTCAATCAGCCATCCTCTTACTTTCCTTTTTACGTACCCGGTATAGAGGCAGAAGGAGCGGAGATGGCATGTATCGCACCTGTGGGATTTGTAAAGATCCGTCAGGCGCTCATATTAAGGAGGACATCAATATGAAGAGACCAGTAACAGCGGCAATTGCAGGACTGGGCAACCGGGGAAATGATATCTATGCCCATTATCAGCTTGTAGCGCCGGAGGAGATGAAGGTAGTGGCGGTGGCGGACCCGGTTGCCGGAAAGAGAGAGGCGGCCCGGGAAGAGTATGGGGTAGCGCCTGAAAATTGTTTTGAAACGGTGGAAGACTTGTTGGAACAGCCGAAACTCGCCGATATCCTGGTGATAGCGACCCAGGACAAACAGCATGTGGCCCAGGCGGTGGAGGCGATTAAGAAGGGATATCACATTCTCTGCGAAAAGCCCATTTCCCCCAGCCTGGAGGAGTGTCTTCTTCTGCAGAAAACGGCCCACGAATATGGACGTATGGTAGCTGTGGGCCATGTGCTCCGTTATACTCCATTTTATTCGAAGATAAAAGAGGTGATCGAGTCCGGACAGATCGGAGACGTGGTCAGCGTCCAGGGACTTGAGAACGTCAAATACTGGCACCAGGCTCACAGCTTTGTGAGGGGCAACTGGCGCGACTCTGTGGAGACGAGCCCGATGATTCTTGCAAAATGCTGTCATGACATGGATATCTTCGTATGGCTTCTGGGAAAGAAGTGCGAACGGGTTTCATCCTATGGTTCCACCTATTTATTTAAGGAATCCATGGCCCCGGAAGGCTGTGCCAAGCGCTGTCTCGACGGCTGCGAGGTGAAAGAGAACTGTCCGTATGATGCGGAAAAAATCTATATTACGGATAAAGGCACAGGTATACGCAATGTTGTCGAAAGGAATCTGACCGGTGACGATGCGTGGCCGTGCTGCGTACTCTCCCAGACACTGACCGAGGAGGCCATCTATGACCAGATTAAGACCGGTCCTTACGGCCGCTGTGTCTATCACTGCGATAACAACGTGGTGGACCATCAGGTGGTCAATATGGAATTTGAGGGCGGTGTGACGGTCAACTTTACCATGAGTGCATTTACCAGCGGAGGCGGCCGCGATATCAAGGTTATGGGTACCATGGGCGATATCATCGGTGATTTACATACGGGAATTGTGAAGGTCACGAATTTTGGAAAAGAGACGGAGGTTTACGATATCAATGCGACGGCAGGCGATTTATCCGGCCACGCGGGAGGCGATAACCGTCTGATCCACGATTTCCTGGCGGCGGTAGAGGAAGGCGAGACGAAGGGACAGTTAAGAACCGGCGTCGATGTGTCGATACAGAGCCATATCATTGCGTTGGCGGCTGAATATTCCAGAGTTCATGAGGGGGAAAGCGTTGCCCTGGATGAATTTATACGCAGTGAGAGATATAAAGAGCTTTGAAAATTTGTAGTAAAGCAATGAAATAACAGAATCTGTTAATTGCTTAAAATGTTTTAGAGAAGGAGAGGATTTTATGAAAAAAAGATGGTTAGCTTTATGTCTGGCAACATTGATGGCGGCATCCTTAACCGCGTGCGGCAGCTCCAAGACATCTACACCGGATACGACCGGTGCACAGACGACTGCAGCGGGCAGTGAGACGAAGGCCGGAGGCGAAACAAAGGCAGAAGAAGCGCCTGCGGGTGCTGTGGAACAGGTGGTGACTATTCCAATGTTCAGTGATCCGGATACGCTGGATCCGGGCCGTTCCGATGACGAGCAGAAGAATGCAATTGTGCTGGAGATTCAGGAGACGCTGATCCGTCTGATGGACGGAAAAGTAACGCCTGGGGGCGCAGAGAGCTGGGAGACCTCCGATGATGGACTGGTATGGACTTTTAAGCTGAGAGACAATCAGTATTCCGACGGTACCGCCGTAACAGCTCAGGATTATGTAAACTCCATTCGAAGAATTTTTGATCCGGAAGTCAACTGCCACAATGCTGGAATCTTCTACTGCATCAAAGGCGGAGAGGATTTCAATACGGGTAAGGGGAGCAAGGAAGATGTAGCGGCGAAGGCGGTTGATGACAAGACGCTGGAAATCACCCTGACAGAACCGCTTCCATATTTCTTACAGCTGATGACATTTGCCAATGTGACTCCGGTTCCGGAATCCAAGACGCAGGGCGAGAAGAACTCTTCCTACGGTGCGACGGCAGAAGAACTCAGCAGCTCAGGTCCATTCTATGCATCAGAGTGGGTCCGCGGTTCCAGGATCGTGCTGAAGAAGAACCCGAATTACTGGGATGCGGCAAATGTAAAGCTGGAAACTGTCAACATGGTGCTGGCACAGGACGAGAATACGAGAGAGCAGATGTTTAATCAGGGTCAGCTTGATATCTTAAGAAAGGTCCGCAGCGAGTATGCAGATACGTTAAAGGCAAAAATCGACGGCGGCGAGGTTCAGCTCTTAGAGGGACCGCAGCCGAGATACAGCTATATCTGCTTTAATAATGAAGATCCCAATGGTATCTTTACAAATGAGAAGATCCGTATGGCATTTTCCATAGCGCTGGACAGGGAATCTCTCGTTAAAAATGTTATGAAGAAGGACCAGGCCGCTTACGGCATGATTCCTTACGGTTTAAGTATCGGCGAAGAACTGTTCCGCGATATCTATCCGGAGCCGATGAAGGATTTTCTGGCTCAGGATCCGAAGGCTCTGCTGGAGGAAGGCTTAAAGGAGATCGGGAAAGAGGGAGAGCAGATTACTGTGACGTTCCTTCAGAAGAACTCTGATAATGATACGAAGGTTCAGGCAGAGTATTACCAGAACCAGTGGCAGACAAAGCTTGGCGTGATTGTTAAGATCGATACGGCATCCGACAACTCATCCTTTAATAACCAGGTATCCAAGGGGCTGTATCAGGTATGCCAGACCGGATGGGGTGCTGACTATAATGATCCGATGACATTTATGCAGTGCTATATGACTGGCGACGGCAACAACCCGGCATTCTTCTCCGATGCGAAGTATGATGAGCTGGTGGAGGCGTGCAAAACGGAATCCGATATGAAGGTGCGCGGCGAGAAATTTGCAGAGGCAGAAAAGATTATCACAGTGGAACACTGTGGTCTGGCGCCGATTACCTTTACATACGACAAGAATGTGGCAAAGAGCAGCGTGAAGGGCTTCTATATTAATGGAGCCGGCGGCCCGGCAATCGAACTGAAAAGTGCATATGTAGAATAGGATTAAGAGACAGGAACATGGACTTTGACAATGCGGAGCAGGTATTTACTGCCCCGCATTGTGCGCCTGACTATTACTGCACGGCATAAATCAATGGATTACGGCAGATGGATTACGGCAGATGGATTACGACAGATGGATTACGACGAAACGCATGAGTCAGAAACAGGATGGGAGGTTCAAGATGGTAAAGTATATTTTGAAGAAGATAGGTTATATGATTGTTACACTCTGGGTAATTCTGACAATAACCTTCTTCCTGGTCAGCGTCATACCGGGCGATCCGATGCAGGCGGACACCAAGGTGCTTCCCGAGGCTGTGGTGGAGAACCTAAAGGCCCGCTGGGGGCTGGATAAGCCGATGGGGGAACGGTATGTTATTTATTTGAAGAATCTTCTTCACGGAGAATTGGGAGAGTCTTATAAGACTCCGGGTCTTACTGCGAATCAGATTATTAAGGACCGTTTTCCGGCTTCTGCAAGGCTGGGGATTCAGGCCGTGGTGTTAGGGCTGGTTCTAGGTCTGCTTCTGGGAATTCTGGCGGCCTTTCACCGGGGGACGTGGATCGATTTCATTACGATATTTATCGCCATCGTGGGGGTATCCATCCCAAGCTTCGTTTTTGCCGCCCTGCTCCAGAAATACGGCGGCGGAGATTATTTTCCAATTGTCGGCTGGGTGTCTCCGGGGATGAAGATTCCCGAAATTTTCCGTTATACGGCGCTGCCGACGCTGGCGGCATCGATCGGCGGCCTGGCTACGTATTCGCGGTTTATGCGGTCCTCGGTGCTGGATGTGCTGAGCTCTGACTATATCCTGCTGGCCAAGGCCAAGGGGCTGTCCAACTGGAAAATCATTACACGCCACGTGCTCCGCAACAGTATCACTCCGATTATTTCGATCGTGGCGCCGCAGGTGGCGGGAATCGTGACGGGGTCCTTCGTGATCGAGAGAATTTTCTCCATACCGGGTCTGGGCCGTTACTACGTGGACAGCGTCAATGGCCGCGATTACCCGATGGTTCTGGCTACGACCATATTCTTTTCCTTCATCTTCATTCTTTCGATTGTCGTGATGGATATTTTATATGCAATCGTTGACCCGAGAGTCCGTAAGGGCATCATTGAAGGAAAGTAAGGAGGAGAGCCATGGAACAGGGAAATGAAATGACAGTAACAAAGGATCTATTCCGGCGTGTCGGGGTGGATGAACAGAAATCAGAGTCCGTGGTGCGCCCCAGTATTTCTTACTGGCAGGACGCGGTCCGGAGATTAAAACAGAATAAAGTAGCTATGATTAGCCTGGTGGTGCTCTTGTTAATTCTGGTGATGTGCGCCATAGGGCCGTATATTTATCCCCACCCGTTTGATGAGCAGAATATTGAGTTTACGAATCAGACGCCCTCCTTGCAGCACTGGTTCGGACTGGATGATCTGGGACGGGATATCTTCGCGAGAATCTGGATGGGGGGAAGAATCTCCTTAACGATTGGTATCGTGGGCGCAATCGTGTCACTCGTCATCGGCGTTTTATATGGCGGCATCAGCGGATACTGCGGCGGTCTTGTGGACGATATCATGATGAGAATCGTGGAAATCCTGGTGGGAGTGCCGTACATGGTGGTGGTTATTATCATGTCCGTGGTGCTGGGAAAGGGCATGACCTCCCTGCTGATCGCACTGTGTATCACAAGCTGGACGAATCTGGCGCGAATCGTGAGGGGACAGGTGCTGGAACTGAAGGAGAGCGAATACGTTCTGGCAGCCCGGGCGCTGGGAACGCCTCCTCTTCAGATCATCGTAACGCACCTGCTTCCCAATACATTGAGCCTGATTATTATCAATACAACCTTTTCCATACCATCCTTTATCTTTGCGGAAGCGTTTTTAAGCTTCGTAGGTATGGGAATCCAGCCGCCGCTGACAAGCTGGGGTGCTATGGCCGCATTGGGCCAGCAGCAGATGTCCTACTATCCTCATGAGCTGATTTTCCCGGCGCTGGCAATCTCTGTGACCATGCTGGCATTTAACCTGCTGGGCGATGGACTCAGGGATGCATTTGATCCGAAACTGCGCCAGTAGCACTGTTTGTGAATAATAGAGGAAAGGCAGGCATCACCTATGAGTCAACCATTACTTGAGGTTAAGAATTTAAAGGTTTCATTTCATACATATGCCGGGGAGGTACAGGCGGTCCGGGGCGTGGATTTTACGCTGGACGCTGGAAAGACCATGGCAATCGTCGGAGAGTCCGGAAGCGGTAAAACGGTGACTTCCAAGGCGGTTATGGGGCTGATCGCCTCACCCCCGGGAGAGGTAAAGAAGGAGAGCAGCATTTTATTTGAAGGCACGGATATTTTAAGGTTTACGGAAAAACAGTGGCAGGATTACAGAGGCAAGGATGCGGCCATGATCTTCCAGGATCCCATGACATCTCTGGATCCGACCATGAAGATCGGGCGGCAGATTATGGAGAGCATCGTGGAACACCAGAAGGTGGGAAAACGGGAAGCCATGCAGAGGGCCGTGGAGCTGCTTAAAAAGGTGGATATTCCCAATCCGGATGAGAGAGTGCATCAGTATCCTTATGAATTTTCAGGCGGAATGCGTCAGAGAGTGGTGATCGCCATCGCGCTGGCCTGCAATCCGAAGCTGATGATTGCGGATGAACCGACTACGGCGCTGGATGTTACGATTCAGGCGCAGATCATCGGACTGCTGAAGGAGATACAGAAAGCAAACAATACATCGGTTATCATGATTACCCACGATCTGGGAGTTGTGGCCGGTATGGCGGATACGATCGCGGTTATGTATGCGGGATGCATTGTGGAATATGGCAATGTCTTCGACATTTTCAATGCGCCGCAGCACCCGTACACCAATGCCCTGTTAAACGCGGTACCCAGGCTGAATGTGGAGAACAAGGCGCAGCTGGAGGTAATTCCGGGGACACCGCCGGATCTCATATCGCCGCCGAAGGGCTGCGGATTTGCCACAAGGTGCAAGTACTGCATGGAAATCTGCCGTCAGGCGCCGCCGGAATATACGGAGGTGTCAGATACCCATAAGGCAGCCTGCTGGCTCCATCATCCGATGGCCAGGGAGGCATTTGATTGCCACGGTGACTCGTGCGCAGAGCGTGCGAGTGATCGTTACGATTATATAAGGAGGGTTTTTGAATCATGACAGGGATGGATAAAGATAATCAGAAACCCATGGTCCATGTGGAACATTTAAAGAAGTATTTTCAGGTGCGGAAAAAGGGGATTTTAAAGGCGGTGGATGACGTGTCATTCGACATCTGCGCCGGGGAGACCCTGGGGCTGGTGGGGGAGTCGGGATGCGGCAAGACGACCTGCGGACGAACCGTCGTAAAGCTGTATCCGGCCACTTCAGGGACTATCGAGTTTGACGGAAGAGATGTGAGCCAGTTAAAGACGAAGGATGAGATAAAATGGTTTAAAAAGAACGCCCAGATCATTTTCCAGGATCCTTACGCCTCCTTAGACCCGCGAATGACGGTGGGCGACATCGTGGCGGAGGGCATGAAGAACCATGATTTATATCCGGGTAAGGCGCGGATGGAGCGGGTGCATGAGCTGTTAAGCCTGGTGGGGCTCAACAAGGAGCATGCGAACCGCTTCCCTCACGAATTTTCCGGCGGACAGCGTCAGAGAATCGGCATTGCCAGGGCGCTGGCCGTGGACCCGAAGTTTATCGTCTGTGATGAACCCATTTCGGCTCTGGATGTGTCGATCCAGGCTCAGGTGGTCAATTTGCTGGTGCGCCTCCAGAAGGAGCTGGGGCTGACGTACCTCTTTATTGCCCATGATTTATCCATGGTGAAACACATATCCGACCGGGTGGGCGTCATGTACATGGGACATATCGTGGAGCTGGCATCCAGCGCGGAGCTGTACCGGAATCCGCAGCACCCATATACGAAGGCACTGCTGTCGGCAATTCCCGTACCAGATCCCGAATTTGAGCGCTCGAAGACACTGATTCCGCTGGAAGGCGAGGTGGGAAGTCCGATCAACTGCAAGGAGGGATGCAGATTTGAGAAACGGTGTAAATACGCCACGGAACAATGCCGCAGCGTGACACCGCAGCTTAGGGAAATCGAGGCGGGACATTACGTTTCCTGCCATCTTTTGAACTAGTACCTTTCGGGGTAAATACGCCGGAAGGCACTGGTGCAAAGGGTGTTGATTGACAGTCTCTGTTTATTATGATATGGTTAAAAAAATATTATTTTAAGAGAGAGAGCACGATGGTTAATAAGATAAAGAGGACTTCCCTCCAGTCCGAGATCATACGGTTTATTCTGGATTATATCAGAGAACATGATTTAAATCCGGGGGACAAACTTCCCTCGCAGGAGAACCTGCTGGCCATGATGGGGGTCAGCAGGACTTCCCTGAGGGAGGCCATGAAGACATTGGAAGCCAGGGGGATTCTGGAGATTCAGAATGGGAAAGGCGCCTATGTGGGTGGTTTGGTGGATGCCGACGGTGTACAGGTCATTGATTTCACACAGGAAAAGGAACGTCTTCTGGAAGCGCTGGAAGTGCGCAAGATAATGGAACGGGAGATTCTGCGGATGCTGATTCACACCATCACCGACGAGGAGTTAAAGGAGCTGGGAGAAATTAAGGATATACTGATGAGCAAATACCGGAGAGGCCTGCAGCAGACGGCGGAGGACAAGAAATTCCACTATACCATCTACCGGCTCTGCCATAACCAGGTGATGTATCAGCTGATCCTGTCCTTAAACAATGTGATGGAGAAGTTCTGGGAGTTCCCTCTTAATATGGAGGACCCGTTTCTGGAGAGTATTCCGCTCCATGAGGAACTTTATGAGGCTATCTGTGAAAAGAATGTAAGGAAGGCCCAGTCCATCAATGACAAGCTTTTAGAGGCAGTTTACAGAGATATCAGACAACAGCGGTAAGGGAAATCGGATAAGGCTTCAGGGGGCGGCAAAGAAGGAAATTCGTGCTCTCCTGCGTAAACCTATCACATAGCATATAGGTGTTGGAAAGGGGATATGAAATGACAGATCAATCGGAGTATTTAAAAAGTGATAAGCTGGTGACAGCCCATTATGGGGAGGAATATGAGCATTATTATAATGCCGTTGTTCCTCCGATTTTTATGAATTCACTCAATGTATTTGAGACCATTGATGATTACTATGACAGTGACAAGACGGACAAACATACATACTGTTATGGGAGAGTGCAGAATCCGACGGTGCGGATTCTGGAGGACAAGGTGGCGGCTCTGGAGCACGGGACCGGCGCACTGGCGTTTGCCTCTGGCATGGCGGCGGCTACGACGGCGGTTCTCACTGTCTGTAAAACAAAGAGCCATGTGGTCTGTATCCGGAATGCGTATGGACCATTAAAGACATTTCTCAATGAATACTGCAGGGAACACCTGGATATGAGCGTCACCTATGTAAAAGGGGATGAGCCGGAGGAATTTGAAAATGCCGTTACGGATCAGACGGATCTGATTATCCTGGAGAGCCCTTCTTCTGTCGTACTGTCCCTTCAGGACATTCAGGCGGTGTCTGGGACAGCGAGGAAACACCACGCTTACGTCTATATTGACAACAGCTTCTGTACGCCGATTTACCAGAAGCCGCTGGAGTTGGGGGCTGATATTGTGATGCACACCACCTCCAAGTATATGGGCGGACACAGCGATATTATTGGAGGTGTTCTCGCCGTGAAGGACGAGGAGCTTATGGCGCGCCTGAGACAGCAGAGGGAGCTCTTTGGAGGAATCATCGGTCCGATGGAGGCATGGCTGATCATACGCGGTCTGCGGACGATGGAGGTGCGTGTGGAACGCCATCAGGCGACAGCCATGGATATAGCGGCGTTTTTAGAGAACCATCCGAAGGTGAGAAAGGTCTATTATCCGGGACTTTTATCCCATCCGCAGTATGAGCTGATGAAGCGGCAGCAGAGCGGAAATACGGGGCTGTTGAGTTTTGAGATAGAAGGCAGCGCAGAGCAGGCCAAGGAAGTGGCAAAGCGGCTTAAGCTGTTTAAGATCGGCGTTTCCTGGGGCGGTTTTGAGAGTCTTGTCTGTATGCCGCACGCGAGACAGGATGAGGAGGCGTGCCAGTTTTTGGGAGCAGATCAGAATGTGCTGCGAATTCACTGCGGACTGGAAGGCGCAGACGTATTGAAGGCGGATTTGGAACATGCGCTGTCCTGTCTGTGACAGAGTGACGAAAGAGGGGGATTGCAGGATATGGCTATTGTTTTTCACGAGAGAACGGAAGAGTTCCACCTTTATAACCGGGAAATCAGTTATATTATGAAACTTCTGCCTGACCGCTCTGTCGGGCAGCTGTACTATGGAAAAAGGATTCGCGACAGGGAAGACTATGGCCATATGCTGGAATATGCGGTGAGAGATATGGCGCCGTGTCCTTTTGAGGGCGATAATACATTTTCCAGGGAGCATGTGCGGCAGGAGTATCCGGTGTACGGAACGGGGGATATGCGTTATCCGGCTTACCGCATTGCCTGCGGAAATGGAAGCAGGATAACCGGATTTACCTATGCAGGGCACCGCATCTTTGCAGGAAAAAAGCCGCTTGAGGGACTGCCGGCCACGTATGTGGAGGATGACGGGGAAGCCTGTTCTCTGGAGCTGTATTTAGAGGACAGCCTGATCCGCGTGCGGCTGGTGCTGAGTTATACTATTTACAGTGATTTTCCGGTGGTTGCCAGAAATGCCCGGTTTGAATGTCTGGAGGGGTGCCAGGGAATCCGGCTGGAGCAGGCCATGAGTCTGAGCCTCGATCTGCCGGACAGCCGCTATACGATGCTCGATCTGGCGGGTGCCTGGGGGCGGGAGCGTTATCCCGACTTCCATCCGCTGCACCAGGGGATACAGTCGGTTCACAGCATGAGAGGCCACAGCAGCCATCAGTTTAACCCATATCTGGCTCTGCTGAGGCCGGATGCGGGGGAGTCGGCGGGGGAAGTCATCGCGGCCGCCCTTGTATACAGCGGTAATTTTCTTGCCAGTGCCGAGGTTGACACCATGGGGACAACGAGAATCATGGTTGGTATACATCCGGAGGGATTTTCCTGGCCGCTGGCAGCAGGGGAGAGCTTCCAGACCCCGGAGGCGGTGCTGGTCTATTCTGACAGGGGCTTAAACGGAATGAGCCAGGTGTTCCACCAGCTGTTCCGGACCAGACTGGCGAGGGGGTGGTGGAGAGACCGGGAGCGCCCTATTTTAATCAATAACTGGGAAGCCACCTATATGAAGTTTCAGGAAGAGAAGCTTTTGAACCTGGCGGAAAAGGCCAGGGAGGCCGGTGTGGAGCTGTTTGTCCTGGATGACGGGTGGTTTGGCCGCCGTGACGATGACACTTCTTCGCTTGGGGACTGGTATGCGGACCGGAAGAAGCTGCCGGACGGTATCGAAGGGCTGTCGGAGAAAATACGGGCCATGGGGCTTTCCTTTGGTCTCTGGTTTGAGCCGGAGATGGTCAATCGGGACAGCCGCCTGTATGAGGTGCATCCGGACTGGGTGCTGGGCAGTGAGGACAGGCCGCGCTGTGTCGGCCGCCACCAGCTGGTTCTGGACTTTTCGAAGGACGAGGTGATTGATTATATCGGCGGATTGATGGAGGACATCATCGGGCGGGGGCATTTAAGCTATATCAAATGGGATATGAACCGCAGCATCACTGAGGCGTGGTCTTCAGGGAGGGATGCCGCCTTTCAGGGAACCGTCATGCACCGGCAGATTCTGGGCGTCTACCGTCTGTATGAGCGGCTGATTCGCAAATTCCCTCACGTTCTGTTTGAATCGTGTGCCAGCGGCGGCGCGCGGTTCGACCCCGGAATGCTCTATTATGCGCCGCAGACATGGACCTCAGACGACACGGATGGAGTGGAGCGAATAAAAATTCAGTACGGTACTTCTTACGTTTACCCATTAAGCTCCATGGGCAGCCACGTCTCCGCGGCTCCGAACCACCAGACACACCGCCGTGTTCCGATGGAGACACGGGCAGTCTGTGCGTATTTCGGTACCTTTGGATATGAGATGGATGTAACGGCAATCTGTGAGGCGGAGCTTGAACAGATGAAGAACCAGAGTGCATTTATGAAGGCAAACCGCAGACTGATTGCGGAAGGGACCTTTTACCGGTTAATCAGTCCCTTTGAGAATGAACGCAGCGAGGCTGGCTGGATCGTGGTCTCTCCGGACAAACGGGAGGCGCTGGCGGCTTACTTCAGAGTTCTGCAGCCGGTAAATGCAGGATTTTGCAGGATGAGGCTTTTGGGGCTTCTGGAAGAGGGGGAGTATGAGATACGGGAACAGGGAATGGCGGAGTTTCCATACACATGCTACGGCGATGAACTCATGAATTACGGACTGATTCTGTCGGATCAGGCCAGCGGCATTAAGACGGCGGGAGTGCGGCAGGGGGATTATCTTGCGAGGCTGTTTGTGCTGACGGTGAGAGACGACGGTGGCAGTGAGGAACAGAAAACACGAGTGATGTCGGAATAGATCAAGCTGCGGGGAATACAGCAAAAAACCTCCGGGAGAATATCCCGGAGGTTTTAAATTTCGTTTAATCTCTGATTCTACTGATAATCGCAGACATTCGCCCATTTCTGAAGTAATTCAATCTCTTCCGGACGTTTCTTTGACAGCTGAGCCGCAGCTACGATCGGCAGCCATGTCTGTACGTACTTCTTTGCAGTACCGGTCTTCTTGCAGAAAATATCCATGTACATATCCGCTTTTTTCTGATCCTGTAAGCAGAACAGAAGGTAGGTTCTGGCAACATCTGCACTGGCGTTACCCTGAGTTGCATGTACCCAGTCGAGAACACACATGGAGCCGTCTTCTCTTACGACGATATTGGTCGGGTTAAAATCACCGTGGCATAACTTGGTATGCTTCGGCATGCTGTCCAGCTTGGTGCGCATGTCATAACGTGTAATATCACTTAACTCTTCAGTCTCAAGAATCTGTCTGGACATCTTATCCTTCAGCTTGTTTAACAGAGGACAGTGTTTGGAAAGAATATTCAGATGAAGATCAACCATCTGTTCCATGTACTCTGGAAGCTTGTCAGGGTTCTCGTCCATAAGCTGCTGGAGGGTTTTGCCTTCAATGAAGTCAAACGTAATGGACCACTTACCTTCAAATACACCGACTTCCAATACCTTTGGTACGTCAATTCCGCCGGTTTCTTCTACACGCGCGGTAATCAGCGCTTCATTTAATACTTCCGCCTTCGGGAAATCCGCGTTGAAAACCTTAATCGCCTTGTCTCCGTCACGATATACTTTTTTTGTTGCTGTTGTTGCAATCAATTCTGCTGCCATATATAACCTCTCCTTCCATCCTTGAGTCTAAACTATGTAGTAGTTTTGGTTCTTTTATTTTACTACAAATTCCATAAAAAGTACAGATATTCCGGTAAAAAGTTCTGAATATTTTGCACACAATTTACATAAAACTAAAAATATTATCAAAAACGGAAAACTGCGGTTCCGTATGCAGGAAGCGAATAAGCGATGGAATAATCCTGACCGTCGCACTCCTTTTTTACGGAGCGGAATGCAGGGGCCTTGTCGCCCCGTTTGTAGAGGCCGTGGCTGTTATCCAGCACCAGGGTATAGGTTCCGCGTTTCGGCACGCCTACACGGTAGTCAGGCCGTTCCACCGGAGTGAAATTGATGACAAATAAGAGGCTCCGTTTGTGATCGCGGCTGTAACGGACGAAACTGAAGATGCTGCGGTCTCCGTCGTTGGCATTGATCCACTGGAAACCGTCCCAGTCGTAATCCAGTTCATAGAGCGCCGAATATTTGCGGTAGAGCTGCAGTAAATCCTTCACGTAGCTCTGTAAGCCGGCATTCTGCGGCTCGTCGGTCAGGTACCAGTCCAGCGCAGCCTTTTCATCCCACTCGTGGAACTGGCCGAAATCCTGCCCCATAAAGAGCAGCTTCTTGCCCGGGTGACCAAGCATAAAGGTGTAGCCCGCTTTTAAGTTGGCAAACTTATCCTCTAAAAGGCCCGGCATCTTGTTGATCATGGAGCACTTCAGATGGACGACTTCGTCATGGGACAGCACCAGAATATATTTTTCACTGGTAAAATAGGTGAGCCCGAACGTCATCTTGTGGTGGTTGTATTTGCGGAAATACGGGTCCAGCTTCATGTACTCCAGGAAATCGTGCATCCATCCCATATTCCACTTAAAGGTAAAGCCAAGACCCTCATCCTCCGGCTTCCCGGTGACTTTCGGCCATGCGGTGGACTCTTCCGCGATGACAATGGCGCCGTTCCCGCGGTCTGCCATCACACTGTTTAAATGCTTGAAAAATTCAATGGCTTCCAGATTTTCATTGCTGCCGTAACGGTTGGGAATCCAGCTGCCGTTCTCCCGGCCGTAATCCAGATAGAGCATGGAGGCGACGGCATCCACCCGGAGTCCGTCTACGTGGTATTTTTCCACCCAGTAAATGGCGTTGGCAATGAGGAAATTGTCTACCTCATACTTGCTGTAATCAAATACCTTGGTTCCCCAGTCCGGGTGCTCCCCTTTTCTGGGATCGGCGTATTCATAGAGCGCTTCTCCGTCAAATTCAGAGAGACCGTGCGCATCCCGTGGGAAATGGGCCGGAACCCAGTCCAGGATGACGCCGATTCCTTTTTTGTGCATGTAATTGATAAAGTACATGAATTCCTGAGGCGTTCCGTAGCGGGAGGTAGGGGCGAAATAGCCGGTGACCTGATACCCCCAGGAGCCGTCGTAGGGATGCTCTGCGATTCCCATTAACTCCACGTGGGTGTATCCCATGTCGGTCACGTAATCGGCCAGCTCCTTTGCAGCTTCCACATATGTATAGCAGCCGTCTTTTTCCGGTCTGTTTTTCCTGCGCCAGGATCCGAGGTGAACCTCGTAAATGCTCATCGGGGCGTTCATAGGATCGGCACTTCCGCGTTTATCTATCCAGGCGTCGTCTCCCCACTGGAAGTCCGAGAGATCGGTGGTAACGGAAGCGGTGCCGGGGCGGTATTCCGCGCTGAATGCATAGGGATCTGCCTTGAATAAGATTTTGCCGCTTTTCGTTGTGATGGCGTATTTGTATAGCTCTCCTGCAGCGATGCCAGGGACAAATGCCTCCCAGATGCCTGAATCGGCCAGAGGCGTCATCGCATTTGCCTCCGGGTCCCAGCTGTTAAAGTCGCCGACGACACCGATCTGCTCCGCATGAGGTGCCCAGACGGCAAAATACATGCCGTTTTTGCCCTTATATTTTTTCGGATGCGCGCCCATTTTCTCAAAGATCTCATAATGTCTGCCGTTGTTGAAGAGATAACGGTCCACTTCCGTGATAAATCCTGTCCCAATTTCCTTTTTGCTTCCTGCCATAAGTTTAGCCCTCCGTAATCTTTAGAATAACCCCCCGGTTTGCCGGCAGAGTTACCGTGATTTTCTGATCTGTAACGGGATACTCCTCCCCGTCGAGAAGATTTACCGCTGTGGTGCCGCTTACCGGGCATGGTATGGCGACGGATACATCGGCTCCGTCGTTGTTTACCGCGGTAATGACGGCATGTCCCTGATGGAACCGTGCAAATGCGTACTGCCTGTTGGTGAGAAGGAGCTCCTGATACCGTCCCCCGTGGAATTCAGGATTCTCATCATGAATGGTTCCCAGTCTGGCAATGAGATCTGTCAGGCCGCAGTGAAGTTTTTCCTCGTCTGCGATGGTGATACGAGGCCGGAGCGCATCATCGCTCGTCTTTGTCCGCCTGCCTTCAATCTCCCATTCTCCTCCATAATAGATGGAAGGAATTCCGGGAAGCGTGAACAGGAGTGTATAGACAGGATATAAATGCTCCGGATCGTTTAGTTTGCTGGCAATCCGGTCCTCGTCGTGGTTGTCTACAAAGGCGTAGAGCCTGCCGCCGATGGCCTCGAGACGCCTGACATTATGGGCTATTTCGAAGTAATTGTGGTCGTTGTGACCGGAATAAATGCTTTTGTGCAGCTCATAATTGGTGACGGAATGAAGCATCTCATCATTCACCCATCTGCTGTAATCGCCGTGAATCACCTCGCCCATCAGCCAGAAATCATCCTTCATGGCGGAGGTCTGGCTCCTTAACTCCTTCATGAAGCCAAAGTCAAGCACATTGGCACAGTCGAGGCGGATTCCGTCGATATCGAAGGTATCGACCCAGAACCGGATCGTATCAAATAAATACTGTTTTACATCGGGATTCCACAGATTCAGACAGGGCAGTTCGTAATGGCCCTGCCAGGCCTCATAGCCAAAGGAATCTCCCAGCGGACTGTTCCAGCCGAAGTTCACGCCCTTATACC
The DNA here is from genome assembly GCF_014288005.1 of Hungatella hominis. NCBI lineage: Bacteria > Bacillati > Bacillota > Clostridia > Lachnospirales > Lachnospiraceae > Hungatella > Hungatella hominis. The sequence continues at coordinate 106,119 of NZ_JACOPB010000012.1, forward strand.
AGTCACGGTAAGGAGAACTCTCCCGGTTTGCGGCAATGTCCAGAAATGCGAAGAACTCCCGGCCTGTGTGGTTGAAAACTCCGTCAACCACCACTTTGATGTCCGATTCATGACACAGGGAAACGAAGTTTTTGAAGCTTTCATTGGTTCCCAGACGGCGGTCTACCGTGCGGTAGTCCCGCGTGTCATACCCGTGTGAGGAGGACTCAAACAGTGGCCCGATGTAAATGGCGTTACAGCCAAGTGACCGAATATGAGGAATCCATTGATCCATTTCCTCAAAACGGTCTGTAACGTCGGCTCCGGAATTCTCTTTCGGCGCCCCCGTTAACCCTAAGGGATACATATGATAAAATACCCCTTTTTCATACCACTTGCTCATATATTTATCCTCCAGTGATAAAAGTTTATACCTCCCGGCTCTTGAAGCGGCGCAGAAGGAACTGATAACGCAGCTGTGCCGCGTTTAGTTCATAGATATAGCAGTCAATCAGCGTGGGATCGACTACCTGTTCAAAATGGTTTCTTGCCGAATCAATGGCTGTTTTAGAACGCTCGATCTCCCGGCGTAAATTTTTTTCTTCCTCGGAACGGACCAGCCGTTTTCTGAATATCATGTTTTTCATCGTATTTCATCTCCAGATTTTAATAAGTCAACAGTTCTACTATAGAAAATAGTATATCTGGAAAATACCAAAATATTCATAAATTGCCTGCATTCATTGGCGAAGGCCGCTCTTTGGCAGAAGAAAGCAGTTCCTGGAGATAAGTCCCCAGTCTGCGGAGTTCTTTTGTGCTGTCTGCGATCGTCAGATAATAGTAGTTGGAAGTGCCTTCCCGGCGAACATTCACCAGTCCGGCGTCTTTTAAAATCTTTAAATGATGGGAAATGGCGGGGCGTGATAAGTTGGTCTGCTCCGTAATCTCCTTTACATTCATGCCGTGGGCTCCGTCGGGGCGGTATCCCTCCAGCGAAGCGGCGATGTTCGTCTCATGATCGTCATAGAGACCGGTGCTGGCAAGCACCCCGATGATGGAAAGTCGGACCTCGTCGCCAAGAGCAATAAACAGCGGCATGCAGTCGCGAAAAAGCTTGTTAAAATCGCCGGCTTCCAACATGTAAATTCCTCCTTTGGTTTAAAAAAATAAACTAACTGTATTTTACCATTTTAGGGAGAGAACGTCAACAAAATGAAGTGGAAAAAGCCGGGGGTGAGATGGAAAAAAAGTCCATTCTATCAAGGCTTCACAGTTATGTAAAGCAAATAAATGTATACAGTATTTTTGTGGAAAACAGGTTGACTTTTAGCTTCGGATTGTGCATAATTAAGAAACATTCTTACCCCCATTCAGAGGGCAGATATGATTCACAGGGTCATAGAATTCTTTTTATGACTGCAGCGCCGATATTCCGGCACAATTCCCAGTTTTGATAAAATATAAAGAGAGAAAGAGGGGGATTTTATCGCTCAAAATTTGATTTTGCTGTTGGTGTTGGCCGCCGGCGCCTATTACGATGTGCGGGAGCACCGGATTCCCAACTGGTGGGTAGCCATTTCCATGGTCTGTGGGATACTTCTTGCCATGGTGGAGTCTGGAGTGCCTCCGGAGACGGCGGTATATTTAAAAGAGGGCGGGCTGTTTCTGGCGCGTATGCTGGCGGTGACCGCACTGTTTTTTCCACTGTTTTTCTTCCGCATGATCGGAGCGGGAGATGTCAAGCTGGCCGCGCTGATCTGCGGCTACTCAGGCTTTACCGCAGGAGCCGCGGCGATCGGCCTGGGATTTCTTATCGGGGCCTTCTGGTCTTTTCTGAAGATGATGGTGAAAGGCAGCTTTCACGAGCGATTTGGCCATCTCACAGCCTATATCAGGCGCATTTACCATACAAAAAAAATAACGGCCTATTATGATTTTGCCAGGGACGGGGCGGAGGCGGTAATCCCTCTGGGAGTCTGTCTGCTCTTTGGGACCATGGCATTCATCATGATACCGGGATAGGAGCGAAGGTGTGACAAACAGGATTATGGCGGTCTACGACGTGGACCCATTTTATGCCGACCGGTTTGCAGATTTTGTAAACCAGAAGGAAAAGGTGCCTTTTACCGTCATGGCGTTTACGACGCTGGAAAGGCTTAAAAATTATGCCATGGAGCATGAGATTGAATTGCTGCTGATTAACAGTACTGTGCCTAAGGAGGAGATTGACCGCCTGGGAGCGGCCAGGGTGGTGACGCTGGCTGACGGGGAGACGGTGCCGGTCGATGGACAGTACCCGAGCGTCTATAAGTATCAGGCTACCGATAATCCATGCGGGAGGTAATGGCATGTTACTGTGTGGGGGCGATTCAGCCTGCGCTTACCGCGATTGGGAATGTCGGTGATATCATCGGTGTGTACTCCCCTGTCAACCGCTGCTTAAAGACCTCCTTTGCGCTGACTGCGGGCCAGCTTCTGTCCAGAAAATCACGGGTGCTTTATGTAAACTTAGAAGACTGCTCCGGACTGGAAAAGCTGTTTGGGGAAGAGCATAAGGCGGATTTGTCCGACCTGCTGTATTTTTACGGACAGGGAAATTACAGCTGGGTACGGCTTAGCTCGGTTATCTACTCCTGGGGGGATCTGGATTACATACCGCCGGTGCGGTATCCGGAGGATTTGTGCCAGATTACGGCCGAGGATATGGCAGATCTGCTGACGCGGATTGCAAAGGAGAGCGCCTACGATATCGTGGTGGTGGATTTAGGACAGTTTGGGAAAAAGGCCGCTTCCGTGTTGGAAGTATGCAGTACGGTCTTTATGCCGGTGAAGGATGACTGCATGTCTGTGGCAAAGGTGGAGGAATTCGAAGAGTACTTAGTCCGTTCAGGGCATGAGGCGCTTAAGGAGCGGATTCAGAAGATTAAGCTTCCGTATCACAGCAGTTTTGGAAGAAAGGAAAACTATCTGGAGCAGCTGCTGTGGGGAGAGTTAGGGGATTATACGAGGCAGCTGTTGAAGGGGAGGTAATCGTAGTAACGGAACAACAGGAAAAGAACGAGAGAAAACGGCAGTCAGGTGACAGGGGGCATAAGCGATGGATCAGGAATTATGAAAGGAACTGAGGCAGGAACTGATGACGGTTCTGGAGGGACAGAACCATATCAGTGACGAAGAACTGTATGAGCTGATTGACGAACGGATTCTGGAATACGGGCAGGCCAGATACCTGCCATTAAAAGAGCGGGTGGACCTGCGCAGCAGCCTGTTTGATTCCTTCCGCAGGCTGGGAGTGCTGCAGGAGCTGGTGGATGACCGTGAGGTGACTGAGATTATGGTGAATGGACCGGATCATATCTTCATCGAACGGAAGGGGCATGTGGAGGCGTGGAACAAAGGCTTTGAGAGCACGGAGCAGCTGGAGGACATGATTCAGCAGATTGTCAGCCGCGTCAACCGTACCGTGAATGTCTCCCGGCCGGTAGCAGATGCCAGACTGCCGGATGGATCCCGTGTACACATCGTCCTGCCGCCCATTGCATTAGATGGTCCTGCGGTGACGATCAGAAAGTTTCCGGAGCCGATTACGATGGAGAAATTAATCAGGTTTGGCTCGGTCAGCGAGGAGGCGGCTGTATTTTTAAAGAAAATGGTGACGGCGGGGTATAACATTTTTATCAGCGGAGGAACGAATTCCGGGAAAAGCACGTTTTTAAATGCGCTTACCGCCTGCATTCCGGCAGAAGAACGATTGGTTACGGTTGAAGATTCCGCGGAACTGCAGATCCGTGCCGTTCCGAATCTGGTAAGACTGGAGGCCAGAGGGCCAAACGCAGAGGGGGAGGGCGCCGTCACGATCGCAGATCTGATTCGCGCGGCGCTCCGTATGAATCCGGACAGAATCATTGTGGGGGAGGTCCGGGGAAAGGAGGCGCTGGACATGGTTATGGCCATGAATACGGGGCATGACGGCAGCTTGAGTACGGGACACGGCAACAGCCCGAAGGACATGCTGTCCAGACTGGAGACGATGATGTTAATGGGGGCCGAACTGCCTCTGCCGGCGATCCGCAGTCAGCTGGCTTCGGCTCTTGATATTCTCGTGCATTTGGGGAGACTGAGAGACAGGAGCAGACGGGTGCTTTCAATTGTGGAGGTGGATTGTTATGAAGAAGGGGAAATCAGGCTTCATTCCCTGTATGAGTTTGAGGAAAAGACGGATGAACGAAAAGGTCCGGACGCGGCCGTCTCCGGATGCCTTAAGAAAACCGGAGCGCTTAAGCACACGGAAAAACTGCGGGCAGCAGGCATTGTGTTATGACAGGTACCGGCTGTCCGCCGGGGAATGGTTCCAATATGCGGCGGCAGGAGCCGGTTTTGCGGCGGCCGTGTCCTATGTATTTTACCGGAGTCTGCCGGTATTTATTCTATTGAGTCCGTTCGGACTGTGTTATCCCCTGATCAAGAAGCGAGATCTAAAAGAACAGCGTTTAAAAAAGCTGAATCTGGAATTTAAAGAAGGGATTCTGATTCTATCCTCCTTTCTGAGCGCCGGATACTCGGTGGAGAATGCATTTTCAGCCAGTGTGAAGGAACTGGTGGTCATGTATGGACCTTCCGGCATGATGACTTTAGAATTCAGCCATATGGAGGGACAGATCCGCATGAACCGCCCGGTTGAACAGGTGTTGAGGGAATTCGGCGACAGAAGCGGACTGGACGATGTAAGGAATTTCGCCGAGGTGTTCGCCGCGGCAAAACGAAGCGGGGGAGAACTGGTCTCGATTATTAACCACACTTCGGGTGTGATTCGTGACAAGATACAGATTCAGGAAGAGATTGCAACAATGACGGCTGCCAAACAGTTTGAACAGAAGATTATGAATCTGATTCCTTTTTTTCTGGTACTGTACGTCGATGTCAGCTCACCTGGATTCTTCGATATGATGTATCAGACTGGTGCAGGGAGAGGGATCATGACGGGGTGCCTGGTGCTCTACGCGGCAGCGTATGCTTTGGCAGGAAGAATTTTGAGAATCGAGGTGTAGCAATGGGGAAATCCGTGAAATTTCCGGTTCCAAAGTTTTCTGTGGCCTGTGCAGCGGCTGGAATCATACTGTATGCAGTATTACTGATTTTTCAGGGAGGCAAATGGGTGCCCGTATCTTCCTTGCAACGGGCGTCCCACGGAGAAGGGGAACTCCTGTATGAGGTTATGGTTCGGGAGTTGGGGGAGGAAGGGCGGGAAATACCGGTTACGATACCGGTGAGAGACCGGCAGTATTCAGACGAGGAGGCCAAAACACTGTATGATACGGTACTCCCGGAACTGACAGACCGGATTCTGGGCGGAAACGAATCACTGGAGGCGGTTCGCGGTGATTTGGATTTAGTGCGTGTGTTGGAGCCCTACGGCTTAACGGTCCGCTGGGAATCCGAGAACGCAGAACTGGTGGACTCCTTTGGTACCGTGGTAAACAGTGGTGTTTCGGAGGAAGGGGAGACGGTTTGGTTAAAAGCAGTCTTAACGGATGGAGCCCATACGCAGGAATACGACATACGGGTGACCGTGATGCCGCCGGTCTTAAACGGGGATGAGCAGCTTAAGGAAAAGGTCATGGAAGCGTGCCGCCACCTGGATAACAGGCAGAAGACAGAGAAAGAGCTTCTTCTTCCGGAGGAAGTGGACGGAAAAAAGCTGAGCTATTACCGGGAGCGTGATACAGACTATACGGTGATCCCTTTTTTGGGAGTTCTTCTTGCCTTTTTGTGGGCGGCGCGGGAGAAAATGAAGGAGCAGAATGCAAAAAAACAGCGGGAGCAGCTTTTGCTTCTGGACTATTCTGAAATTGTATCAAAATTCATGGTATTTATCAGCGCTGGGATGACGATACGGACTGCCTGGGAACGGATTGCCGTGGGATATGAAAACACGGTCCAGGGAGGAACACGGAAGCCGAGGCCTGCCTATGAAGAGATGTGTCATACGATTTCCCAGCTAAAGAGCGGAATGGCCGAGAGCAGGGCATACGGTGAATTTGGGCGAAGGTGCGGCCTGCAGCCCTACGTTAAGCTGGCAGCACTGCTGGAACAGAACCGGAAAACCGGCAGTAAGAATCTTAAAGCCGCATTGGAGCTGGAGATGGTGACTGCGTTCGAACAGCGGAAAAACCTGGCGAAAAAACTGGGAGAAGAAGCCGGGACAAAGCTGCTGCTGCCGCTGTTTCTAATGCTTGGCGTTGTTATGGTCATGATGGTAGTGCCTGCGTTCTTGGCTTTTTACTGAGAAGGGAGGTGAATGGTATGGAAAGGATAAAGAAAGAGCTGGCTGCATTTTTGAAGGAAGAGGATGGCGTGGGAGTAATTGAGATTGTCTTGATTCTGGTCGTGCTGATCGGTCTTGTAATCATCTTTAAGAAACAGATTACAACCCTGCTGAACAATGTATTCAAAGAAATCAACAGTCAGTCGAAAGAGGTATATTAATATGCGCAAAAGCGGGCAGATAACCGTATTCTTAAGTCTGGTTATGCTGTGCGTCTGCAGTCTGGTGTGCGGGCTCGTCGAGTCCGCCAGGACCGCAGGGGCAGGCTGGTATCTGAAGATGGCGGCAGATTCCGCCATGGATTCTGTATTCAGCGGCTATCACCGGGCGGCATGGGAGCAGTACCGGCTTTTCCTGCTGGAATACGAAGATGAGGACGAACCAGGCAGTACATGGCTGAAGCATATGGAGCCTTATATGGAAACCCATGGCTGGTATCCGGCTGTCATTCAGTCCGCCTCGGTCAAAGGGATTTCCCATATTACTGATGAGCACGGAGCCAACCTTAAGCAGGAGATACAGGATTACATGCGGTATGGAATCTGGGATACTGTGGCGGAGGAATCCGAAGCGGAAACTCTATGGAAGGAACTGAAAGAGGCGGAATCCCTGCAGACCGTTTCAGAGGCGTACAGCGGCCACGCGAGGGAGGCGGCACGCATGGAACGTGCGCTTGAAGCCATATGGAAATCGCTGGAGAACCAGGAAGAGTATCGTAAAAAGGCCGCCGCCAGGCTGTCCGGCTGGGAAGGATCCGGTTTTCGGACCGCCGCAAAGCAGTTAAAAAAAGAGGCGGAGCGCCTTCCGGGGCTGATAAAGACCTACGAAAAGAAAGCTGACGAACTGGCTGCACATCTGGAGAAAACGAGGGCGGACACAGAGCAGCAGAGGGATGATTTAAGCGAAGGTATACGGAGGGCCATGGAGGAGGAACTGGCCAGCTATGAGTCATACATTTCTGAGAACGGAGAGAAGCGGAGGGAGATAGAAGCCATGCTCCCCGGGACAGAAGGAAATGCAGGGCTGATCGACCGTGCGGTGGAGCGGTCTTATGAGGTCGAAGAAATTATTGATGAATGGGGTGACGAGGACGAGGGAGATGGGCCGGATGAGGATGCATTATGGGGATCTGTTGAGGCTGTCTGGAATAGAGTGAAGATACCGGAGCTCTCCTTTCGGGCGGGGCTGAAGGAACCGGAAAAGCAGAATCTTCTGGAGCAGATTCAGCAGATGGCGGGACTGGATCTGTTGATGTTAGTCCTTCCTGAAGGGCAGGAGGTTTCTAAAGGTGTGATTCAGACAAGGGGACTTCCATCGGCAATGCATACAGAAGACATTTTGAAAGATAATTTTCTGGAACGCATATTGACAGATGAATATATAGGCAGATTTTTCACCTGTTTTTTGTCGGCTGACCAGAAGGAGGTGCGTTATGAGCAGGAATATGTGCTGGGAGGCAAATCAACAGATGAAGAAAATCTGAAATTCGCCGCGGCGAAAATTCTGGCAGTGCGGGAAGGACTTAATCTTATACATATCTTGTCAGACAGCCAGAAGAGAGAGGAGGCGCGTGCGCTGGCTGCGGCAATTACCGGTATTACCGGGACCGCACCGCTTACAGGGATTGTAGCATTCTTTGTTATGACAGTATGGGCTCTGGGGGAAGCGGCGGCAGATCTAAAGGCTCTTCTGGCCGGAGACAGAGTTCCGCTTATAAAGACGAGGGAGACGTGGAAACTGAATTTAGACGGACTTCTGACCCTGGGAGAACAGGGAAAAGTGGAAGCAGGACAGGAGACGGGGGAGGGAAAACGCTATGAGGATTACTTAAAGATGCTGCTGTTTATAGAACCGGCAGAGCGTCTATATTATCGGGTGATGGACGTAGTCCAGATAAATCTCTCCAGAAAACAGCCGGATTTTACCATGGAACGGTGCGTGTACCAGGCTGAGATTGTTGGCACTGGCACTGGAAAGCATCTGTTTTGGCTGGGTGGGGATCCACGCTATACCATGGAAGTACATACGGACAAAGCGTATTAGAACAGGAGGCGAAGGATAATGCCCTTTTTACAGCGGCCCTTATCAAAGGATTTTAATAAAAAAAGATCAGTTACTCTCCAGGTACGAATCCCCCTTGAGATTTACGGCCTCCCTGTAAAGAGGGTATTATCTTTCGCCTCCCCCCGGCATGTCTGGTACCGGCAGCTGGGAGACCGGCTTCGTGTGTGCGGCAGCATAACGGTAGAAGCCGCGCTGGCACTGCCGCTGTTCCTGTTTGCTATGATGCTCCTGATGATTCCGATGGTACTGATGAATGAGAACAGAAAAATACAGACGGAGCTGGAACAGGTGTGCGCGGAAATCAGCCAGTATGCGGGGGTGCTGTCCGATTCCACGCTGGAAAGCGAAGTCTATAAGAAAAGCGGAATTCCGGAGGAACTCATTGAGGATATGACGAAGACAGGCTTTCGCTTATATGCAGAAGGAAGGATAAGAAGCCAGATTCATACGGAGAAGGCAGGTCAGTTTTCCCTGACCGGCTCCCGGATTCTGGAGGACGGAGAAACCATAGACTTAATTCTCAGCTACCAGATGGTTCTTCCATTTCCTGTGTTTTGCATAAAGAGTGTGCCAATGACGGCCAGAAGCTGCAGAAGAGCATGGATTGGCAGAGACGGCGGTAAGGGGAAAGGGGATACCGGACAGGATATGGAAGATGAACTGGTCTATATCGGCAAGAGCAGTACCCGGTACCATAGAAACAGGAATTGCCACTATCTTTACAATCATATCAGCGTTATCTCTTTTGCAGATGCAGGAACTGTGAGAAATTCTGATGGAAGGAAGTATAAACCGTGTGCCAGATGCGGCGGCCTTGCGGGACCGGGAAGTTCTGTATATATCATGCCAAGCGGGGAGAGCTATCATGGCGACAGGAATTGCTCATCTATTGTCGCTTATGTGCGCGCAGTGCCGTTGTCGGAGGTGGAATATCTGGGGCCATGTTCTTATTGCGCAAAATAGAGAAGGACGGGAAAGGAGGAGACTCAATGGAAGATATAAACCGGGTACATATAATATTTATGACATTTTTAGCGGCTGCGGCCTGGCAGGATTTGCGGAATAAAAGTGTTAGTGTATGGCTGTATCTGGGCTATGGGGCAGTTGCATGTGCCATCAGGCTGACTGGTGGGGAGCCTGTTTTACAGGCCCTGAGCGGGGGCCTGGTGGGGGTGGTGCTTTTGGCAGCAGGCAGGCTGACCGCAGGTGCGATCGGAATTGGCGATGGCTTGTTTTTCGTGGTCAGCGGGCTTTACTTAAGCTTTTATGATAATGTGCGGCTGCTTTTATACGGAATATTATGGGGCGGTATATTTTGCCTGTTTCTATTTTTTTATGGAAAAAAACATGGAATAAATATACACAGAATGACGGTGCCATTTTTACCGTTCCTCATTCCCGGATGGATCTGGATGGTGATTTCATGAAAAAAAGACTGGCAGGAAGTTATACCATAGAGGCAGCCTTCGTTATGGCGCTTGTTCTGTGGGCAGTTTTGTTTTCTGTTCAGGCAGCGTACAGGCTGCGGGATGAGACTGTGGGAGCGATGGCCCTGCAGGGAGCTTCAGAGTATTTACGTCATGGAGAGGAGATTACGTCGGAGGAGGCGGCAGCCTATGCAGAGCGCCTGGCAGGAAGACCATTCTCCTGGAGCGGCTATAAATTCATTATAGAGGAAAAAAGAACGGCACTGATGGGACGGAGCGTCAGCGCCTCTGGAGAAGGGGGAACCTGGTCCCTTTCAATCCACCAGAATGAATATGATCCGGAGAATTTCCTGCGGATGTGCAGTCTTTTAAACCAGGAGGAATGATATGGAAATCACATATAAAAGAGAACTGAAGCATAATTATCTGATTATTATCCCGGAAGAAACTTTTTACGACAGCTATGAGATACGGATGATGGCCTCCAACTGTATCGATGGACTTTTGAAATTTCATGTGAAGCAGGTGGATAACATAAGATCTTACTACTATGAGATTACATCGAGACAGCCTCTGACGCGGCTTCTGGAATACCAGAGCCTGGGGGCAGAGGAGCTCCGATGCCTGATTACGGGGATCGTCAGGACTCTGGAGCGGATGGAGACATATTTACTGCAGGAAGGCCAGATTTTGTTAGAGCCGGATTATATCTATGTGGAGCCGGAAAATTTTACGGTGTATCTCTGTCTTATTCCAGGACGTCAGGGGATATTTCCGGAAGAGATGACGGCTCTTCTGCAATACCTTCTTGGAAAGGTGAATCATCAGGATAAGGAGTGTGTAGTAATGGCATACGGCCTTTATCAGGAGAGCTTGAAGGAGAACTATGGAATGGGGGACCTTCTGAGGCTGACAGGCCGGGATAAGTCTGATGACATGAGAAACGAGTGGGGGAAAGAACCGGAGATGAAAGATAATGACTGGCAGACGGATGCGATGGAAACCGATGGAGAGGCGGAGCTGATACGACCGGTGGGCAGGAATAAAAAAGCGGTGCGAAGAGAACCGGAGTGGAAAGAGCGCGGAAAAAAGGTGCTTGAGAACAAAACTATATTACAGGATGGCAGTAAAAAGAGAGAAGAAAGTCTGGTGGAAACGAGAGCTCTGTTCCGCAATATTTTAACCTTTGCCGTTATTGCTGCAGGCGGACCTGTTTTTTGCTGGTTTTTATATGGAGAAAGAGGTATAAAACAATACTGGCTGCTTCTGGTCGCGCTGGATGTGCTGACAATAATTTTTTTATTTGTGCGTATCGTCATTCCGGAATTACTTGAGGGGGATCAGAAAGAACGGGATTTTGTTGAACGAGAGGACAAAAACAGATATGATGAGGAAGAAAGTCGCCATGAGTGGCAGATGGTGTTTCAGGAAGAACCTGAGAACAGTCATGAAATTCCGGTTACAGGTAATTATGAGATGAATTTAAAGAATGAGGAGTGTACTACGGCCCTATTGACTGAACCGGAACGGCCTTTAAATTCCAGATGCCTCCGCAGTACAGAACCGGGAATCCCTGACATTATCATTTCCTACGTTCCGTTTATTATTGGTAAACAGGAAGGACTGGCAGACTATGTATTAGCCCGTGATACAGTCAGCCGTCTCCATGCGAGAATAGACAGAGAAGGGGAGGAGTACAGGATTACGGATTTAAATTCGACAAACGGAACTACGGTAGGCGGAAGGCTGCTGGAGATGAACGAAACCGCGGTACTTTTGCCTGGAGAAGAAGTTTATATCGCAAATATTGGATTTATATTTACATAAAGCGGCAAATTGTGCTAGAATGGTCGTAAGATTATAAGGAGAGCACAATGGAAGATTTGTACGGACGAAAAAAAGCATATGTGAATACCGGCCTTATCGCGCTAAACGTGCTGTACTTCCTTGTTCTGGAGGCGACAGGTTCTTCGGAGAATACATCATTCATGGTGGCACACGGCGCCATGTATGCGCCGCTGGTAATAGAAAAAGGTGAATATTACCGGTTAATTACCTCTGTATTTATGCACTTTGGAATCAGCCATATTATGAACAATATGTTGATTCTTTTTATCCTGGGTGATAACCTGGAAAGAGCCCTGGGTCATATAAAATATCTGTTTTTCTACCTGATCTGCGGAGTGGGGGCGAATATCGTATCCATGGCCGTGAATTTAGGTGAGTACCGAAACGTCGTATCAGCCGGCGCTTCGGGAGCTATATTTGGTGTGATAGGCGGACTTTTATACGCCGTCATCATAAATCGTGGCCGGTTGGAAGACTTGAGTACCAGACAGCTGGTTGTGATGATTGTATGTTCCCTGTATTTTGGCTTTACCAGCACAGGTGTTGATAATGCCGCGCATATTGCAGGTTTATTAATAGGCATTGTAATGGGGATCCTTTTATATCGCAGGCCCAGGAAAAAACGCAATACCGAGATATGGGGATAAAATGGAAGGAGGTGAGAGTGTGAGGGATGACAATTGTATTTTCTGCAAAATTGCTAATGGCGAGATACCGTCAGAAACCATTTACGAAGACGAGACGTTTCGTGTAATTCTGGATTTGGGCCCGGCATCGAAGGGACATGCATTAATTCTACCAAAGCAGCATTACAGCGACATCTGCGAGTTAGATGAGGATGTTGCGGCCAAGGTCCTTCCACTGGCAGCAAAGATAGGAACGGCGATGAAAAAATCTTTGAATTGCGCCGGGTTTAACGTAGTCCAGAATAACGGGGTGGAAGCAGGACAGACTGTATTTCATTTTCATGTGCACATTATTCCTCGTTATGAGAAAGGGCCTGTTATGGTTTCGTGGGTACCGGGAGAGGTGAGCCCGGAAGAATTAACAGAAACAGGAGCTGCCATAAGGAGCACCCTGTAATCAAAGGGGGCATAGGAGATGAGCATGCAACAAGATGAAGATATGCTGTTACAGTCGATTTACGAAGAGTATCAGGGAACGCTCCGCCGGATTGCGAGAGCGCTGAATGTTCCCAATATGGAACTTGAAGATGTAGTTCAGGAAACTTTCATAGCTTATTTTAGGAAGTATTCCTTAACATGGTCGCCAACACGCAAGAAAGCGATGTTGGTGAAAATCCTGAAAGGAAAAGCGATTGACTGCCTCAGAAAGAATGGACGCTATGAAAAGGTCAGTCTTGATGAGGAGAATTCGGTAAGATGTATTGAGATGCTGACCACGTACGTGGTAACGGATCCCATTGATATTATTATCAGTGAGGAAGCAATACAGAGAATTACCACGGAAATCGCCAATATGAGACAGGAATGGAAAGAGATGGCCGTTCTGTATTTCCTTGAACAGAGAACTATACCAGAGATTTGTGAGATGCTGGAGATACCGGGAACGGTATGCCGCTCCCGGATTTACAGGACAAGAATGTGTCTGAAAAAGATTCTCGGACCAAAATACGATATTTAAAAATTTAATAATGTTTAGTTTGAAGCCAGAGATTCGATCATATCCACGATTGTATCGACGGCATTATGCAATTCACTTTGTTCCATGCGGCTGATATAGGTTTGACGGTCATTGTATGTTTGGGTAATGGCCTGGAACAGGGAATCGTCAGAAAGATTCTCTTCTTCCAGGACGCAGCTGAAGCCCTGTTTTTCGAATGATCGTGCATTTAGGATCTGGTCACCGCGGCTGGCAGCAGCAGAAAGTGGAATCAGGATATTAGGTTTATGGAGTGCCAGAATTTCACAGATAGAATTAGCACCTGCTCTTGATATCATTAGATCCGCTGCAGCGAATAAATGTTTCAATGGTGCGTCAACGTACTCGTACTGTACATATCCTTTGGTGGTTTTCAGGCTTTCATCCAGATTGCCCTTGCCGCAGATATGTATTACCTGGAAGGTCTCAAGCAGTTTTGGAAGTATATGGCGTACAGAGCGGTTAACGGTAACAGAACCGAGACTACCGCCGATAATAAGAATGATAGGGCGGTTGGCAGACAAACCGGTGTATTTTAGTCCGGTAAGCCGATCGCCCCGTAACAGTTCTTTACGTATCGGGGAACCGGTAAGGCATGCCTTTTCTTTTGGAAGGTATCCCAGCGTCTCCGGGAAATTACAGCAGATCTTTGCCGCTGATGGAATACAGATTTTATTAGCCAGTCCGGGGGTCATATCGGATTCATGGATAATAACCGGAATTTTATAATGCTTTGCCGCAAGAACAACGGGAACGGCAACAAAACCGCCTTTGGAGAAGACGACATCGGGCCGGTGGAGTTTTATCAGCTTCAGGGCCTCGCCATAGCCTTTCATAACGCGGAATGGGTCGGAGAAATTTTTGATGTCAAAATATCTGCGGAGTTTACCGGAGGAGATACCATCATAGGGAATACCCGCTCCTTCGATGAGTTTCCGTTCGATTCCCTGATAGGATCCAATGTAACGGATCTCATAGCCATGTTCTTTCAGAGATGGAATCAGAGCAAGGTTCGGGGTAACATGTCCGGCTGTTCCGCCGCCGGTTAAAATGATTTTTTTCATAAGACGTTGCCTCCCAATATCGATATACTATTATAGTAAACGTTAGCAACAAAATGTCAACCCCAAAGCGTGTGGGAACTTCAGGATAACCTGTAATTATGAGGTGTGTGCGTGGACCAAGATAGGAATCATGGAAAAAAATGTTCTGTTTTCAAGCGAATAAAATATTTTTTAACACGACAAGTAAGAATGGATGCACGGTTGCTTGATTTTATGCAGGAGCACCCGGAAATAGCACCAGATTCTGATCTACTTGAAGCACCGCCCGGTGAATTTCAGAAAATATTGGCTGAGATGGATAAAAGAGGAATCAAACCTGCTGTTAAAAGGCAGGTAAAACTAAAAAACAGTCTGACCAACGCAGGAAGATATATGCATAGGCCTGCGTTTGTTGCGCTGTTAGTGGTTTTGATAATTGGTGGGACTTCTGTGGGGACATCGGCGAAGAAGGCTTATGATTATAGGATGAGAGAGAGGTCGGCAGGAAAGAGTAATCTTGTATGGAATAATGATCAATATATATTGTCAGAGGATGATGGCATTGATAAGGCTTATAGTGATATAGAAGAATTATTGGGAATTAAACCTTTAAAAATGGCATATCTCCCTTTTGAGATGAAATTTACAAGAATTGAATTGAGTGAAGGGAATGCTACGATGGAGTTTAACTATAATGATAAAAAATTTTACTTTACTCAAGCTAAGCATCCTGTAGCGGCCTCCAATAGTGTAGCTTCTGATAGGTCTGTTTATAAAGAAATATATAATATTTGGCTAAACCAGAATATAAGAATGGAAAAGAATACCTTAGCTACAGATGATATTGAATATAGTGCAGTTATAAATTACGATGGTGCCTATTATTACCTATCTGGAATTATAAGTGAGGATGAGTTTGCAGAAATTTTAAGGAATATTTTTGTTTAATAAGGAGAAGAAATGAATAAGATTATTAAAAGCATGTTTTTAAGTATGTTAATATGCATATTATGCACAATACCTACTTTTGCAATGGGATCGGCTGAGAATGCGGCTTTGTTAAAAGGGAGAACTGAACAAATAGTTGTAAAGCCTCAGCCGAGAGGATCAATAATATCTACTGGTACATTAAGAATATCTAATGGACAAGACGGATCAATAGGTGTATTTATGCAGACTTTGGCTCATGTAGATGTAGATGAAACCGTTTTTGGAATTTATTTAGATCGATGGATTGAAAGTGAAGAAAGATGGGTAAATGTGGATCATTTTACATTTTCGTATACAAAAGAGGAATACCCGGATGAAGATCTGGCAATGAAATCTTTATCATTTAAGATTATTGGACAGCCTGTAGATTGTTATTATCGTTTGCGTGGTTTGCACGCTGTTGTTTTAAATGGTATGCGTGAAATGCTTACGACAGAAACTCAAGGAGTTTTGCTTACCAAAGAGTAATAAGATTATCATGATTATCAAAAAATGTAATATTTGTTATACAAAACATAAAATTAATTATTAGTATAAATCTTAAAAAGGCTGTAAAATCAGTCCTCAATTAGGGATCGCCAGTTCCGGCAAATACCGGTTCTGGCGATTCTTATTTTCATACTTACTTTTTTACGTGGTTCTTGATTTCGCTTGTAAAAAATGTGGCCACTTAATAAGCCTTTGAGTGTAATTCTTAAATTTTAACAACTTTCAATTGTGTACCTCCTTGTATTTAAAATATATTTTTTAATTACAAGGTGCCCACGCAAATCTGTATTTATGTTAAGCTATTTCATAAAAATTCCCCGTACATCTCATTTTAATATAGAGAGATTTTCTTACCTTATTGCCATTGACCCCATGGCCCGGGTGATTTTTCTTTTAGGGGAGTTTTTAAGACCCCTTTTGATTTTTAGATTATAGAATTATCTTAAGCATCTACTCCACTCCACGTCCTTAAACCCAACCAAAACAAATTCTTCCCCCACAACAATCGGCCGTTTTACAAGCATGCCATCTGTAGCCAACAATTCCAACTGCTCAGCCTCAGTCATTTCTGGTATACGATCTTTTAAATTCTGTTCTTTGTAAAGATTTCCACTTGTGTTAAAAAACTTTTTCAGAGGGAGCCCGCTTTTCTTGTACCAGGTTTCCAGTTCTGCCGCGGTGGGGTTCTGCTCTTTGATATGGCGGGCTTCATAGGAGATTCCATTGTCATCCAGCCATTTTCGGGCGCGTTTGCAGGTGCTGCATGGGGGATACTGTAAAAATAATATGCTCATATTGGAGAATCCTTTCTTTTTATCAAATTTTTCATATATTTATTGGGACTTTCGCATGGGGTAAAAGCCCATTCTGGCGATTGAGCGCGTTACTTTTGGTACAACTGCCATTGACTCTATTTTATACTGGATTGCCCTGAATGAAAAGGGGATTTTTGAATAGAATGTAGTAATAGACAGAATTGAGGAGTTTCAATGAGCTTTATTTTATTTTTATCGGAGGCAATGGTTCCGCTGATTCTTTTTTATATTGTTGGATTTGGAATTCTTTCGAAACGTCCGGTTTTTGATGATTTTATCAATGGTGCAAAAGATGGGATGAAAACAGTTGCAGGGATTATGCCAACGCTGATCGGATTGATGACTGCGGTGGGAGTACTGCGCGCTTCGGGCTTTTTGGATTTTCTGGGGGAACTTTTGAAGAATCCTGCAAGCTGGCTTTGCCTTCCGGCACCAGTGGTACCTGTGATTTTGGTGCGATTGGTATCAAACTCCGCAGCGACAGGACTTGTGCTTGATATTTTTAAGGAATACGGCACAGACTCCTATGTTGGCATGCTGACTTCAATTTTAATGAGCTGTACAGAAACTGTGTTTTACTGCCTCAGTATCTATTTTGGCACTGTAAAAATCAAAAAAACAAGGTATACTATGGGAGGTGCTTTGGTGGCTACAGCGGCAGGAGTAGCGGCCAGCATTATTTTGAGCCGATTTTTGGCATAAAATCCAGTAATTAAACAGTTTTTTAAGAATTTCATAAGAATTCAGGTGGTTGCCTTAGGTTTCATTATCATGTATAATCATGAGGAAGCTTTTATTGGCAGGAACGTATGAAAGGGATAGACGTGGATACTTACGGGACTCTGAACGAAGTATTGGTAAGATTGTTTCGCGATATTATGGACATAGAACAACAGGCCATTATTACATCTGAGTTTAAGGACTTGACGAATAATGATATGCATGTCATAGAAGCCATTGGGATCGAAGAACCGAAGAATATGTCAACTATAGCAAAAGAGCTTTCTGTGACAGTCGGGACACTGACGATTGCGATGAACAGTCTGGTTAAGAAAGGCTATGTGACTCGTCAGAGAGGAAAAGAGGACCGCCGCGTTGTCTATATATTTCTTTCAGAAAAAGGAAGGGCTGCTTACGAGCATCATGCCAGATTCCATAAGGATATGATCGATGGCGTTATCGGTCAGCTGAGCGGAGATGAAGTAGAAGCTTTTATTAAAGCTCTGACCAAGTTAAATACCTGGTTTCGGAGCCTTGAGGAGAACTAGAAGGAGGCTATAATTAATCATGAAAAAATTCATCATGTGTTTTGTAGGAGCTATGCTGGTATTATCTTTGGCGGCATGTACACCAACTCCCGTAAAACAGTCAGAATCAGCAACAGAGCCTATGGTTGAGGCATCGACCGGCGGGGCCAGCGATAAAGTACCGGATCCGAACGTGGAACCGATGGAGATCATATCTGTATACAGTTCTAACGAAGATGCGACAGGATTAAATCAGGCGATGGACGCAGTAGATGAACTGACAGCGCAGTCGCTGGTTGATAAGCTGATTGAATATGGTGTTTTAGAAGAAGGGACTGAGGTCCTTAATTTTGACACAAAAGATGGCATCGGTACCCTTGATCTTTCAAAAATACCATCCAGCGGGACGTCAGGAGAATTATTAATGCTGACAGCCATTGGGAATACATTTACGGAAAATTTTGAACTGGACAAGCTGAAGCTTCTTGTGGATGGAAAGAATTATTCCAGCGGACACATTGAGCATGGCGATAATGATTACCTGGAATATAACAGAGATTATAAAAAGCTGTAAAGAGGCCTGCAATAATTATTATCATATCGAAGATACTGGTCATGTGTGAAATTATAAAATAGTAATATGGCAGATAGATAAAGGTGCCGCTTAATCACATTTACTTAGTGATTAAGCGGCACCTTTATTCAGTACAAATTATATACTGCATAAATCATAATAAGAAATTAGAAAATGCATGATGGATGGAATGGTCAGTTGGTCAAATGTTCAATAAATAGGGTTGGATAAGTGGCCAAATAAATACCCATTAAACTCATTTTCTGATCCTACTGATCCATCTGTTCCGCCAGCCACAACCGAAAATATGGCTGTATAATGCTGAACTGGGCCGGACCGATGTCGAGGAGGAAGGTGTGGAATGCTTTTAAATCAAATTGATCTTTCAAAATCTTTTCCGCTGTATTTCTCATTTCCATAATTTCCATGTATCCCACGTAATACTCCATATAGTTGGTAGGATTCTCCACCAGGCTGTAATAGATGGTATCTGCGACATCACTGTCACCGATATTATAAAATTTACTGAGATATTCTTTTACCTGTCCTTTATCCCAGCCATCGTAATTAATGCAGATATCGAGCAGTGCATACAGGCCGAGAGAGATGGCGGCATTGTGGGCCAGAAGCTGCCCCATGCTCGGATCGAGTCCATTGTCAAGCGTGTAGGAATAATACTCTACATAGGTGGCCCAGCCTTCCGAATAGCTGGAGAAGGACAGAATCTTCCGAAGATCACAGGTGTTATTGCTGATAAAGTAAACATTTTGATATAGATGGCCCGGATAGCCTTCATGAGCCAGTGTCGGAAATAAATCTTCATTCTGAAATCTGGTGCCGCCGTTAATGTAAATGACATTATCCTGGTAACGGTCCAGCGGAGGCACAAGGTAAAATGCAGGACTTAAGGAACCCTCCAGCGCTTTTGGAACGTATTTGACCTTATAGCTGCATTCGGGAAGCGTGGGAAAATCTTTGGAAATCTGCCCTTTTAAGGCCTCCAGAATTTCATCTGGCTTTGTATACTGGAATGCATAGGTATCCAGGGCATCGACCAGCTCGGGATGAGTCTGCACGATTTCTCCCAATGCCTTTAGATCAGAATTTAACTGTTTCTCAATTGCCTTCTGAAGCTTTTCAACGCTGTCATAGGAGGTTGCCGTGTTGGATTTTACAAGATATTCAAAATATTCCTTTCCCTGTGGAAATTCACTCAATCCTTTTTCATTAGTCCCTGTTCCCATCAGCGAAGTGATCCCGTCAATGAGGTTCTTATAGGCGGGGATAAAATGATCTTTTAATACCGCAAGGTTTTGCTCTTTATATGCAGCCTTTTCTTCCGGTGATGCATCGGTAAGAGCGTCAACCCGTTCGTTAAAGGTCTCCGCCAGGAAACTGTGGTCCGGTTGAATTAAGTAGGCCTCACAGGACTGAAGAACATGGTCGGCGGCGGTGTCACACATGAAAAGTCCTGCCTCCGATTTTTCCTTCTCAAATTCCAGAATCTGTCCATAATATGTATCAATCGTGGACAGCAGGGCCAGGTAGTGATCTACGTCCTTTTTACTGTAAAAGGTGTATTCGGCCAAAAGGATAGGGAGCTGTGCCTGAATGCCGATCGTGCTGGTTAAGGGCTGTGCATAGAGTTCCAGGCCTTCCGAAGATAGTTCCGTCTCAAGATAAGAGGAGAGAATCTTGTAGGTGAGTTTCTGCTCCTTAGTCAGCTTTTTTATATCGATGGAGCCAAGCGCTTTCTTCAAATCCTGCATTTCACCGTAGTTTTTCTTCATGTTGCCCAGAGAAAATTCTCCAAAAGTATCAGGAACTTCTGTGATGCCGCGTGAAGCTGGATCAGCCAGCGTGTAATGAAGATCAAGGCCAGAATTCTTAAGTTCTTCTTTGAAAATAGTCTGAGTGAGGGCGTCAAATTGATTCTGGACGCTCACATTTTCCGATTTGTACTGTTCGTACTGGGCGGAAGACGTTTCAGACGGTGCTGGTGTCTTTGGTCCCGCGCAGGCCGCCAGCATGGAGGCCGAGAGAAGAATGGCCAGCAGACGGCGGGCCTGTTTTACATGTTTGTTTGTCATAATTATTCCTCCAATATTCACTATTATAATTATATGGAGAAAAAGAGAACTCATGAGTTAAAGTTTGACGAAAAACAACGTGTTTTTCAGTTTTATCGGGATTTATAACCAGTTTCCCGCTTGACAAACCGGATGGAAACTATTACACTAAGAGTTACAAATCCAGTTTATATAGGAATGCAGAGAAAAGAAGAGTAAGAAGAGCGCTTCATGTGCAGAGACTCCCGGGAGCTGAAAAGGGAGCTTGAGGTCCTTCCCAACATGGTCTTGGAGCAGCAGAGCCGAAGTGGCGGTTACCGCCTTTAAGCTTTGACGGTCACACCCGTTATCGTGTCAGACTGTAATCCCCGTTTTAGACGGGAGCGCAGCCTAAGAGGTCCGTGTCGTGAGAGACGGATAAATTAAAGTGGTAACACGGGAAATATTCCGTCTTTAAGTGTCCTGAAAGGATATTTACAGGCGGTTTTTTATTTCACAAAAAAACAGGTCCCATGAAATAAAAACGCTTGCCGGACACTTTATTCTTTTCAGTAATGAAATGCAGTTAGTTATAAAATGTACAGGAGGGAAAAACAATGTGTAAAGATTGTAAGAAAGAACCATATTATATTACCACTGCCATTGCCTATGCGTCGGGAAAACCACACATCGGTAATACGTATGAGGCAGTGCTTGCGGATGCGATTGCCCGGTTTAAGAGAGCCGAAGGGTATGATGTATTTTTCCAGACAGGAACAGATGAGCATGGTCAGAAGATAGAGGAAAAAGCCGAGGCAGCAGGTATAACACCACAGGAATTCGTAGATCATGCCGCAGGGCAGATCAAGACGATCTGGGATCTGATGAACACTTCCTATGATAAGTTTATTCGTACAACGGATAAGGATCATGAGGCCCAGGTACAGAAAATTTTCAAAAAGCTGTATGATCAGGGGGATATTTATAAAGGCTATTATGAGGGACTTTACTGTACTCCGTGTGAATCTTTTTTTACGGAATCCCAGTTGGTTGACGGCAAATGTCCGGACTGTGGCCGTGAAGTTAAGCCGGCGAAGGAGGATGCGTATTTCTTCCGTATGAGTAAGTACGCAGACCGCCTGATTAATCATATCAATGAGCATCCGGAGTTTATTCAGCCAGTATCCAGGAAGAATGAGATGATGAACAATTTCCTCCTTCCAGGACTTCAGGATCTTTGTGTATCCAGAACGACATTTAGCTGGGGAATTCCGGTGACCTTCGACCCGAAGCACGTAACCTATGTATGGCTTGACGCTCTGACTAACTATATAACTGGAATTGGATATGACTGTGATGGAAACAGCAGTGCGCAGTTTGCGAAACTCTGGCCAGCAGACCTTCATCTGATTGGAAAGGATATCATTCGCTTCCACACTATTTACTGGCCGATCTTCTTAATGGCTCTTGACCTGCCGCTTCCGAAGCAGGTATTTGGCCATCCGTGGCTGCTTCAGGGCGACGGTAAGATGAGTAAATCCAAAGGAAATGTCCTCTATGCAGACACTCTGGTAGATTTCTTCGGCGTGGATGCCGTAAGGTATTTTGTTCTTCATGAGATGCCATTTGACAATGATGGCGTGATCTCCTGGGAGTTGATGGTAGAGCGTATGAATTCTGATCTGGCTAATATCCTTGGAAATCTGGTCAACCGTACAATTTCCATGTCTAATAAATACTTTGGCGGAGTGGTCAACAATGCAGGCGATACGGAGGCGGTAGACGACGATTTAAAAGCAGTCGTGCTGGACGAAGTGAAAAAGGCCCGCGAAAAGATGGAGAAGCTTCGTGTGGCGGATGCCATTACGGAAATCTTTAACATATTCAGGAGAAGCAATAAATATATTGATGAGACGACACCCTGGGTTCTGGCGAAAGATGAAGCGAAAAAGGGCCGTTTAGAGACCGTGCTCTATAATCTGACAGAGGCCATTACTATTGGAGCATCTCTGCTGGAATCCTTTATGCCGGATACTTCCGCAAAGATTCTGGAGCAGCTTCATACTGAGAAACGCAGTCTGGAGCAGATGGATCAGTTTGGATTTTACCCATGTGGAAATCATGTGACAGATAAACCGGAAATCCTCTTTGCCCGTATGGATATCAAAGAGGTAATGGAGAAAGTAGAGGCCATGCAGGCTGCCTCGGCTGTTGGAACCGCACAGGAAGGCGCTGGTGAAGAGACGGGAGCGGACGCTCATGAGGTTATCGATATTGAGGCAAAGCCGGAGATTACCTATGATGACTTTGCGAAGCTGCAGTTTCAGGTAGGTGAAATAATCGCTTGTGAGGCAGTGGCAAAGTCGAAGAAGCTTCTTTGTTCCCAGGTTCGTATCGGAAGCCAGGTAAAGCAGATTGTGAGCGGAATTAAAGCGCACTATACTCCGGAAGAGATGGTAGGAAAGAAGGTTATGGTAGTCGTAAACTTAAAGCCTGCGAAGCTGGCGGGAGTGCTGTCTGAGGGCATGCTTTTGTGTGCAGAGGACGCGGAAGGCAATTTATCCCTTATGGTACCGGAAAAAACGATGCCTGCGGGAGCAGAAATCTGTTAATAGAGTAGAAAGTTGGGGCTGGGTTCCGGGAATCCGGCCCCAGTAGTCTATGAAAGGAGTATGGATGGAGCAGACTTCAGCAAAATATGGAGCCGGCGAACAGTCAGGTGGAATTTCGGGAAATACACTTAAGATGGTTGCGATTGTTACCATGCTTATTGATCATATCGGAGCGGGAATTGTGGAACCATATCTTAATATGAACATGGTAGTGATGGAAGGAAATGAGTTGCTTAGCCGCCTCTATTACCTGGATATGGGGCTGCGCATCATTGGAAGAGCTGCCTTTCCGATTTTCTGCTTCCTGCTGGTGGAAGGATTTCTTCACACACATAATGTGAAAAAATACGGGAGCCGTCTGCTTCTGTTCAGTCTGATCTCGGAGATTCCATTTGATCTGGCATTCTTTGGTACCTGGTTTTATCCGGCATATCAGAACGTTTATATCACACTTTTTATTGGCCTGGTGGTCCTGGTTGGATACCGGCGCTGGGAGTATGACGCGGTTAAGAAAATGTTAGTAATGGCGGCTGGATGTGCGGCGGCTTATCTGCTGAGATGCGATTATGATATCAGCGGTATACTGATGATTGTTATTCTATATGAATTCCGGAGAAATAAACGGTATCAGGTGCTTGCGGGCGGACTTATGGCGGGGCTGGAAAGCATCAGCTTTTTTGGAGCGGCAGTGCTGGCATTTATTCCAATCAGCATGTATAATGGTACGAGAGGACGGATAAATTTAAAATATTTTTTTTATTGGTTTTATCCGGTCCATATAATGGTATTATATCTGATTCAGCTCCTGGTTGTCAGGTGACAGGCTCGTTGTGTCAGCGCGGGCGGAACTGGGTTTAGAGATATGAGGGAAGAAAATGATGATATTTGATACACATGCTCATTATGACGATGAGCAGTTTGACGAGGACCGGGAGGAACTCCTTGCTTCCATGCAGGCATATGGAGTGGAAGCGGTTACTAATATTGGGGCCAGCCTTGCTAGCTCACAAAATACGATTGAACTGACAAAGAAGTATCCGTTTGTCTATGGCGCTATAGGCGTCCATCCCAATGAGGTCGACGAACTGAATGAGGATGGTATTGCCTGGCTGAAAGAAAATTCCGCTCTGCCGAAAATCGTGGCTGTCGGTGAGATTGGTCTCGATTATTACTGGGATGAGCCGGGGCGGGAGGTTCAGAAAAAGTGGTTTCTTCGTCAGCTGGAGCTGGCTCGGGAAGTAAAGCTTCCAGTGGTAATTCACAGCCGCGATGCTGCGAAAGATACGCTGGATATTATGAAGTCATTTCATGCAGAGAATCTCGGCGGAGTGATTCACTGCTTCTCCTATACGAAGGAGATGGCGCGGGAATACTTAAATATGGGTTTCTATCTGGGAATCGGCGGAGTCGTAACCTTCAAAAACGCAAAGAAGCTGAAGGAAGTAGTGGAATATATGCCGATGGAGCAGATGGTTTTAGAGACAGACTGCCCCTACCTATCGCCTGTTCCAAACCGTGGTAAACGCAACTCATCGCTGAATCTCCCATATGTGGTGGAGGAAGTGGCCCGCTTAAAAGAGATATCGGTGGACGAGGTAATAGAAATCACAAACAGAAACGCGAAAACAATGTACAGGCTTTAATGGAGGGCGCGAATGGCGACACTGGGAAACCCCCAAAAGACGATAGAGATCATACAGAAATATGAATTTGCATTTCAGAAAAAATTCGGCCAGAATTTCCTGATCGATACCCATGTGCTGGAGAAGATTATAGCGGCTGCGGGTGTGACGGAGGACGACTGCGTGCTGGAGATTGGACCGGGAATCGGGACTATGACGCAGTATCTGGCGGAACATGCCAGAAGCGTTGTAGCGGTGGAGATCGATAAGAATCTGATTCCAATTCTTCAGGAGACACTGAAGGAGTATGAGAACATCACCATAATCAACGACGATATCTTAAAGGTTGACATAAATAAACTGACAGAGGAATATAATGGTGGACGGCCGATTAAGGTGGTTGCCAATCTTCCATATTATATTACGACACCAATTATTATGGGGCTCTTCGAAGGAGGGGTTCCCATCGACAATATTACCGTCATGGTTCAGAAAGAAGTGGCGGAACGTATGCAGGTAGGGCCGGGATCCAAGGACTATGGAGCGTTGTCGCTGGCGGTGCAGTACTATGCTGACGCCTATATTGTGGCAAATGTGCCGCCCAACTGTTTTATTCCGAGACCGGGGGTTGGATCAGCAGTAATCAGGCTGACAAGGCATAAAGAACCACCGGTAGAAGTGGATGATCCGAGGCTGATGTTTAAGCTCATACGTGCGTCCTTTAATCAAAGGCGTAAAACGCTGCAGAATGGGCTGAATAATTCGCCGGAACTGCCTTTTGCCAAAGATGAGATCGCAGATGCCATAGAGAGTCTGGGTGTCACTCCTCAGATACGCGGTGAGGCGCTGACACTGAAACAGTTTGCAGATTTAAGCAACTATTTTACACGTAACAGGGGGTAATATGTCAGATTCACTCATTACAAAAAAAGCGATTGCCGCAGCGCTGAAACAGGTTTGCAGGGAAAAGCCGTTTGATAAGATATCGATCGCGGATATTACCGCAGTATGCGGATTGAACCGTCAGACGTTTTATTATCATTTTCAGGATAAATATGAACTGCTCAGCTGGATCTATTATAACGAGAACTTTTCTAAGATCACAGAGGATATTACCTTCGATAACTGGGATCAGAAAATTCTGGAGATGCTTCAGATTATGGAAAAAGAAAAGTGGTTTTATGTAAATACACTGAAAGAGCAGGAACACACATTTGAGAGTTATTTATTTGAGATGGCCAAAGCCCTGTTTTCAGAGGCCATTGCCAGATTGGATGAGAATAATCATTTAAATGATATGGAACGGGAGTTCGATGCCGAGTTTTATGCGTATGGTATTTGCGGAGTCATCGTTTCCTGGACCCAGAGTGGAATGAGAATAAAACCGGAAGTTGTGGCGGAACACTTAAGGAGCCTGGCCAAGGATACAGAGCGGATCGGTTATATCCGAAGCCAGGGTATTATTTAAGAAATCTTATCCATGATATAACTAATGCAATCTTCCATTGAGGAAGTCTTAATCAGCTGGAGCAGTTCATCGTATTTCATGCGGCACTCACACGGGGAAGTATTGAACTTGTTTAAAAGTTCCTCGATGTTGCGGGCCGTCCGTTCCGGTGATTTTTTGCTGTTTCTTAAAAAATGGAAGAGCGCCGTTTTGAACACGGATTCTCTTAGATGTTCCTGCATGTTTGCATACATGACAATCCCCCCTGACTAATATGACTCTGTAATTGAATGCGGTAATCTGACTCTATTGTAGAAGATGAGAATCGATTTATCGATAGACAAAATAGAAAAAATGTCTGGTTTTGCGACACCGTATTGACGGTGTCGTTTTTTTGACATTAAAAATTTCATGTATGGTGACAGGCCAGATGAAGTATGCTAATATTAGGCTATGAACAGTAACCGATTGACGAGGTAAGAAAGGAAACGGATATGAAGAAAAAAAATGGACTGGGAAAAGCGATTGTCTGGGGCGCGGCAGCAGCGGCAGCCGGTGTAGCGGCAAAAAAAGCGTATGATAATTCTAAAAAGAAACAGGAAGAGAAAGTAGATAACGTATCGGATCAGGTTATGGAGAACCGCAGCTATGAGGGAAAGAACGCCTATTTTGTTGGCGGCGGACTCGGAAGCATGGCAGGCGCGGCGTATTTAATCCGTGACTGTAAGTTCCCGGCAGAGCAGATCACAATCTATGAGGGAATGCATATTCTCGGCGGCAGCAATGATGGAATCGGTACTCCGGAAGGCGGATTTGTATGCCGCGGCGGCAGAATGTTAAACGAAGAGACGTATGAGAATTTCTGGGAGTTATTTGGCTCAATCCCATCACTCAATAATCCTGACAGAAGTGTGACTGAGGAGATATTGAATTTCGATCACGCTCATCCTACACATGCAAAGGCCCGGCTGGTGGATAAGGATGGAAACATTCTTGATGTGAGAAGCATGGGATTCACTCAGGAAGAGCGAATGGCCTTGCTGAAACTGATGAACACACCGGAAGATAAACTGGATGATATGACAATCGAGCAGTGGTTTGCGGACATGCCTCATTTCTTTACTACGAATTTCTGGTATATGTGGCAGACGACCTTTGCTTTCCAGAAATGGAGCAGTCTGTTTGAATTCCGCCGTTATATGCGCCGGATGATTCTGGAGTTTTCGAGAATTGAGACGCTGGAAGGCGTGACGAGAACCCCGTTAAACCAGTATGACAGTGTAATTAAGCCACTGGAAACATATTTGAGAGATAAGGGTGTTAATTTTATCGAAAACTGTACGGTGACAGATATTGATTTTGCAGATGGAGACGGAATTACTGCAAAAACACTGCATCTGGATGATAACGGAGAAGAGAAAACTGTTGAAATCCAAGCGGGTGATATCTGTATTATGACTAATGCCTGTATGACAGACAGTGCAACTTTGGGTGATCTCCATACACCTGCTCCGGAACCGGAATTAAAGCCTATTTCGGGTGAACTCTGGAGCAAGGTGACGATGAAAAAGCCAGGACTGGGAAATCCGGAACCGTTCTTTGGAGACGTACATGAGACAAACTGGGAGAGCTTTACTGTGACAAGCCGTGGTAATAAGCTGTTAAAAATGATCGAGGATTTAACCGGCAACGTACCGGGAAGCGGCGCCCTGATGACATTTAAAGACTCTAATTGGCTGATGAGCATAGTTATAGCAGCGCAGCCACACTTTATTAATCAGCCAATGGATGAGACGATATTCTGGGGTTATGGCCTGTATACGGATCATGTGGGCGATTATGTGAAGAAACCGATGAAGGACTGTACGGGGGAAGAAATGCTGACAGAACTTCTTCATCATCTGCATATGGAGGACCATATCGATGAGATCATGGCCGATGTGGTCAATGTTATTCCATGTATGATGCCTTATGTAGATGCCCAGTTCCAGCCGCGTAAGATGACCGACCGTCCGAACGTGGTACCGGAGGGCTCTACTAACTTCGCCATGATCAGTCAGTTCGTAGAGATTCCGGATGACATGGTATTTACAGAAGAGTACTCCGTGCGTGCAGCCAGAATCGCTGTATATACTTTGATGGACGTGGACAAGACGATCTGTCCTGTTACACCATATGTAAAGGATCCAAAGGTACTTTTAAAAGCAGTACAGACGGCATACCGTTAATTGTAGGAAAAAGCCGGGAAGCAGAGAAATTCAGTTTCCCGGCTTTTTAATTGCTCTATTTTTTAATATTTCCACGAATCTTCCAAAAAATGAAAGGATTTTACGGATTGCAAGAAACTTAAATGTATGGTATGCTATAATCTGCGCTGTCTGTCACAGACAGACAAAGAGAAAAGATATGGAGGGAAAGTAACATGAAAAAAATGGCACTTGTATTAGCTGCTGTTCTGGCTTCCGGTATGGTTCTGACCGCGTGCGGCGGATCCGGCAATGCGGCAAAGGAAACAACAGGTAATAATACATCGACCACAACTACAACCACCGGCGGACTTGATCTTGCAGTTCAGGTTGGACCTGATCCGGAGACTGTAGATCCGGCGTTAAACACGGCAATTGATGCATCTAATATCATTCTGCACGCATTTGAGACGCTTCTTACCTTTGATGAGAACAATGATATTGTTCCTGGACAGGCGGAATCCTTTGATGTGAGCGATGACGGACTTACTTATACATTCCATCTTCGTGATGGATTAAAGTGGAGCGATGGCTCCGATTTTACAGCGGAAGACTTTGTTTATTCCTGGAAGCGTCTGGCCGATCCGATGACGGCGGCTCCGTATGCGGCAGACATGCTGTCTATGGTAAAGGGTTATGAAGAAGCTGCGGCCGGAGACATCGACGCTTTGGCAGTGTCCGCACCTGACGCAAAGACTCTGGTTGTAGAATTAGCCAGCCCTTGTGTTTACTTTGACAAAATCATCACCCACGCAAGCATGGCTCCTGTTAAAAAGGATGTCGTAGATGCTAATGGTGATCAGTGGGCTCTGGCTCCTGAGACCTATGTATCCAACGGACCGTTAAAGATGATCGAGTGGGTGCCAGGATCTCATATGACTTTTGCAAAAAATGAAAATTACTGGAATGCTGACAAAGTTACCTTAAATTCCTTAAAGTTCGTTCTGATGGAAGATTCCAACGCGGCTTACAGTGCTTATCAGACTGGCGAAGTACAGATGATTAAGGATATTCCGACTGAGGAGATTCCAAGTCTGCAGGATAGCCCGGATTACCATCTGGATCCTCGTCTTGCTACCTCTTATACGATCTTTAACACACAGAAGGCGCCATTTGATAATGCAAAAGTGCGTATGGCCCTGAGCCTTGCTGTTGACCGTGAGTATGTAGCTAATACACTGATGATCGGTACCGTTGCCCCGGCGACCAACTTCGTAGGCCCTGGCATCTCTGATGTAGAAGCTGGTTCCTCCTTTGAAGAAGTAACACGTGCGAATAACGGCGGGGATTTCTTTAATGTAAGCGACTATGAGGCTGATCTGGCAAAAGCAAAGGAACTCCTTGCTGAAGCAGGATATCCGAATGGAGAAGGCTTCCCGATCATTGAATATATGACCAATGATGCAGGATATAACAAACCGGTTGCCGAATATTTGCAGAGTGCCTGGAAAGACCTTGGCATAACCATGGACATTAAGATTGTAGAGTGGTCTACCTTCACACCAACTCGCCGTGCCGGTGATTTTGAAATCTGCCGCGGAGGCTGGGTATACGACTATGATGATCCTTCTAATATGCTGAACTTACTTGCAAGCACAAGCGGAAACAACGATGGAAAGTATTCCAATCCGGAAGTTGACAAGCTGCTTGAAGAAGCGCGTTCTACTGCTGATAAGGCAGAACACTATGAGAAGCTTCATGCTGCAGAGAACCTGATCATGGAAGATGCAGCTGTTTCTCCGCTTGTTTATTCAAGTGATTTCTATCTGCAGAATCCGAAGTTAAAGGGAACATGGCATTCTCCATATGGTTACTGGTACTTCATGTACGCAACCATGGAAGAGTAATTGGAAATAACAGAAAATCAGAAATCTACAAAGAATTAAATATTCAAGAAATATCGGAAAGGGTTCCGCCACTTGTCAGACAATGTGGCGGGATCCTTTTTGACATACTGGATCATTTGTTATTTTTTTAGTATTCTCATTAAATAGTTGATATCCAGCAGGTTTACTGTTTCAAAATTACCATTATAAAACACACCCCAGTTATTGAATACACAAGGAAGTTCCTTTGCTTTTTGGAGCGTATCTACTTGAATAAAAGATACGGGAATCTTACTCTCTTCACAATGCTGCTTAATCATCTCGATATTTTGATGAATATAGGGACATTGCAAATCATAATAAATGGTCAGCTCTTTACTTTCGATTCCAGGGGTTTTGACATTTGGTGCAAATCTTGGAGTTGTCCCATCCAAAGAAAGAGCAAGCAGCTCGTATCCATTGTCGGTAGTATCGACAACTTCGAAGCCGAATTTTTTTGCAAATGCCTGGTTGGAAAGCCAGGATTTTTGTTTTTTCGCCCCTAACATGCAAATACCGGATTTTCCTTTTTCCTTGGCATCAGCCAGACAATATTCCATCAGAACTTTCCCATATCCTTTTCCTTTGTAACTGCCAGTAACCCATAAGCAATAAAGATACAGATAGTTGTCCCCATTTATAGGAACCCATGCTGTTTCAAGAGGCGCATATTCGATAAAAACTGTAGCCTTTGCATCTAACTTTCTAAAAACATGACCTTCATTCAGCCGGTCTGAAAGCCATTGGCGCTTTGCCTCAACACCGGGATGGGGTTTTTTACTGCGGATAATACAGCATAAATGCTCATTGGCAAGGTTCTCTGTCGTCAAGTTTATAAATTCAGTATCCATATGCTGCCTCGCTTTCAATAAACGGCTGTTATTTTCTTAGCCTTGCGGTATCTTACATTAGTTCAGGATTGTAATGGGCCCGCTCTCCGCCAATAAATTTAGGCCTGGTTCGCGCGCAGACAACGCGGGCGGCACCTACGTATTTGGTGGCGATGCGCACGGGAACCGCAACGGCTTTTAAATGCATGCCGATCAGAGTATCTCCGATATCAATGCCGGCGGCTGCCTGGATATGTTCCACTGCCACCGGATGCTGTAAAGTATGGTACGCCGCAGTGGCAAAAGAGCCGCCGGCCTTTAATTGAGGAACTACATTCACTGGTTCATATCCATAGCGTGCGGCAGCTTCTGCTTCCAGGACCAGAGCCCGGTTTAGGTGTTCACAGCACTGGGCAGCTATGTCAATGCCGTGAGAAGACATGATCTGATAAATAGCGGTGTATACTGCTTCGCCGATCTCCTCGCTGGAGTGAGAGCCGATGCAGTATTCTGCAATTTCACTGGAAGAACAACCGATAACGACAAGATCGTGTTCTTTTAAATGAGCGGCTTCCAATAATTCTGCAGCGGCATCGGCCGCCTGCTTTCTGATGTCATCTAACATGGATTCCACACTTCCTTTTTGGTTTATCAATTATAATGCGGCGCGAATCGCAACAGCCATGTCTTCATACTCTTCATCAGTTAAATACACCTTGTCTGGATTCATGGCAAATGTTCCGCCCCATTCATCCCCGCCATTGTATTTGGGCACGATGTGCATATGAAGATGGCAGCCAGTATCTCCGTAAGCACCATAGTTCACTTTGTCAGGATTAAATACCTTGTGTACAGCCTTGGAGACCTTGGCAACGTCAGCAAAAAATGCGCTGCGTTCATCATCGCTGATATCGATCAATTCACTGACGTGTTCTTTATACGCGAGAATAACTCTGCCGCGTTTGCTCTGTTCCTTGAATAAATATAAAACGCCGGTTTCCATCTCGCAGACAGGATAACCAAATTTTGCGACCAGTTCTCCCTGCATACAGTATGCGCAATTTGGATCTTTCATAATATTAGTACCTTCTTTCTTTTATTTTTATTATTCTGGATCTATTTTATCAAAATAGAGTGGGGATGGGAAGAGGGCAGAGTATTAACTTTCTCAATATAGAGATTAAACAACAGGTCAAAGAAATAACTTACGCCGTATCGGGTGTATACATTTTGAATGCCCTCGGTAATGCGGTCACTGGAATGAAATTTGTGACTGAGATAAATCACATTGTCATAGCAGGACTCAAATTTTTCGGAATGATTAAGGGTAATCAGCACTTTGCAGGCGTGGACGTTCTGCAGGTCGGAGAGCGTAGCTATGGCGTAATTGCCGGTGGTTGAGGTAACAATAACCAGGTCTTCAGGCTTTAGATTTTGCAGGAGAGCAGTATCAGGATAGGCATCTGTAACAATACGAATCAGTTTACCGATCGCAGCCAGTCCCTGCTGCAGTACCTTCGCTGGATAACTAGACAGATCCGCAGCCAGGATAACGACCTGTTCACTGTCGTGGATGCGTTTTACCAGCACTTCGAGATTCTGGGCCAGGAACATCTCATTGATATCCTGCATCATATCATCCATGGAAATACGAAGATACTGGTCGAATTCCGGATGGCAGGCATACTGAACAAAGGCATCCATGTGCTGTCGGGTAATTGGTGCATTCTGTTTCATGGCAGTAAAGCTTTCGTAACCGATCAGTTTGGCAAATCGTTGAATACTGCTTCGGGAAACATAGCATTCCTCCGCCACATCATAGATACTCAGGTTTTTCAATTCATGAAAATGTTCCAGTAAATATCTTGCCAACACCAGGTTCGTATCATCATCTTCATTGGAATTTAGGACTGCCAATAAAGACGTCATTAAATTAAAATAACTTAAACTGAATTTGTTTTGGATTTTATCTGTATTCATAGCCAAATCATATCACAGGTTTTTTATTCTGTCATCGATATTCACAATAAATTCTTATTCGACTTTCCATAAATGTAGTGTTTTTCACAAAATGTGGATTCAAATGTTGAACCCCATCGTTTTCGCTTCTTTGGTACACTGTTTATATGAACCAAACGTAAAAAGCAAAAATCGAATTTTGAAAGGAGACATATTTTATGAAGTATTCAAAGAACCCGGTATTTCCGGAAGGATTCTTATGGGGAGCATCCAGCGCAGCATGGCAGGTAGAGGGGGCAACCGCTGAAGATGGCCGTACTCCCGCGATTATTGATTTGAATTCTCAAACCAAGAAACCTTATGCAGATAACTCGGTAGCATCTGATCACTACCACCATTATAAAGAGGATGTAGCGTTGATGAAGGAGTGTGGCTTTACCAGCTACCGTTTTTCGATTTCCTGGTCCCGTGTAATTCCAGCGGCTGACCGTGAGGTAAATCCCATGGGAATCGCATTTTATAATAACCTGATCAATGAATTGCTGGAGGCAGGGATTACTCCGATTATCACATTGTATCACTATGATATGCCATGCTGGGTAGATGAAAAGTATGGTGGATGGCATAATCGGGCTATTATTGATGAATTCGATTACTATTGCCGTGTCTGCTTTGAGAACTTCGGGGACCGTGTAAAATACTGGCTTTCTATTAATGAACAGAATATGCAGATTGTCTATGGTGACTGGTTAGGTGTATCCAAGGGCTGCACAGACTGGTTTAAGGAAAAGTGGCAGATAAACCACATTATGAATTTGTGTCACTCCAAAGCCGTTGTCGCCTGCCATGAGCTGGTTGAAGATGGAAAAATCGGTCCAGTACCTGGATACGTGCCGATTTATCCTTATTCCTGCCGGCCGGAGGATCAGATAGGTGCCATGAATGCGGAGGAACTGACGCAGAAAATCTGGGATGACTTATATGTATTCCGCGAGTACAGCAGTTTTGTAAAAAATTACTGGAAGGTTAATGATATCGATCCGGATATTCGGCCTGGCGATATGGAATTAATAGCCCAGGCGAAAATCGATTTTATCGCGGTTAACTGCTACCGATCTGATGTGGGAATGGCCCCCGATGACAGCTATAAGCAGGAAATCGGTCTTAATAAATCCGGTATCAAAGGGGAATTCGTATATCCTAACTTGCCAGGTGAATATGCGCTGGCCAGAAATCCTTACGTAGAAGTGACGGATTGGGACTGGCATATTGATCCAGTCTGCATGCGCTATTCACTGCGTTACCTGTGGGATCACTACCACCTGCCGATGGTTATAACGGAAGCGGGCTATGGTGCTCATGAAGAGCTGGGAGAAGATGGTAAGATCCATGATCAGGCCCGTATTGATTATCTTAGAGAGTATGTTTATAATGTAGGTCTGGCGATACAGGATGGGGTAGAGGTATTCGGATTTAATCCATGGTCCTTTACCGATCTTCTCAGCACTGGAAACGGCATGGCAAAGCGTTATGGTCTGGTCTTTGTAAACAGGACCGACGATGACTTAAGGGATATGAAACGGATTAAAAAGGACTCGTTTGACTGGTATTCCACATTAATACACTCTAACGGTCAGGAATGGGGAACGGATATGTCACAGTGGCGTAATTTTGCTAAAAATAAGGCAGAATAAACAATAAGAGGGGGTACCAACATGGTTAAAAAGAATTATGCGGAAATCTGTAACTCGATCATCGCGGTGTGCGGTGGTGAAAATAACATCTCCCGCATTAGTCACTGTATGACTCGTTTGCGCGTACAGCTTTTAGACGGAAGCAAATTAGACAGAGAGGAAGCAGGAAAAATACTGGGAGTTCTGAACCTGGTAGTACAAAATGGTGAATATCAGTTTGTCATCGGTCAGGATGTTCCAAATTTGTATGCAGAATTTATTAAACATGAGGGGCTTAAGACTGACGGAGAAGTTACAGACGCCGCTGCATTAAAGCAGGATACGGAAGCGAAAAAGGGAAATGTAATGAATACCATTATGTCTTTTATTGGTGGAACCTTTTCACCTGTTATTCCCGTGTTAATAGCTGGCGGTCTTACCGGGGCCGTATTGACGCTGCTGACCGCATTCTTTGGAGTATCCACAGAGTCGGGGACTTATACAGTTATCTATGCGATTAACCAGGCGACATTTTACTTCCTGCCAGTCTTCATAGGCTTTTCTGCAGCAAACCGACTGAAGTCCAATGGCTTTCTAGGGGCCTTTTTGGGGGCAATACTGCTGTTCTCCACTATTAACAATGCAGAGGGGCTTAATTTCCTTGGTATTCCTATTCAGCAGATTAGTTATAATTCTACAGTATTTCCGGTAATATTGGGCGTGCTTTTTATGGCAGTCGTATACCGCTTCCTTTCTAAGGTAGTTCCCGTGTATCTGCGAACTATCTTTGTACCGCTGATTACTATGCTGATCACAGTGCCTGTGACTTTAATTGTGTTAGGCCCTATTGGTAATCTGATGGGAACATGGCTGGCAAACGGTGTATTTGCCATCTATCGTGCGGCTCCGCCGGTTGCTGTTATGATTATCGGTATAACGACGCCGTTGATGGTTTTCTTTGGTATGAATAATGCGACTTATCCTATTGTATTTGCTCTGTTGGCAGAGGTTGGATCTGATCCGCTGATCTGTACCGGCATGGCTCCGGCTAATGTTGCCGTAGGGGGAGCCTGTCTGGCGGCTGCGCTGATTGCAAAGGACATTAATGACAGAAGTGTGGCTACTGGCGCAGGGATTACTGCGCTGTGTGGAATTACTGAGCCAGGGGTCTACGGAGTGTTGTTTACTAAGAAGTATCCTTTAATCGGCGCCATGGTTGGAGGCGGAATCGGCGGACTATTGGCCGGATTGGTGGGGATGACCCAGTATGTAATCTCTACGCCAGGTTTTATCTCTATACCGGCGTATATCAATCCTGATGGTACTTCAGCTAATTTGATTTGGGCTATGGTAGTCATGGGCCTTGCAGTAACGGTTGCCTTTGGAGTTACTTATGTATTAGGCAAAAAAATGGAGAAATAGAGTTACAGTTCACTCTCCACCAGGGGCACCGCAGTCCGGTTTGGCCGGGCAGGCTTCCTCAGCCTTTCCAGTTCCGGTTTCGGGCATAAGAAATTCTAAACGCGCAGAATTTTTTAAAAAACAAGGTGAAATTCCCAAACTCGCTGCGCTCAGACAAGTGGGAATT
Organism: Hungatella hominis; assembly: GCF_014288005.1. Taxonomy (NCBI): domain Bacteria; kingdom Bacillati; phylum Bacillota; class Clostridia; order Lachnospirales; family Lachnospiraceae; genus Hungatella; species Hungatella hominis. Next base: position 142,472 of record NZ_JACOPB010000012.1, read on the forward strand.
TCACCTGAACGAAAAATTTTGCGCGTTAAGAACTTCTAATACCCTGCAAAGTCACAGGAAAGGCTGAGGAAGCCTGCCCGGCCAAACCGGACTGCGGTGCCCCTGGTGGGGAGTGAACTGTAACGAAATAGATTATGATCGATGAGGGCGACAGCTAAGAGGCTGGACATTGAAAAAACGGTATGCTATGATTGAGAAAATGTATGGAGTAAAGGGGCAGTCCCATGAATAAATTATTTACTATCGGCGAGATGGCGAAGCTGTTCGGTATTAATGCGAAAACGCTGCGTTATTACGATGAAATAGGATTGATCCGTCCGGAGCATACGGACCCCATGACGGGATACCGTTACTATTCTACCGGGCAGTTTGAGCGCCTTAATACAATTAAATATCTAAGAGCACTGGATATGCCCCTGGCTAAAATTATGCGTTTTTTTGAAAATAAGGATATCGGTCAGATGATGGAGATTCTGAAAGAGCAGCAGCAGGAGGTTCTTGTAAAACGCAGAGAATTGGAACGCATAGAGCACAAGATCAGTGAACGTCTCTCACAGCTCCATGATGCACTGTATACCATATATAACCAGGTGGAGGAGGTTACTCTGCCGGACAGAAAGCTGGCTATGCTGCGGACGGGAATTCCGGCCACGGATGATCTGGAATATTCTATCCGCCAGCTGGAACGGAAGACACAATTGGAGGCTGCCATGTTTTTGGGGAAGGTGGGCGTGTCCATTTCAATGCGTCATGTGATGTCACATAAATTCGATGAGTTTTGCTCCATATTTGTTGTGCTGGAACCTGGAGATGTCTATGACGGAGAGGCAGTGGATATTCCGGGCGGAAGATACCTAATACTTAGGTATTGTGGGACGCATACGCAGTCATCAGTCTACTATGAAAAACTTTTGTCTGAAATGAAAGTTAGAGGCTATGAACTGGCCGGAAATTCTATTGAAATTACGTTAGTGGATGCGGGAATGACAAACGATACTACACGTTTTGTAACAGAGCTGCAGCTGCCTGTAACAGTTGGGCAAGAGTATGGCCTTAGGAATTAATATAAAAAGGAATATAGCTTTTATAGTAGAGCTGCCGGCCGGCAGCTCTGCTTTTCTTAAAAACTGTAGTGAATAAGAGATAGTATGCAAAGATAAATAAGAAATAAAAATAATGCAGATTACTGTGGCTCCGTTTCTTTTGGCATATCGTTGTTGTTACGGAGACTTTCTTTGTGTTTCTGAAAGGTCTTAATCATATCAAGGACATAATCCTGTTCTTCTTTTGAAAGTAAGGTAGATAAATGATAGATCTCGGCAAGAAGATGAGCACTTCTTTCCGCGTCTTTTTCTGATTCCATGGGGCCTTCACCCTGAAGAAGCCACGAGCTGTTAATTCCCAGTTCGTAACAGATTCCCCGAATGACGAGCATTTGTGGTTCTGCTTTTTCGTGTTCAATGTTTGTGATGACACCGCGGGAGACACCAATTGCATCAGCAAGAGAATTCTGTGTATACCCTTTTGAACTGCGGGCCTGTTTGAGACGGGCACCTATTCCCATTTGATACTCCATTCCGCGTAGGCGCTGCGCCATAATCGATAAGATGGTAGGACATGCGCCAATCCGCCATTTAATTTAGATTAATAAAACACTTCATAAAATTCTGTGAATCCTGTACTTATTGGTTTCGTTCAGACTTTATCTGTGATATGAATAATGTACAGTGCAATTTCCAACGATTCAAAAATTTCAATCCACATTCTGAGTCCAGAATACAAAACCCAGAATGACATGGTAGCTATGCTACCATTTTATTCGGTTGCCCGGATTGTTTTGACCTCATGTCAGTGGGGGATATCTGCCCGCCACTGCCGCTAAGTTTTTTTTCGATTCATCTCCCACCTATGGAGGCTGGGGGAATTCTCGTAGATTTTGTTAAACGGGAATACATGTTACATGTCAGGCGCATGTGATTACGATTACTTTGGAGGTACAGGTTAAACACAAATGGGAAGCTTATCAACCATGGTAGTTTATGTATACAGTAACGCATGTGTTGAAAATACAATGTGAGTACCGTAATAGAGGTCAGTAACAGTAATTAATCATGTATAAACAATGTACTAAAAATCCTGATAACTAATCTTAACACGGTAAAAATGATTTGTCAAGACATAAATGTATTGATAAGACGGATAAACGTCTTGACAATGTGATTGAAACATGATAGCATGTATTTATAAAACATAAAAAAGATTTATCAAGTCAAAAGCCAAAGGCGGAGGGTGTAGGATTGCAGTCCATAGAAAGAGATCAGGAGAAGAACCGTCCGGAATTAATCCTTGAAGAGTCTGGAAAGCTTTCTGTTAAAGAGCAGGAGTGTATTCTGGCCACGATAAGAGGAATGGTGTTTACCAGAAGCTGTTTTTTAAAAAATGGTGTGTATAAAGACGAAAAAGAATGAGTTTGTTTATAGTGAAAATAAATATTTGAGTTAGGTTGGAATTATTATATTCAGCAATAGTTATGCCCAATTCTATGCCCATTTCTGAATAGTTTATAGAATTTAAGATCGAACAGTCTGCCATTATTTCATAAAACCCAATAAAGATAGAAGCTTTTATTAGTTATCTGGAGTTAATTTTTTCAGTCCATCTTGATGAGGTTGGTTTTTAATAAAATTATCGTTATTAACCATCAGCCCCTGCCACTATAGCTTTTTAATAATTTATGCATGGTTTTTTATAATGCTGCGTTTTACCGATTATTTAATACGATTAATGTATTATGTTTGAAGCATAGGGAAGAGATAATGACCCAGTCTTAAATATTCTGGTTTTACGCAGAATGCTTTGTGTTCTGAATGATTATTTTGGCTATATTTGAAAGAATCTTTAACCCCAAATTCAGTAACGGCCTTCTGAGGAAGATGATCAGTTTAATATAATTCCAATTAACTAAACAAAATTAGTGGATATGCTGTGAAAAAACAAAGATGTAATGGGATTATTGTTGACATTGTTTGGCGAATGTGATATTGTATGAATGTACAAAATATTGAATGTTGACGATGACAACAAAAAAGCAGGTATTTAGATGGGATATGAAGTTGGAAAGAGCATTTTATATCAAAAAACAGGATTAGCCAAAAGTCTGCTGGCGTTGGACTTACTGTCCAAGAATACGGGTGACAGAATACAGCCTATCTCCGAGTATCAGGAAAAGTTTGGAGTGTCCAGGGGGACTGTTCAGAATGCGTTTACATATTTAAAAGAGTGTGGTGCAGTGGTGCTTGAGCATCATGGGCATCAGGGAACCTATATAGAGAAGCTGAATTACCGCAAATTACAGGAAAACTGTATGAGAAAAGAGCTGTTGGGTATCATGCCGCTGCCATATTCTTTAACTTATGAGGGATTTGCTACAGCTATTTACTCGGAACTGGATGAACTTAACTTTAATATGGCTTATGCGAGGGGTGCAGTTGGAAGAATTGAACTTGTGGAGTCGGGAACCTATCAGTTTGCCATTTGTTCCCGCTATGCAGCGGAACAATCCATAAGCAGCGGCAAGAAGATAGAGATAGCCTTTGATTTCGGACAGGGTAGTTTTCTTTCAAAACACGTGCTCTTATTGGCTGATGAATCAAAAGATGGTATCTGTGATGGAATGAAGGTTGCATACGACAGCAAGTCCCTTGACCAAAGCAGGATTACGGATAATATCGTCAAGGGAAAAAAGATAACATTGATACCGATCAGGACACAGCAGACGATTGGCGCTCTGATAGATGGTACCATAGATGCTGGTGTATGGAACTATGACGACGTGTTGGAAAATCATCACGACAGGCTCAAAGTGGTTTCGTTGGCTGAAACAGACTATAATAATTCTTTTTCGACTGCTGTCCTGGTGATAAAAACAGGTGACGAAGCATTGAAGGCACTGCTTAAAAAATATATAAGTGTGGAACGCGTACTGGGAATTCTTTCTGAGGTCAGAGAGAAGAGGCGGGAGCCATTTTTCTGATGTAAAAGAAATAATTTCAGTGGATACGAATATCCTGCATCAGTATGTCAGGATATTGTTTTATTGGTAATGCAACTGGTTAGCCGTAGTATAGATATCGCGAGGATTACAGCCGCGGTATCTATACAATATAAGTAACAACGTGATATTTATACCATATAACCAACAGCCAAACTGCGAGTTTGCCTTTGATGGTGGTAGCAAATAATTCAGCGTTCAGGTGTACGAATAGCCGTAACGCAATTGATTGGCATATAGCCGTCAAAAAGAGTATAGCAGAAATATTTTATATCAATGTACAAAATATTGTATATTAAGAAGGAGGAGTATTATGAATCTGGAGGAATCCTTAAATCAGCGTCTCGAGATTCTTTTAAGCAACGGTGTCATAACACAGAGCATTTCTGATTATTCGAAAACAGTGGTGAAGCTGCTGATTAATCAAAAACCGGAGGCAGACAGTGACAGGGCTGCTATGTTTATTACGCATCTGGCCATGGCCGGGCAGAGGATCTTAGAGGGAAAGGAGGAAAAGCCGCTGGACGGCCAGATTTTAGAGACAGTGAAGCAGGAGCCAGTTTATGGCAGTGCATTGGATTTTCTGACAAACATGCTGAATCAGACTGATTTGGAATTTCCAGATACGGAAAAGGATTTTTTAACGGTTCATCTATGTAACCTGTTTATGTGATGGTTTGGAAGGTTGTAAGACAGTAATGCACTAACGTAAAGCGTATGCTGACGGGGATGAGATACTTCAGTAAATAAAATGTAAAAGAGAAGGAGAAAAAGATGGGGACAGGAAAAGAAGGATAGGAAGAATTGTATAATAAAAGAGAGAAGTAAACGCAAAATAAAAAGGCAAGAAATGCATTTACATATGGGAGTTTTGAAAACTATAAATTTTAGGAGGGAAAAATATGCGTTATATAGTTATATTTTTAGCCGGCGCTTTTGGGGCACTTTTAGCTAACAGGGGTATTGCGGTTTTTAATGATGCGGTAAGACCGGTTGTTCCGGAATACCGAGAGGGACGTATGACAAGGCTGGAATTTGCAACGACGACGTTTGCCTTAAGTTTCGGTCTGGTCATTGGATTTGGAATACCGTATTCTATTATGTCACCCATTATACTTGTCCATTCTCTATGGCTGGGAACCGATGTTATCGGCATTTTCTTCCCAGCAAAGAATATTGAAAAATGGTATCTGGACAAAGAGAGTCTGATTGGTGCGGGTCTTTCCGTTCTGGTAGGCGGTCTGTACGGAGTGCTGCTGCTGGCAGGTCTCCAGGGGTTTGTCAATATGATGCAGGCTCTGCCGGTTAATGTATTTGATGCATGGCAGAATATTTCAGGCCCGGTTATTTCTGCGTTTATTGCATTCCCATGTGTTGTGATTACTATGGATTACGGTTGGAAAAAGGGTCTTGCATCGCTGGTTGTATCTGTGTTGCTTCGGCAGATCATGGTATTTATAGGAAAAGGAGATATTGCTGATGGTGTTGCCCTGCTAACCGGCCTTGTTCTTATTATTGTATTTGCAGTAAGGGATAAATCCGAATCAACAGGAAATCTGGCTTCTATTTTTGGAGATCGTGTAAAGAATATCAGAAAGAACATTATCTGGATTGCCATTATGGGCGCAATCTATGGACTTGCCTGCAATATGCACCTCCTGATGGAAGGTCCACAGTCTCTGGTTGCGTTAAAGGATGGAAATATTTCTTCAGCAGTCAGCATCAGCTTCGCGAGAGCATTATCCTTTATTCCATTAAAGGCATTGACTTCTCTGACAACAGGTACTTTCGTGACGGATGGATTTGGATTTACAGCAACAGTAGGTCTTTTGGCACCGAATGGAGTACTGGCAGCGGTATTTGGTGCAGTGGTAATGTCTCTGGAGGCATTGTCTCTGGCAGTAGTTGCAAAACTGTTTGATAAGGTTCCAAGTATAAAAAAATCAGCTGACAGTATCCGTGTTGCGATGACCAAGTTACTGGAGGTGGCCATACTGGTGGGCTCCATGTCGGCAGCGGAGGGCATGGCACCTGGATTTGGCTTTTTGGTAGTCGGCGGTTTCTTTGTCATGAATGAGTATTTTAAGAAACCGATTGTGCGGATGGCGGTAGGGCCAATTGCCGTAATCGCAGTAGGAGTTCTGGTCAATGTACTGGCAGTTGTAGGTTTGTACAGCGTTTAATATTATACAGTGACGCGTGAAAGGAGCAGTCAGCATGAAGATAGTAATTGGCGGACAGATGGGAAAAGAAGAGATAAAAGAACTGGCAGTCACGGCCATGGGAGATGAAGGTGAAGTCGTCATCAAGGACGATGTGGCTGCGGCTATGGATGTAAAGGGCGGGAAGGCCGATTTATATCTGGGAGCATGTATGACTGGAGGCGGAGGTGCGCTTGCGATGGCCATTGCCATTCTGGGCTATGGAACGTGTATGACAGTAGCCGATGCGGATGAAAATGCCATTAGAAAGGCACTGGAATCGGGAAAGAAAGCATTTGGATTTACTCCTTCCATATCGAAAACGGTGGTTCCGGTAATTGTAAGGCTTGCGAAAGAAGTCATGTGTAATTGAGAAACCGGATACTGCATTGCACAATTAAGGTCACATAGCATCTGCGATCAGCGTAATGCAGTACAGGCAGAAAGGAGAAATGATGCAGACATATCCGTTACAGAGCATGTCCATGGAAGAAGCAGTCAGGCTTCAATTTTTTGTGGTGGACTGCATGACAAAAGTATTTGAGGGGCATGAATTGCTGACAAGGGGAGATTTGGGTGTTGTTATGGGCCTTAATAAACCCGTGACTACCTGGAAGGCCGAAAAGGTGATTGCCAATGTATTTGGCGCGGAGGCGTGTATTCTGGTACGGGGGGCGGGAAGTGCCGCAATTCGTTTTGGACTCCATTCCATGATGAGGTCTGGCGACCGTATCCTGGTACACAGGGCGCCTGTCTATAATACTACGGCGACTTCTCTCGAAATGATGGGAATTGACGCAGTGGAAGCCGATTTTAATAAACTGGAAGAGCTTCGCCGGGTTCTGATAGAGAATCCGGATATCAGGGGAGCGCTGGTTCAGTATACGAGACAGCTGCCGGAAGACCGTTACAATATGCATGAGGTGGTACGTGTAATAAAAGAGACTGCGAACATCCCTGTGCTGACCGACGACAATTATGCGGCCATGAAGGTAAAAGAGATTGGTGTACAGTGCGGAGCGGATCTTTCCTGTTTTTCTGCATTTAAACTGCTGGGTCCTGAAGGTGTAGGCGTAATCGTTGGAAAACAAGAATTGATTGAAAGGCTGGTTAAAGAGAGCTATTCCGGCGGTATGCAGGTACAGGGCCATGAAGCGCTCGACGTTCTGCATGGACTGGTTTATGCGCCGGTAGCACTGGCTCTTCAGGCGCAGGTCAATGAGGAATGTGTCAGACGCTTAAACAGCGGTGAAATACCGGCGGTAAAGCAGGCATTTCTGGCAAACGCCCAGTCTAAAGTCCTTTTAGTGGAGTTCAGGGAAGATATCGCTGGACAGGTGTTGGAGGAAGCTGAGAAATATGGTGCTGCGCCCAATCCCGTGGGTGCGGAATCCAAATATGAGATGGTACCCATGTTTTATCGGATATCCGGCACGTTTCGGAAGGCAGATCCGGAACTGGAACATCGGATGATACGTATTAATCCTATGAGAGCCGGAGCCGACACTATTTTGAGAATCATAAGAGAATCTGTAGAAAGAGTGGTGTAAATGTTCCTGGAGCAAACAGTAAAACGGAATTCCGAACTGGTACGCCTGGCATTCAGCCTTCATCAAAAGGGAGTAATAGCGCCGGATTCTTATCTCGTCGATGTGGATACCTTTCTGCAAAATGCGGCCGAAATGTTGGCGTGTTCCAAACGAAATGACGTAAAACTCTATTTTATGCTAAAACAGTTGGGACGGAATCCCTATCTGGCCAGAGAACTCATGCGCCTGGGATACTCCGGCGCGGTGGCAGTTGACTATAAAGAGGCTGCCGTGATGATGGAGCATGGGATTCCTATCGGAAATGTGGGACATCTGGTTCAGATACCGACGGCTTTAGTGAGACAGATTGTCTCCTGCCGCCCGGAGGTAATCACGGTCTACTCTGAGGAGAAGATCCGGCAGATTGATCAGGCTGCGTCGGAATTGGGGGTAATCCAGGAGATTCTTTTGCGGGTATATGGGGATGGAGATATGATCTATTCCGGCCAGACTGCCGGTTTTAAGCTGAATACCTTGAAGGGACTGGTGAGCCGTATCGTTGGTTCAAGCCCTCATGTGAGAATCGCAGGTGTGACTTCCTTTCCCTGTTACTTGTATGACGAAGAACTGGATGACATTATACCTACGGCTAATTTACAGACTGTAAAAAAGGCGGCGGCCATTTTGGAGGCGCAGGGAATAATTTGCCGTATCATCAATACACCATCTGCAACCTGCTGTCGGACAATTGAACGGATGAAGCAGGACGGAGGGAATTGCGGCGAACCGGGACACGGATTCTCCGGGACGACGCCCATGCATGCCGCTCATGAGCAGCCAGAGAAACCATGCGTGGTTTACATAAGTGAAATATCACATAATTTTGAAGGCCGCGGATACTGTTTTGGAGGCGGCCATTACAGGCGTTCCCATATGAAAAATGCGTTAGTGGGAGAAAATCTCCTAAGCGCAAGACACGTGGAAGTAATTCCGCCTTCGGATGACAGCATTGATTACCATTTTGGATTATCGAAAGAGTGCCCTGTCGGCCAAACTGTGGTGATGGCATTCCGGTATCAAATATTTGTAACCCGATCAGACGTCGTTTTAGTCACCGGACTTAGAAAGGGCGCGCCGAGGATTGAGGGAATCTATGACAGCGCGGGCAGAGAAAAATGAGAAAGCGATTTATCGTTATTGTACTGGATGGATTTGGAATAGGGGCCATGAGAGATGCCCATATCGTGAGGCCGGGGGATGAAACGGCCAATACACTGGAAAGTATTTTAAAGGACTGTCCCGATATGAAGCTGCCGGTTTTGGAACGGATGGGGCTGATGAATGCATATGGAAGGGAAAGCAGGAATATGAAATTCAGCCCCGACGCCAATTTCGGACGGTGCGAATTGATGCATTATGGCGCGGATACATTTATGGGCCATCAGGAGATCATGGGAACGCTGCCGAAAAAGCCGGAGGCTCATCCGTTTTTGGAGAAGGCGGAAGAGGTCAAAAGGCATTTGATACAGAACGGTCATGAGGTCCACGTGATCGAGAAGCAGGGACTGAAATATCTGGTGGTCGATCAGTATGCTACTGTGGCAGACAATCTGGAGGCAGATCCGGGAATGTGTTACAATGTGACTGCACCGCTTGATTTTATGTCGTTTGATAAAGAAATGGAGATTGCCCGCCTGGTCCGTGAAGTGGTAACCGTGGGGCGTGTCATTGTGTTTGGCGGAACTGGCAATACAATGGATGACTTGTGGAATGCGGAAGAAATAAAGTATGGAAAATATATCGGCATCGCCTCCGCAAAATCGAGATCCTATGAGCATGGCTATCAGTGCAGGCATATGGGCTATGGAGTGGATAAAAATGTACAGGCCCCTACAATACTGACAAACGCAGGATTTGACTGCACACTTATCGGTAAGGTGGCAGATATTGTGGCAAATGACGGCGGTGTGAGTATCTCCTGTGTGCCGACAGGGGAGGTGATGCGGCTTACTGTCCAGGCAGTAAAGAACATGGAAGAAGGTTTTATCTGTACAAATGTACAGGAGACTGATCTTGCAGGCCATTCACAGTCTTCGGCGGCTTACCGGGAGATACTTGAGATCGCAGACCAGGGAATCGGCGCAGTGCTGAAAGAAATGACAGCAGAAGATATCCTGGTGGTCATGGCGGATCATGGCAATGATCCCGATATCGGTCATAGCCGTCATACGAGGGAATGCGTGCCTTTACTCATTTATAAAAGGGGGATGAGCGGCCGTGAAACAGGCACCAGAAAGACGCTCTCGGATGTAGGCGCGTCAGTATGCGCCTGCTTTGGGGTGAAGAGTCCGCAGAATGGAACTTCATTTATGAAAGACTTCCGTTTATTGTGAATGGTAAGAACTGAATGTAACGTGCTGAACGAGAAATTCAGAATAAGATTCAGAAAAATGGCTGAAAATCCGCCTGAAAAATCCAGAATGAGATTCGGAAAAGCTTGAAATCATGATTTAAATTGATTATAATAAAGATGTAGAAGGAACAACCGCCCACAAAGTGGTTGACCCGGTTAATAAGTTACATTCATAGAAATGCCACCATCTGACCTGTCAAAGTAGAGGGGGGTTTTTCTATGCTTTAAATAAGCACTATCGACAGAACGTAAAAACGAACGTCAGCAATGCCAGGATGAACAGTCCAAAAGTCATTAAGTCCTTAAAATCAAATTTCACCCGCACCACCTCCATTCTATGTAGAAAGGAGGTGGACTACTTCTTTTATTCTCTGCTTTCTACGATTTTTTCCAGCTTAAATACAGTCTTGCTATCACATCCTCAATAGGAGCTCTTCTGATTTCCACATCTTCGATTCCCTGAAATTCCGCAAGATTACCCAGAACCTCATGGATTCCCGTCTGGCTGCGGTTAAACTCATATTCGTATATGCCCTCATTGGAAGAAAGCAGCTGCAGCCCCGGTATTGTGGGAGCGGTTAATGCTTTATCAGATGTTAAAGACTGCTTTTTAGAGCCTGGATTCTTCATGGTGACAACAATGCGTGAGCAGGCGCCGGCCGTATTTCTGAGCTTGTCAAAATTTCCGTCAAATGCAATCTGCCCCTTGTTGAGCAAAATAATCCGCTGCGCCATTTCCTCCAGATCATCCATGTCATGGCTTGTGACGACAATGGTGGTTCCGCATTCCCGGTTAATTTCCTTTAAAAAATGTATCATCTGCTGTTTGGCCAGCACGTCGAGGCCGAGAGTCGGCTCATCCAGAAATATGACGGAAGGATCGTGCAGCAGCAGCATTCCAATGTCTGCCCGCATACGCTGGCCCAGGCTAAGTTCCCTGGCAAAGGTGCGCAGGATGTCTTCCAGGTCGAGCAGTTCTGTCACCAGGGAAAGGTTCTTTTTATATATATCCTCCGGGATGCCCCACACCTCTTTTTTCCATTCAAAGCTGGTAATGATGGGATGATCCCACCACAGCTCTGTTCTCTGTCCAAACAGTACACCGATATGGCGCATCAGCTCAATTCTGTCAGTGACCGGGCTTAAACCGGATACGGATACCGTGCCCTCAGAAGGACTCAAGATGCCGGAGAGAATCTTGATGGTTGTGCTCTTGCCGGCTCCGTTGGCCCCGGCGTAGGCGACAAACTCGCCCGGAGCCACTTCAAAGGAAAGATGGTCGAGAGCGGTGATAATGCGTTTCTGTGGGTGAAGCATATTTTTTAAGATATCCCGGGCGTGACCGCTTCTCTGCCATTGGGAGTATTGTTTTGTAACATTATCTATGACCAAAGCCGGAGTATCGTGGTGAACCATTGACTGCATAATATTTCATTCCTTTCTTAAATACATAAATTGTGAGTAGTGACAATGCAAACGCCGCTGTCGGCAGATAACATGCCTGCAGGAGCATGGGAAGGTCAAATTCGCCGCAGCCTGCCTTTAAAAGCAGCGCCGATGGGAACCAGGCCGCCAGTCCCACTGGGAGTACGGTCAGGAACAGCCGTCTTACTGAATGGTTTATCGTACCTAACGGATAAGTCTTCAGAGATGTAAATAAATCCTTGCCCACCTGGGCGATCTCCTCGGCAGCTGCAGGTGCGTAAAATGCGGCGCAGGACAGCAGGGTCATAAAGGAGATAATCAGAGCTGTAGCGCTTACTGCATAAATAAGCAGCAGCATAAGCCATGGCATCGTGACGGATATGGGCAGCCGGCTGACAGCATATGTGGTCAGTCCAATCCCGCATATAAGCATGCTGCTTCCTGAAAGCGGGGAGAATCCCTGGGCCAGCAGCTCCGCCCATATGGGAACTGGCTGTATCATGACGTGATCCAGTTGACCTCGCCCGATAATACGGCTTATCATGGCTGTATTATTTCCAATAAAAAACATCATATAAATTCCGTCAACGAGAGTGGAGAAGCCCATCATAAAGAGGATCTCCGCCTGATTCATACCGCCGAAGCCCCCGAATTTTTCGGACAGCAGGAATACGCCGGCGATGGTGCAGCAAGCGCATATGGTATCTGAAACGATCTGAAGCAGACAGTAGCGAGTGTCCCGAAGGAACCATAAAAGGTCCATTTTTGTGTATTGCCTGTAGAGGCGAAAAAGTATTTTTAAATTATCCACCAAAAGAGATCATCCTTTCTTTGCTTTTATTGAACACCCTGGCCGCAGCAATCCACAGAACGATATTCCAGACGAGCTGCAGCCCGATGGTACGTAAGGGAGCAGCGGCCGTACCGGTATAGATCGTGAGCGGCGCATGGGCGATGGAGCCAAAGGGGAGGAAGGAAAAGACCTTATCCAGTCCCCAGGGAAACATGGCGAAGGGGATCATTTCCCCCGACAGGAGGGAAAATGCCGCCTCTCGTATATTGTTTGCCACCCAGCAGCCATTTTTCAGGAACATGGCAAAGGCGGCAAATAATAAGTCCATGGCAAATCCCAGAGAAGCTGAAAGTGCCAGACTGATGAGCGCTAAAGCTCCGGATGTCAAATCCGCCGGCGCCGGATTTACGCCCAGAAACGGGGCGATAATCAGCAGAGGGAGGCCGAAAAACAGAAAGTTCGGAATCCACCATCGCCCGATCGTCTCAGCGATAAAGCTTATGGGAACGGGAACCGGCCTGGTAAACCGTCCAATGACAGAACCTTCCCACAGCGAGGCGGTAGCCGGTGAAACAATATTTAATTCCTGATGCAATACGGTCGACATCAGAGTGTATGTTATCAGTTGATTTAACGCCATGCCGCCTAAATCGGCACCTTCCCGGTCCAAAGCGGTCCAGATAAAAATAAGCATGACAAACTGTACGGCAGAAACAAGGTATCCGCCTGTGATACACAGGATGCCGCCGTCAAAAATTTGTTTTGTACACATCAAAATAGTGGAGACAATGGCGCGGGGCCCGCAGCCATGTCCGGCAAGAAATGTCCTAAATTTATTCATGATAAAACTACCTTTCTAAAAATGGAATAATAGAACCCGTTTTCCGAAAAGGGCAGATTTTTTTGTGACAGGAACATGATTCCATCACATAAAAATACCCAAAAGCGTAAACGCCTTCGGGTAAATAAACCATCATGAAAACCAGTTGTTAGGACAGCCGGAGAATCGATGAATTTGAAGGGCAGACGCTGTTGTTATCGTAAAAATGGGCGCACTGATACACGGAATCGTCATTTTTATACGTAATGACAGCGACATTGTCAATATTTGACCATAATGTTGTAGCCTCGATTGTGATGCAATGCATAGCGTCCACCTCCTTTTTTCGAAATATTTGTTTCAGCATACCATGGAAGAGAGGAAGAGTCAAGAATATATTTTCCGATATTTCGAAGGAGTCATCCCATTTGCTTTTTTGAATACAGTCGAAAAGTACTTTTCATCGCGAAATCCTGTCTCATAAGCAATCTCATAATTTTTTAGATCTGTTTCTTTCAAAAGACGGCAGGCCTGTTCGATTCTGTACTGCGTCAAATAATCCAGAAAATTAACGCCAGTCTGTACTTTGAAAATCAGACTCAGATAGGCGGGAGTAATGTGGATATGTCTAGCCAGGACATTTAAGTCGATGGTTTCACTGTAATGCTGGTGAATATAGTCAACAGCAGCGCGGACAGAAACGCTTTTTTCAGATTTTGCGCGAATGCTTTCAGTGATTTGAGATATCGCGGTGTCGGCGGTCTTTTCCAGATCTTTAAGTGTTGTGAAACAAGCCATCTGTTTGTAGTCGATCAGTGTATGCAATTCGGAGGGAATAGTTAGCGAACAGTCCTTACATAGTTTCATAACATCCAACATCAAGGAAAGAAAATGATTGATGATAATATTTTTATTTCGGGGGTATGCCTCGATCGATCGGAATATATCCTGCAACAACTCCTGGGATTTTTGTGAATCTCCAGAACCTATAAATTCCAGAAGTCTCTTCTTTTGAGTTTCAAACTGGAGGTATTGCGCGTCTGTAAACGCAGGTAGATCCGGTGCCGGTTCTCCAATATCTTCAAAAAAGGATTGTCCAATTCCTCGTAGAAGATTCTGATGTTCCAGATCCTGGAGATACAATTTCTTGCACCTGTTAATGCTGCTTAAAATATCCTCCATACGGCAGGGCTTTAGCAGATAATCGGAAACACCATACTTAAGCGCCGTCTGGGCATAGGAAAATTCATCATATCCGCTCAGGATAATCATTCGAATGTTTAACTGTTTATCATGAATATATTTTACAACCCCTAATCCGTCTAAAAGAGGCATGCGTACATCCAGAAGAGCAATATCCGGGTGTTCAGCCTCAATGATTTCGATGGCTTCTTTTCCGTTGGAGGCTTCTGAACAGAGCAGGATGTCGTACTCTTTCCAGGGAATCGTGCGCCGAATCGCATTGCTGGTGTCGGCTTCATCGTCTGCTATTAATAGTTTAAGCATACTCTCCCTCCTGTAAGGCGGGCAAAATCAGGGTGACAGTGGTCCCCATACCCTTATTGCTGGTTATTGTCATGGTAAAATTGTTCCGATAGATGATGCGAAGACGATCCCTTACATTGTGCAGGGCATAGCCTCCCATTGTTGTGGATTGATTTGTTCCGCCTCGGAGGGCTGTGAGAACTTCCGCATCCATTCCTACCCCATTGTCACTGATCCGAAAATGCAGTTTGTCCGCTTGTAAGAAACCGGAAACTATTACCTGACCCTGTTCACCTTTTGGCTCCAGGCCGTGGTAAATCGCGTTTTCGACGATAGGCTGGAGGATGAGTTTCGGAATAAAAAGAGTCTTTGCATTTTCTGCCAAGTCAATCTGATACGCAATCTTACTGCCATATCTTAACTGCTGCAGTCTTAAATACTGTTCAAGAAACTGAAACTCGTGAAATACGGTTACATACCGGTTTCCTTTACTTAAGCTGGTTCTGAACAGATTGGAAAGGGTCCATACCATCTCAGCAATTTCAGTTTCCCCTTTTGCAAGTGTTTTCCAGTAGATGGAATCCAGAGTATTATAGAGAAAATGAGGATTAATTTGGCTCTGCAGAGCATTTAACTCTGCTTCCTGTTCTTTGATTTGAAGGACATAAACTCTGTCGATCAACTCTGCCAGACTTTTTACCATCTCGTTGTATCCATTGCCGAGTTGGCCGATCTCATCCTTGTAATGAAAGGATATGGAAGAGTCAAAATTACCGTTTTCAAACGAATGCATAGCGGACAGTAGTTTTCGTATGGGCCGTATGATCAGGAGAGATGCAAACAGTACCAGAGGTAAGGAGAGTAAAAGTGCTGTGAAGCAGAACGGAATGAGGTAATTGGCAGAATTATGAATGCTTTTTGTAAGCAAAGCTGTTGGTACTCCATAGAGATAGGTCCATCCTGTTTTCTCATCTGTTATATGGCTTAAAAGAAGCGTGTTTTTCGATGATTCGTAGATTTCCACTCCTTTTTTCTCCGCTTGGTACTGCAACAGTTTATTATGAGGAAGTTGCGATAAATTGTTGTTACCAGTTCCTGATATGAGGCTTCCTGCCATATTGAATATGGCGATACCGCCCTCGTCCATATCAATTCCCCGGGTGTATTCTCGACGCAGTGCAGGTTCACTGATACCTACCACGATCAAACCCAGATTTTCGTAGGTATTGTATTCTCTTATCATCCGAATCATAAAAATTCGATTATATTTGTTATTAGCTGCAAAAAGGTAGGTTTCATCTGAGTTTTCCAGCCATACCGGTTTCCCTTTGGCAGCTTTTGCAGCCTGAAAAAATTCTGTATGGAACAGTTCTTCATAATCAGGAAGGGAAAAACGACTGTCAATACTTCTAATAAATGGAACGGAGTTATTTTGAAAACCGCAGACGGAGAGCGAAGACACATAATCCTTGGAGGTGATAAGATTGACTGCGTTTTTCAGACTGGAGTCAATATACATTTTTTGAGTTTCGCTTGTGGCAGAGTCATAGGGCTGTATGTATGCCTGAACCTGTGGCTGAATCATAAGCTGTGTCGTCATGTCTTCTATTTCGCGCCGCAGAAACAGGACATTAGAGTTAATTTGTTCCAGAAGATAAAGATTAGCGTTTCCAACATTTTCCAAGAGGTTGGCTGCGGCGATCCTGTTATTATAGTAGTAAAAAGACATGGATAATAATGCCAGGAAAAAGTAAAATATTATAAGCAGTTTGTATGTAATACTAAGATTTAAGTACCATTTTTTCATAAAGTATGTCTCCTCGCCCTATATAACTTACTATATTGTAACATTAAATATTTTGTGAGTAAATATAAAGGGGTGAATTGAATAAAACTGTAAAAGAATTTAAACCTTTTTATAATTTTCTTACCTGTTAAACGAAATTAATTCCAGATAAAATATAGGTATACAGAACGGATCACAATTTTTGCAGAAACATTGGAAATTACGCAGGAGAAGGAGGATTTTATGAGAAATTACAAGATAGTGAAGATGTTGGCGGCAGCGGCAGTCCTGTCCATGGTTATGATGACTGGGTGCCAGCAGACGAAAGGAGGTAGTGATCAGGGAGGCAGCGAAAAAACAACGGCGGCAGCAGAGAGCAAAAAAGAGGCGCCGGAGTCTGATACGACCATTACTGTTGCTTTGATGTCGAATGACTGGTTAGATGCGGCGGAACAGATTGCCAGTGATTTTACTCAGAAATACGGAATTAAGGTTGAATATACGCCAATGCCCGGTGAGGTAGAGGAGTATTTACAGCCTAAGGCAGCGGCCGGCACGCTTCCCGATGTGATGTCAATCAATGCAGGCTCGTTTGGCGCAGATTTAGCAGAAAATGGCCTGATCATTGATCTGGCGGAGATTGATGCGGCAAAAAATATGGTTGAAAGTCTAAAACCGGTTTTTACCTCGGAAAGCGGAAAATTGTTTGGAGTGGCAGGGGGCCTGTCTTCGACACTGATTTATTACAACAAGAATATTTTTGAGGATGCCGGAATCACGAAAGAACCAGAGAACTGGAATGAATTTCTTGAAGTCTGCCAGACCTTAAAGGATAAAGGATACGCGCCGCTTGCGGTTGCCATGGGGGATGGCGCTATATCCAATACAGCCTGGAGCACAGGAAATGCGGTGGAAGTGGCATCTCAAAATCCTGACTACATAAAAGAGATTGCAGCCGGTACCTTCCAGTTTGATACACCTGAGCAGGCCAGGATTTTCGAACGGGTTAAGATTTTGAATGATAATGGATATCTGCTAACCGGTTCGGTCAGTGCGATGGTTTCCACTCTCCTCGATTCCTTTAAACAGGAAAAAGCAGCTATGTGTTTTCAGGGGATCTGGATGGCAGGTTCTTTCATGGAAAGCCCATTTGATGTGGGGATGATGGTGCCGCCGTGGAACATGGAAGGCCAGAAACAGGCAGTTGTTCTTGGAACGGAAACAGGATTTGCAGTCGCTGACGGGCCGAATAAAGAGGCTGCTATTAAATTCGTCAATTATATTGCAAATGAAGAGGGTTTTTATACGTACCAGCAGTCAAGAGGCAGTATCCCGTCTCTGATTGAATATAACCAGGACAAGGTGAAAATGACGGACGAGGTAAAGGAATATGTGGACAGGCTTATGGAGATTGAAGTAACAGGGGCTTACTGGTTTGAAATTTTGCCGCCATCCGTTTATGCACGTCTTCCGCAGACCTTTCAACAGGTGGCGACAGATGAGATATCACCGGAGGAGGCCGCCAAGATTTTACAGGATTTGTATACAGCGAAATAAAACACAGATTTTAGCGAGAGGAGGATGCCGGCTTTGAAAAAAAGAGACAACGGTAAACAGAAACGATGGAGCGGATGGGACAGTAAATATATCAATGCGGCGCTGTTCGTTCTGCCGGCAGTCCTGTTAGTTACTGTATTTTTGGTATATCCGATTATTCTTTCGTTTAAGTACAGTTTTACTGACTGGAATGGAGTGTCAGAGGAGTACCACTTGATGGGACTGGAGAATTACCGGAATGTAATTGCTTCTTCGGAGTTTAAGACACTCTTTTCCAATACATTCTATTTAATTATTTTGTATGTACCGGTTTTAAATATTATGGCCATCCTTTTTGCTGTGATTATTTATGATATTGGGAGGGCGGCTAATTTCTATAAAGTGGTCCTGTTTCTTCCCAATATTGTCTCCATGGTAGTCGTGGGGTTTATATGGAGAACGATTTATAATCCGGCTACGGGGCCGCTTGTGTACCTTCTGGAAAAGATGGGGATGGAAAACCTGATTCAGGACTGGCTGGGGCAGAAGCAGACGGTAATGCCGGCGCTGAGCGCGGCGATTGTGTGGTTTGCCGTAGGATTCTATGTTTTAATCTATCTTGGGGGCCTTTCTACGGTCCCCGAGGAACTTTACGAAGCGGCGGCTGTGGATGGAATCAACTGGTGGCAGAAACTTTGGAGAATCACTCTGCCTCTGATTGTGCAGTCTGTGACCATCAATATCATCGTGTCTACAATTGCAATTCTGACCTTGTTTGATCTGCCGTACGTTCTGACACAGGGAGGGCCGGGATATGCATCACAGACCATGGCGCTGATGTCATACCAGTATGCGTTTAAGGCAATGTCACAGGGGAAGGCGATGGCGATGGCCGTTATGCTGACTTTAATCACGGTGGTATTTGCGGTAGCAGAATTGTTTGTTCTGAACAGAAAGCCGTCTGACTGAACGAAAGGAGGTTGAAAGATGAACTTAAGCGTCAGGGGAAAACGGCGATTGAAGGCGGCAGTTACCAATGGAATTATGATGGCCATTATGATCTTTTACCTTCTGCCGTTCTGGTATGTTGTGAATAATGCATTTAAGGAGCGTTCCTATATTTCACTGCAGCCATTCACCATCAATCTGGATATTTTTACACTGGATAATATCATCTCGGCTTTTTCTAAAATGAATTATCCGGCCGCTTTTTTTAACAGCTTCGCAGTGCTTGCGATATCGTGTCTGATTTTTATCCTGTTAGGGTCTATGACGGCCTACGGGATCTATATTGCGGACCATAAGTTCTTTAACCGGCTTTATGTGCTGTTTGTCGCTCTGATTGCACTGCCGTTTCAGGCGGCTATGGTACCGCTTGTAACACTTTTGAGGACACTTCATCTTTCTGATAATTTTTTGGGACTGGCTCTGATATATTCAGCCATGTTTATGCCGTTTATTGTATTTTTATATACCGGGTTCATGAGGTCTCTGCCCAAAGAACTGATGGAATCAGCACGAATTGACGGATGCAGCTATTTTCAGGTTTATGCATATGTGTATATGCCGCTGCTCAAGACTGTTACGGGAATTGTGCTCGTTCTGCGAGGGGTCTATGTGTGGAATGATCTTCAGGTTCCTCTGATTGTGATTAATAATCCGGTAAGGCAGACGCTGCAGCAAAGGCTTTATGTATTCGCCCAGTCAAGAATTGGTAATTTTGATCTTGTATTTGCAGGGGCGCTTCTGACCTGTCTTCCGATGATTCTGCTATTTTTGATGATGCAGAAATCCTTTATCAAGGGGGTCATGGCGGGAAGTGTAAAAGGATAGAAAAGAGGAGAATGTGATGAATGTTGTTTCTGTTATGGCGCATCAGGATGATGAGCTGATGTGTCTGGGAACTATGCTGAAAATGAAGGCCAGAGGGGACAGACTGCACTTTATCTGTCTTACCGGAGGCGAAATGGGGATGGTTAAACACCCGGAGATGAGCAGTAAGGAGGCCTCGGAGTGCCGTAAAAAGGAGATGGAGGCACTGGCAAATGAGGCAGGAGGGAGTTACCAGTGCCTGGGCTTTGAGGATGAATTCTTATTTGACGGAAAAGAGGTCAGGCTGGCTTTAATCGATGCCCTTCGGAGGACAAAGGCGGACGTGATTTTTACACATTATTTGGTCGATTACAATTTGGATCATATGAGAGTGAACCGGCTTGTGCGGCAGTGTGCAATGCAGATGGCATTTCCTATGATTAAGACGGCTGCGCCGCCTGTGGAAGGATTTCCGGCTGTATTCTTAGTGGAACCGGCGGACGGCTTTGAGTTTGAGCCGAGTCACTGGGTGGATATTGATGACGTGATGGCGGAGAAAATGCGACTTGCAAAGCTTCATCGGAGTCAGGATGAGGCATTTAAATCGGCATTTGGAAATGACTATGGAATCAAGGAATGGGCTGGAAAAATCTCTGGTTTTCGAGGGCGTCAGTGCGGCTGCAGCCATGCGGAGGCATTTGTACCGATGAGGACCAGAGGCTTTGTGAAAGGCTTTCAGGTACTTCCATAAATTATTTTTAAGTGGAAAGGCGGAAAACAGATGATTGTAGATTTACATACGCACTATGTGCGGTACCCGGATGACTTTATGGAACCATTTTTCAGCGACTTGGATAGGTGTAACATTCCGCGGGAGTCCTGGAATTACTCAGAAGAAGAGTATTTAAAGGGAACCGAGGAGGCAGACCGTGTTGTGGTATTTGGATTGAGGGGAAAAAAGACGGGCTGGCGCGCGGATAATCGAGCAGCAGCCGAATTTGTTTCGAAGAATCCTGAAAAGTATCTGTTTTTTACATCGATTGATCCGACAGAGACTGATTTCATGCGGATGCTGGAAGAGGACTATGAGAAGTATCACTGCAGAGGGGTTAAGATCGGCCCGGTTTATCAGGGGCTGCACCCGCATGCTCCGGAGTATTACAAGATCTATGAATATTGTGAAAAGCATCATCTTCCCATTATGACCCACATGGCAACGACATTTTCCTCTGGAGTACCGCTTTCTTATGGGAATCCTGTTTTGATGGACCAGGTGGCATGCGACTTTCCTGATCTTAAGATAGTGATGGCGCATCTTGGCCATCCATGGGTGGGAGAATGCATTGCCGCCATTCGGCATCAACCAAATTTATTTGCGGATGTTTCAGCGTTGTATTACAGGCCGTGGCAGTTTTATAACGCAATGCGGCTGGTAGAAGAATATGGTGCCGGAAATAAGGTCTTTTTCGGTTCTGATTTCCCCGCAACGACGACAGGGGATTCGATCCGGGGATTTCGAGGTGTTAATACTATCGTTAAGGGAACCGGGCTGCCTCCGGTATCAGAACAATTGATTGAATCAATTATAAACAGGGATTCCCTGGAGATTTTGGGAATCAAATAAGGGGGGAATGGGATGAAAGCGCTTGTTCTGGAAGCACAAGGACGGCTGGCACAAAAAGAATGTTCGGTTCGCCAGCCTGACCCGGACGAATTACTGGTTAAAACAGAGGCGGCGACGATCTGTACATCTGATTTAAACGATATCAAACACAATTCCTTTGGAATTCGTTTTCCAATGATTATGGGACACGAGGGCGCCGGGGTGGTGGTGGCAGTCGGAAAGAACGTAACTGGATTTAATATAGGTGACCGCATAGCGGCTCATCCGGTTATGCCTTGCGGCACCTGTTCAAACTGCTTAAGAGGGCTGCCGCATCTGTGTGGCAATATGAAGCATCTGGGAATCAATCTGGAAGGAGTTTTTGCAGAATATTTTTGTATCAGAGCCGACCGCGCAAGGAAGATTCCCAATACTATGGACTATGATGTGGCAAGCCTGATGGAGCCGGTCAGCGTATGTATCGAAGCATTGGAACGGGCAAATGTAAAAAAGGACGGGACTGTACTGATTATTGGCGACGGACCTTTCGGAATTATTATGACGAGACTGTTGAGGGTATACAATCCGGGCAGAGTCATTCTTACAGGGCGTCATTCATTCCGTTTGGCTATGGCTGGAAATGCAGAGACGATTCATGAACGTGAAACGGCAGACGTATCAGAAAAAGTATATCAGTTGACAAATGGCGAAGGTGTAGATAGCGCGGTACTCTGTGTGGGAACCGGACAGGCTGTAAACACGGCTATCACCTGTTTGAAGGCGAGAGGAACATTATCCGTATTTTCCGCAGTTATGCCAATGCCGGCAATTGATCTGTTCCGGGTTCATGTCAAGGAGCTGAATTTATGCGGCTCCTGCAACGATGAGAATTATCTGGACAGGGCGCTGGAACTGCTGGATAAGCGGGAGCTGGGACTAAAGGACATGATTACACATCGAATTCCATTTGATAATTGGGAAAAGGCTTTCGAACTGGCGGAAAAGGGAAAAGATGAAGCGCTTAAGGTGACGTTGACATTTACGTGAGGAGGTAGCTTGTGAAGATTACAGATGTGGAAGGCATCATACTGGAATCTCCGGATAAATACTTGAATCCGGCAGGAAGCGAGGAAGCAACCGGTGTCGCATACTGTTTTCTGATAAAGATCAGTACGGATGAGGGAATAACCGGCTGGTCTGATGTGGAGACGGCTCCTCATGTGGCCAGTTCCCTGATCGGCGCGCCGAGGACGGGGTCCGATATGATGGAAGGAATTCGGGAAATGCTTATAGGAGAAGATCCCTTTGAGATGGAGAAGATATGGAATAAGCTTTACCTGGGGACCGCCTACTATGGCCGGCGCGGCGTAGCCATCCAGGTAATGTCAGGGGTCGATATTGCCTGTTATGATATCATGGGAAAGGCAGTGGGAAGACCGGTATATCAGCTGTTGGGAGGCGGTTACAGAAAGCAGGTGAGAGCGTATGCGTCTACTTTATTCCGGCCAACACCGGCTGATATAAAGAGAGCCTGCGATTACTATATGTCAAAGGGCTTTACCGCAATTAAATTTGGCTGGGGAGTTTTTGGTCAGGATGTCAGCCGTGATATAGAGCTTGTGAAGGCGGCAAGAGAAGCCGTGGGAGACCGTGTGGAGCTGTTGGTGGATGCAGGCTGGAAGACCAGCCGCAGTGCTTATGATGCGGTGGAGCTGCTGCGGAGACTGGAGCCGTATCGCATTTACTGGCTGGAGGACTTTCTGCATCCGGAGAACTATGAAGGCTATCGAAAGGTGAAAGAGGCAGGGGTGAAGACGAGACTGGCCGCAGGGGAGCAGGAAGCAACTGGCTGGGGATTCAGAAGACTCATTCAGGAAGGGAAGATAGATGTTGCGCAGCCCGACATTTCACGATGTGGAGGTTTTACCCAGATCAGAAAGATTATATGGGAGGCAGAAGCAGCGGGAATTGATGTTTGTCCCCACGCATGGCTTACGGACTTGCTGACTGCGGCGAGTCTCCATGTCAATGCGGTGCTCCCAAGGAGTCTGTTTTTGGAATATAATGTGAGTTCCAGTCCCATGCTTCGGGAAATTATTGATAATCCGGTACAGATGGATGAAAATGGTATGATGGATGTCCCGCAGGGGCCGGGGCTCGGAATCACAGTGAATGAAAAGGCCATCGAAAAATATCGGATTTATGAATGGTAAAGGGGGGAGAATAATGGTTTGGCAGGAATATGAGTCTGTCGAAAAATCCGCCTTATGGTTTCTTGGTCAATCCGGATTCTATTTAAAAAGCGGAGGAGTATCCGTGGTCATTGACCCATATTTAAGTGACTGCGTCGGGGAGGATTCTCCATTATTTACCAGAACTTATCCGGCGCCGGTATCGCCTTATGATTTAAAAGCGGATATCTATATTGTGACACACGACCACCTGGATCATTTGGATCCGGCTACAATCCGGGCCTATTCCCATAAAGAGGAGACTATATTCGTGGCGCCGCGTCATGCCGCTAAAAAACTGGAGATTTTAGGAATTAACCCGCAGCAGATCCGAATCGTGGATCAGGGGGATGGATTAGCTGTAAGCGGGATTGATATACAAGGCGTTTTTGCACTGGGTACTGATGAAGGCGTTCTCGATACAACTGGATACCGAATTCGATTTGAAAATGGGAAAAGCGTCTATCATACCTCAGACACTTCATTCTGCGATTTGCTGCTGAGAGCATGTCCTCATGCAGATGTTCTTTTGCCCTGTATTAATGGAAAGTTTGGGAATCTGACAGCGGAACAGGCCGTTCTGCTTACCCAGGCAGTTAATCCGCAGTATGTTGTGCCCCACCATTATGATGTCATGGAGCTGAACGGAGAAAATCCGAACGTATTCCGATATTTCTGCGTTCAGAGTGGAATGGAAGAAAGGTGTCGGATTTTAAAACCATTGGAGATGTTGGAATGGTAAGATCACTAATGTACGAAAGCGTGAATTCTTAAGGTGACAGGAAAAGGGAGATGCAGAAATGACAGATCATGAAAAGTATAAATGGATAAAGGATAACTTATATGTGCCGGTAGTGTGTGATATTCTGGATCAATTGGGATACCGGCATCAGGCTATGCATCAGCGGCTGCGGCCGCTGGACGAGACTTGCTGTGTGTTTGTAGGGCGGGCCAGGACTTTCCGGTGGCTTGAGACTGATTATGTGGTCCAGGATAATCCATATGGAAGAGAGATTGAAGCCATGGACAGCTTGGGAGAGAATGATGTAGCGGTTCACTCTACAGACAGCGGAGGGACAAACGCACCCTGGGGGGAATTGATGTCGACAGCGGCTATGATGAGGAAGGCGGTTGGCTGTGTCTGTGACAGCCAGATCCGCGACTGCATCCGCATCAAAAAAATGGGATTTCCCGTATTTTATGCGGGAATCCGTCCGCTGGACAGTAAAGGACGGGGGTTGGTGGTGGATTATGATGTTCCGGTGCGCTGTGGTGATGTTCTGGTGAATCCAGGTGATTTGATTTTTGCAGATTTTGATGGAGTTGTGGTGATTCCAAAAGAGGTTGAGGAAGATGTTCTGGATTTGGCAAAACAGAAGGCTGCTATGGAGAACATATCGCGAAAAGAGCTTTTAGAAGGAAGAACCTTAAGAGAGGTATATGATAAGTACGGGGCACTGTAATATGATGTCCTTACATGATTTACATAATTCTAAACGGTTCTTTCAACCTTAGGTTTGTTATAATAATTCGCCGAGGTGTCAGAACGATGACAGATAAGACTCTGGCAGGTATTCTGTGACTCAAAAAACGACGAAATTCCATGGAGTATATGTCAGTAAATGCCGCACGTAATGGGAATTAAACGTAATGATGGGATTAAATGAAAAGCTCCTCCGGTATGAAACCGAGAGGGGCTTTTCATTTATGTACCGTTCAGACAGTACCGCTGTTTTTATTTGCAGCAGTCACCGAGTTTTGCAAGGGCAGCATCATCAGCTACGATTGTTACGTCCGGATGCAGCTGTAAGATGGAAGCTGGAACGCGAGGAGTCACTGGTCCGCAGATGACTTCACGTAAGATGGCAGCCTTGTCCTCGCCGCTTACTACCAGCAGTATTTTTTTCGCGCTCATGATGGTTCCGATACCCATGGTATAAGCCTGGCGCGGAACGTCGTCAATGGAGGCGAAGAAGCGCTTATTTGCTTCGATGGTGCTTTCCTGTAAGTCTACGATATGAGTTTCCTTCGGATATTCGTCGGCCGGCTCGTTAAAACCAATATGGCCATTATGGCCGAGGCCTAAAAGCTGGAGGTCTACGCCGCCTAACTCATGGACTACTTTTTCGTAACGCGCACACTCTTTTGCGGCGTCAGGCTCTGTACCATCAGGGATGTTGGTGTTCTCTTCCTTGATGTTGACATGTTTGAACAGATTCTCGTGCATGAAATAGTAGTAGCTCTGATCGTTATCTCTTGTCAGTCCCTTATATTCGTCCAGATTGGCAGTCTTTACTTCAGCAAAATCCAGATCACCGTTGTTGTACCATTCGATCAACTGCTTGTAGGTCCCGATCGGTGTGGATCCGGTAGCGAGTCCCAGTACGCAGTCTGGTTTCATGGTAACCTGAGCGGAAATAATGTGTGCCGCTTTGCGGCTCATGTCATTGTAATCCTTTGCGCGGTAAAGTCTCATTTTTATAGCCCTCCATGTTCTTGAAAAAAAATTTTATTTCATTTATAGCATTAGGATAACATTTTTATGGCATAGTTTCAATGGCTAATTGCATAAAATATTTATAAAAGGGGTGATATCATGTCCAATTATCGGAGACTAATCTCATATATCTATGCCTATGAAGGCGGAATCAAAGGAAAAAACATTGGGTTCGCGAAAATAGAAACGCGGGGCAGCCAGTGTAAGATTACGGTGAATGTTAAGAAGGTTTATGTGGGCGGCAATGATATCGGCGTCTATCTGCTGGCCGGTGAAAAGGAAATCTTGCTGGGAAATATTTTTATCCGCGGAGGTTCCGGGGAATTCCGTACGGTCGTTTCGGTAAGCGATGTGGAACACTCCGGAATTCCCATGGATCAGTGTTACGGTCTGACGGTCCATGATGTGGAAAATACGTGGCGCTCTTACACGACGATCTGGGAGGACGCGGTGGCCCACGCCGCTGAAGTAGAACTTTCCAACACGCTTCCCGAGAAAAAGGAAAGAGAAGAAACGGCGCAGGAAGCGCAGATTAAAAAGGCAATGAAGGAAATTGAGGAAGAGTTCCCGGTAGAAGCTGTCCAGGAAACAAAGGAAATTGAGAAGCAGGATAAAATGTCCCGGGAGCAGTTAAAGGCATTTACAGAGAGCGCCAGAGAGCAGTCGAAAGCATTTGCGGAGAGCATCAGAAAACAGGTGGAACAGTCCGCAGATACGACGGAGCAGACGGCGGAAGCATGGATCAGGCAGCAGGAAGCCAGGATGGAATGGTCCAGAGCAAAAGCTTCTTACATAGAATCCATGAATGAGCCGGCGAAGCCGGAAATGGTGCCGGTGGAAGAGCCGGTGAGTGATCTTCACAGCACGGAGGAACCGGCTGCAGATAAGGATACTCCAATTCGGGAACCGTATCGACAGCAGCAGGAACCCATGAAAATGGCACACGCGGATGAGGGATCTTATCGAAAACAGGGTAATTCTGCGCGCAGCTACACCAGTTTCTCCGGTATCCCGGCTGTAGAATATGCCGCTGAACTGATGCCGGATATCGAGACGGTTACCACACTTCACACAGGTATCATGGAGTCGGATACGGAGGAATCTTATTATATAGAAGAAAAAAATCAGGCTCCGTTTATGGCTGAAGGGCAGTGTGATACTGATCCGGAAGAGATGCTGTATAATGTGGAAGAGACCGGAACCCGGAGTGAATTTCTGGAAGATATCCAGGGAGAGACGATCTGCTACCGGGCCGATACATCAGGTTCCTTTGTCTCCAGACCGGAAAGCGGGTCGTACCCGCAGCAGCTTGAAAAAATGGAAAATTCAGAGCGTTTAGCCGAAGAAATGAGGATGAATGAACCAGAGCTGAGCGCGCCGGAGTCAATAAAATCAGAAGTATATGCGCCAGAACTTCGGGAAGCAGAGATGGCAGTACCGGAAAATGGCCCGGATCAGATATCGGGATATACATCACAGTACGCATCGGAATATGCGCAGCAAGGCCCAGACATGTATGGCGGTCAGGACACATACGAAACGTCCGGAATCCATTCTGCAAGCGACATATACGGCATCCCAGGCGCATATGCCATGGAGAATACACAAAATTCTGTTATCTCCGGCACAATGACCGGTACGCAGAATATTTCCAGTTCCCATACAGAGGAATCCATGCAGGAAATATCAGAAACGTATTCGACAGACGGAAACGATGACATTTCGGAAATGACCTCAAAAGACGCTGTTCAAAGCTCTTCAGAAGCCGCCGCGCCAAAAGGAATGCGCGGATATCCGGTTAATCGTCCGGTAGAAAGTATGTGGTACAGTTCTGATATGCGCCAGGCGGGAGACACACATGATTCTCTCAAAATGAGCGCCTCAGAAAATTACACAGCGAAATCTTGTATGGCGGAACCTATACAGGAATCAGGAGAGCCCGAAGAACCGGCCGCAGTAAGAGGTGAAAATCCGGATAGTTATACATCAAAATCAGCAGCGTTCTCAGCATCAAAACCATCGCCGTTAACAACATCAAAACCATCGCCGGAAACAATACCGGAAAATGTAGAATCCCACAGAACGGATGAAGTATCGGGAGCCGGGCTGGCGCATACGGTGGATGAAGAACCCAAGGCACCGGAGCTCCAAAAGGCTCAGAAACCTCAGCCTGTTCCGGGCAATCCAATGGAACTGGAACGGTTGTTAAAGACTGAGGAAGAGGACGAAGATTCCAGCGAACGGGTATGGGAGAATTTGAGACGGGATCACACAAAAATCCTGGATTTTGACTATGAAAAGGGCTGTGAAATCCTGACTATTAAGCCGCAGGATATCGGCCTTCTGCCCAGAGAGATATGGGTATACGGAAATAACAGTTTCCTGCTTCACGGATATTATAATTACCGCTACTTAATTTTGGCAAAACTGTTTAACCCGGAGGGGACTCCACGCTATCTGCTGGGGGTCCCGGGGCATTATTACAGTAATGAGCGGTATATGGCATCGATGTTTGGTTTCCCCAATTTTGTTCTGTCAAAGAATCAGCCAATAGAAGACGGACGTTTCGGATACTGGTATACCGATGTCAAGATTGGAAGCTGATACCGTCAGCCATCTGTCAATAATCGATTCCGCGCAGAGAAACGTCAGCCATATATGGATGGAGAATTTCTGCAAAAGCCAGAAGCTCTTCCTTGGTACACGAACTGAAGCCGGAACAAAGGACTTCACCGGAGTCCACATAGTTTTGGAGGTAGTAGTGCCGGCAGCCCTCAAGCCACCGTCCGATATCCAGAAAATCCTGGCTGTCATGAAGTTCCTTCACGACGGTGGTGCGGAACTCATACGGGATGAAGCCATTTATCAGAAATGCCGCACTTTCCTCTATTTTTTCCATCTGAATGCCGGGAATGCCTGCCACGCGCGGGTAATTTTCCCGGCCGGCCTTGATATCCATTGCGATATAATCGAGAAGCCCTTTCCCGGCGAGATCCTTTAAGGCGGCGGGCTTATAGCCGTTGGTATCCAGTTTGATTAAGTAACCCATCTGCCTGATCCTGCGGATAAAATCTTCCAGATCGTCGGAGAGTGTTGGCTCTCCGCCCGTGATGCAGACCCCCTCTAAGACAGATGTACGCCGCTTCAGGAAGGTGAAGAGAGAAGCCTCACTCATGGCTTCTTCGGCATCATTTCCCAGGAGTCCGCTGTTGTGGCAGAAAGGACAGCGGAAGTTGCAGCCGCCTAAAAATATGGTGGCAGCGACATGACCGGGGAAATCCAGGAGAGTTGTTTTTTGCAGACCGCAAATTTTCATAATTTTCGCTTCCTTATTTTCATGGTGTACTTTTCGTGATATACTAAAATGCATTGCATTGGTTATCAGTGCACTTAAAAGTAAGTATACCATATTTTTGGAAGGAATGAAAAGAGGGACCGGCATGAATGCTGATGAAAAATATATGCGTGCTGCTATAGGACAGGCCCGGAAAGCGGGGGCGATCGGAGAAGTACCCATCGGATGCGTCATCGTCTATGAGGACAAGATTATTGCGAGGGGATATAACCGGAGAACGATTGATAAGAATGTTCTGTCTCACGCGGAGATCATTGCCATAAAAAAAGCATGTAAGAAGATGGGGGACTGGCGGCTGGAAGACTGTACCATGTATGTGACCCTGGAACCATGTCCCATGTGCGCCGGGGCAATCGTTCAGGCCAGAATACCCAAAATCGTAATCGGCTGCATGAATCCGAAGGCCGGGTGTGCCGGCTCTGTGCTCGATTTGCTTCATGAGGACGGTTTTAACCATCAGGTTGAGATGGAGAACGGCGTTTTAGAGGAAGAGTGTTCGCGGCTTATGAAGGATTTTTTTAAGGCTCTCAGGGAAAAGAAAGCAGCCATAAAAAAACAAAAACAGGAAGAGACGACTCCTTGACAAATAGCCGGATTCCATGTATACTAAATTGGCTATACATGAAAAGATGTATACGTGTGCGTTAATTATGTATATATATGGAAAGTTCGCATACAGACCAACACATGTCATAAAGTTTCCGTGCAGCCGGGGAGATAGCGGTGCCCTGTACCTGCAATCCGCTCTAGCAGGGGTGATGTCTCACCTCGGATCGTCTATTGCAGGGCTGCCCCTGATAAGTGGCGATGACGTTTGGGTCTTACGCAACAGGAATTCATGAACCGTGTCAGGGCAGGAATGCAGCAGCACTAAGTGGAACCTCCTGTGTGCCGTGAGGCAGCCTGGACTGAGTTAACTGTCAGGGTAACGCCTGTGGTAACGATACAAAGTGAGACGCACGGATTAAAAATATAAATAAAATACAGCGAATAGAAGACAATAAGACACCGGGGAAGCAAAATCCGGTGTCTTATTGTTTCATAGGAAATTCGCCTGTGAAACAAAACCCTCCGGGGGGATGCGCGCTCCGCGCTAAGGAAATATGGCCGCAGAGGCGACCGCGCTCCGGCGCACGAGTCCGGCTTACCGGACTCTTTGTTATATGTACAATCATTACCATTTAACTGGTAATTTTCTTACATTTCCCGATAGAACAAAGTTTTCCCTTGCCCCACCCTTCCCTTTGTATTATAATTATGTACAAAATGGGTATATAGTATCTATTTCCTAAACATGAATCTAAGAAGGGGTGTGCTTTGATGATGAGAGTTGGAATGCTTACAAGCGGCGGCGACTGCCAGAGCTTAAACGCGACAATGCGCGGTGTGGCGAAGGCGCTGTACAGAATGTATGACGATGTGGAGATAATTGGTTTTGAAGACGGATACAAGGGCCTGATTTATGCAGATTACCGTGTTATGCAGCAGTCGGAGTTTTCAGGAATTCTGACGGAAGGCGGGACAATCCTTGGCACCTCGCGACAGCCGTTCAAACTGATGCGTACACCGGATGAGAACGGACTCGACAAGGTAGAAGCGATGAAGCACACCTATAAAAAGCTGAAACTGGAATGTCTCGTTGTTCTGGGAGGAAACGGCAGTCAGAAGACGGCAAATCTTCTTCGCGAGGAAGGGCTGAATATCATTCATCTGCCGAAGACAATTGATAACGACTTATACGGAACCGATGTGACCTTTGGTTTTCAGAGCGCCATCAATGTGGCGACCAACGCCATTGACTGCATCCACACCACGGCGGCATCTCACGGCCGTGTATTTATTGTGGAGGTCATGGGCCATAAAGTAGGCTGGCTTACCCTGTATGCAGGAATCGCAGGGGGAGCGGACATTATTTTACTTCCCGAGATCCCTTATGATCTGGATATTGTAGTGGAAGCGTTAAAGAGCAGGACGAAGAGGGGAAAACGTTTCTCTATCCTGGCAGTGGCGGAAGGTGCCATTTCCAAGGAGGACGCCGCTCTTACCAAGAAAGAATTGAAAGAAAAAAAGAAAAACGGAGTGATCTATCCGTCGGTCGCTTATGAGATCGGCGCTCAGATTACAGAACGCACGGGACAGGAAGTCCGTGTGACTGTTCCCGGCCACATGCAGAGAGGCGGTGAACCATGTCCATACGACAGGGTTCTTTCAACACGTCTGGGCGCGGAGGCCGCGTATCTGATTAAGAATAAGGAATACGGCAATATGGTGGCAGTGATCAACGATGAGATCGTGAAGGTGCCGCTGGAAGAAGTTGCTGGTAAATTAAAGACGGTCGATCCTGAGAGTTCTATCATTAAGGAAGCCAAGATGATAGGCATCAGCTTCGGCGATGAGTAAGGAGCCATAGAGCATGTCGTATACGGCATTATACCGGAAATGGCGTCCTGCTTCCTTTGCGGATGTCAGAGGCCAGGACCATGTAGTACAGACTTTGAAAAACCAGATAGTATCCGACCGTATCGGACATGCGTATCTGTTCTGCGGTACCAGAGGTACCGGTAAGACCAGTATTGCAAAGATATTTGCGAAAGCGGTTAACTGTGAGAATCCGGTGGACGGCAGTCCCTGCGGAGAGTGCCAGACGTGTAAGAATATCGCGGCCGGCTCCTCCTTAAACGTGGTGGAGATCGACGCCGCTTCCAACAACGGCGTCGAGAATATCCGTGAGATCAGGGACGAGGTCCAGTATCCCCCTACGGAAGGAAAATACCGGGTTTATATTATTGATGAGGTTCATATGCTTTCTACAGGAGCCTTCAACGCCCTTTTAAAGACGCTGGAGGAACCTCCGTCTTATGTCATCTTTATTCTGGCGACCACCGAAGTGCAGAAAATACCTGTCACGGTCATGTCACGGTGTCAGCGGTATGATTTTAAGCGGATTACGGTTGATACCATTGTGTCTCATTTGCAGAAGCTGACCGAAGCTGAGCATATTTCAGTGGAGGACAAGGCGCTGGCCTATATTGCCAAAGCGGCGGATGGGGCCATGCGTGATGCGCTGAGCCTTCTGGACCAGTGTGTGGCCTTCCATTATGGAGAGATTCTGACATATGACAATGTGTTGGATGTCCTCGGCGCCGTAGACATTACGGTATTCAGCCAATTATTTCGCGCTGTCGTGGAGAATCGGACGAAGGACTGTATTAAGAGTCTGGAGGAGATGGTAATCCAGGGACGCGAGCTGGGGCAGTTTGTAACAGACTTTATCTGGTATCTGAGAAACCTTCTCATTGTAAAGTCTGTGGATGACGCGGAAAATATGCTGGATATGTCAGCGGAGAATATGAATCTTCTGATGGAAGAAGCCGGCCTTGTCGATGGAGAGACGCTTTTGCGGTTTATCAGAGTATTCTCCGATCTCTCGAACCAGCTTCGCTACGCATCCCAGAAGCGGGTGCTGATCGAGGTGGCTCTCATTAAACTGACCCGCCCCGAGATGGAAGAAAACCTGGATTCCGTCATTCAGAGAATCAGCAGCATTGAAAAACAGCTGGAAGAAGGCGTCTTTGTAACTGGCGCCATACCTTCAGGTGGTAGCAGTATGGATTCCGTACCGGCCGGAGACAATGGAAGAACGGGCGGAAACGGCGCCTCGTCAGAACCGATGACACCCGCGGAACGCGTTGCGCTCCCCAAGGGGCAGTTGGAAGACTTAAATCTGGTCCGCAACGAGTGGGGAAAGATTGTAAAAGACCTGGGAGGTCCGATCCGGGCCAGTTTCCGGGATACGGTGGTGGAACCGGCGGGAGAAAGCTGTCTCTGCGTTGTGTTCACAGACCAGAGCAATTTTATTATTGGCAGCCGTCCGACGACTCTGGGAGACATCGAACGGTATGTGGAAGAACATTATCAGAAATCAATTTATTTTAAGGCAAGACTGCGGGGCGGCGGAGAACGCCTCGATACCATTTACGTCAGTGACGAAGAATTAAAAGAAAACATTCACATGGATATTATAATAGAAGATTAACAGGAGGACATACACCATGGCAAAGCGTGGCGGTTTTTCAGGCGGAATGCCTGGCAATATGAATAATTTAATGAAGCAGGCTCAGAAAATGCAGCGTCAGATGGAAGAGGCGACGAAGGAGCTGGAGACAAAAGAGTATACGGCGACAGCAGGCGGCGGAGCAGTATCCGTTACCGTATCTGGAAAGAAGGAAGTGACTGCGGTGAAGCTTACTGAAGAAGTGGTGGATCCGGATGATATTGAGATGCTGGAAGATCTGATTGTGGCTGCGACCAACGAGGCGTTCCGCCAGATGGAGGAAGAGAGCAGTGCGGCCATGTCCAAGCTGACCGGCGGCCTCGGCGGTATGGGCGGAGGCTTTCCTTTCTAATCATGGATTATTACAGCAGTCAGATAACGAAATTAATAGAAGAGCTTTCCAAGCTTCCCGGAATAGGAAGCAAATCCGCACAGCGTCTGGCATTTCACATTATCAATATGCCGGAGGAATCAGTAACGAGCCTCGCCTCATCCATTACTGAGGCGAAGCATAATGTCCATTACTGCAAGGAGTGTTTCACTCTAACAGACCAGGAGCTGTGCCCGATCTGCAAAAGTGACAAACGCAACCATAAAGTCATCATGGTTGTTGAGGATACAAGGGATTTGGCGGCTTACGAAAAAACGGGGAAGTATGACGGTGTTTACCATGTGCTTCATGGAGCGATCTCTCCCATGCTGGGAATCGGCCCGAATGATATCAAACTGAAGGAGCTGATGCAGCGGCTTCAGGGTGATGTGGAAGAAGTTATCATCGCTACCAATTCCAGTCTCGAAGGGGAAACTACGGCGATGTATTTAAGCAAGCTGATAAAGCCTACAGGCGTACGGGTAACCCGTATTGCCAGCGGCGTGCCCGTCGGCGGAGATCTGGAATACATAGATGAAGTGACATTGTTACGGGCCCTGGAAGGCCGGGTCGAACTGTAACTCATTAACCTTGTTAGGAGATGCAAAAGAATGGATAAGTACGAGTTTAATATTAAAGTTGAACAGATAAAGAAGCTTGTCGGCAAGAGTGATTATGAGACGGCCATGAAGATTGCCGATACCATTGACTGGAGACGTGTGCGGAATACGAACCTGCTGTCTATGGTAGCCATGGTTTACGAAAAAAATGAGGACTATGAAGAGGCCAGAGAGATTCTTCTTCTGGCGTTTGAACGTGCCCCCATTGGGAAACGTCTGCTCTATAAGCTGGCAGAACTCGCATTAAAAGAGGGCAATATTGATGAGGCTGAGGCATATTACAGGGAATTCAGCGATCTGGCCGGAGATGACCCGAGACAGCAGCTTCTACGTTATTTAATTTTGAAAGCAAAAGGTGCGCCTGCCCAGCAGTTAATCCATTCTCTTGAATCTTATACAAGTCAGGAAATTGATGAGAAATGGCTGTATGAGCTGGCTGAGCTTTACAGCATAGCAGGTATGGCTGACAGATGCGTGGAGACATGCGATAAGATCATGCTGATGTTTGGTCTTGGAAAGTATGTAGAAAAGGCCATGGAATTGAAGCTTCAGTATGCGCCGCTTACGAGCTATCAGATGGATCTGGTGGAAAACCGTGATAAATATGAGGCAAAGCTTCGTGCTGTAGAACAGGAATACGGACTCGGCGGAGGCCAGATGAATGTTCCGGAGCAGGATGAAGAATACTATGATGATGGAAATCCGGGGATGGATATGCCGGAGGAACCCTATTATGGAGATTTACAGGCCAGGATGCAGGAGGCCGAGGTTCAGGAAGGGCTGGCCCGGGAGATGTCCCGCATGTCTTACGAGGAACCGCCGGCAAAGCAGCGCCCCAGGAGACATGACAACACACGGGTGCTTGATGATATCAGGCGGATTAACCGCCCGGTTATGAGGAACTCTGAATATGATGGCGCTTCCATAGCGGCCGGAGAGACCGCGGCAGCAGGAACCGCATATGCAGGAGGTGCATTTGCCGGGGCAGCAGACGGAATGGCTGGTGCTGCATACGGTGCAGCGGATGCCGTAGTCCATATGGCTGGGAATGCAGAGCGCCTTGCCTCTGCGATGCCAAGACCGCGCGGAATGATGCGTATGCCGGAGATGGCTGATGAAGTCCCTGCAGAGCCAGTGATAGAGGAAGACTATACCTATGGAAATTCTGGATATGGAGAATCTTCCTATGGGGAATCTTCTTATGGTGATGCCTCCTATGAAGACGGCTCCTATGACGACACTTCTTATGGCGGACAGGCTTATGGCGGAGATACCTATGGAAAGCCAGGATATGGGGAGAATTCCTATGGCGAGCCGGCATACGGAGAGAATGCGTATGGAGAGGCAGCTTATGGAGAAAACGCATATCGAGAGCCAGGCTATGGGGAACATGCATATGGAGACACCTCCCATGTCCAGAGTACCTATGGAGAGAGCGCTTATGTTGAAAACACATACGGAGATTCTGTCTATGGTGAAAACAACCATGAAGGCGCAGCTTTTGGAGATAACTCCTATGGGGAAGCAGCTTATGGAGAAAATGCTTCTGAAGAATCAGCCTACGGCGGGAACTTGGCTGATGACGTAGCTTACGGATCGTCTGACTATGACGATCCGGCATATGGCAAGACTGCCTATGGCGACACTGCTTATGGTGACGCTGCATACGGCGACGAGGTTACTGGTGAATCAGTTTCCGGTGAATCGGTTTCCAGTGAATCAATTTCCGGTGAGACTGCATACAGCGATTCCGCAGTCGATGAATCAACTGGTGATGATCCGGTCTATGGAGAGACTGCCTATGATGAACCAGAAGGCGATAATTCCGCTTACGTTCAGGGGGATTCTGAATACAGCACACAGGAAGACCATACCGCAAATGTCACTGTTTTGAACAAACGGCGTACAGAAGAAGATGTTCTTGAGATAGAAGACCTTGAAGATGAAGAGGAAGAACCTCCTGTATTAAATCATTTAATGATTGAAGCCAGGACTCCCGAAAAAGGACTTAAAATTGCTGTAGAGGCATTAAAACAAATTCATAATGAATCCGGCATAAAAAATCCGGTCGCCAAGATTACAGGAGAGAAGCTTTCCAAAAGAGGTGTGCTCGCATCCGCATCTAAACTGGCCGGAAAAGATCTTG
The DNA here is from genome assembly GCF_014288005.1 of Hungatella hominis. Taxonomy (NCBI): domain Bacteria; kingdom Bacillati; phylum Bacillota; class Clostridia; order Lachnospirales; family Lachnospiraceae; genus Hungatella; species Hungatella hominis. The sequence goes on from NZ_JACOPB010000012.1 coordinate 179,199, forward strand.
TTATAGAAGAGGCAGGAGATTTGACTCCGGAAGCCTTAGAAGAATTATATGAACTGATGAATCATGATAACAGCGGCATGATCGTTGTTTTGATCGATAATCCCAAACAGATGGAGAATCTTCACAGAAACCATCCGCGTCTTGCCAGCAAGTTTGAATGCATAGGAAGCGGAGAAGGCTATGAACCTGGCGAGGAGTATACTCAAACCATATCTCCGGCGCAGGAGCCGCGTCCGGCGGCAAGAAATGAAGAGCCTGTTAAGAGGGCTGCTGCTCCCAAAGCTGCAGTGAGACCTCTCTATCCGGAACGAAATGATGCTCCGGTCAGACGCCAGCCGGCTCCACCAGTCCAGGAGGTTATTCCTGAACCGCGCCGTCAGCCTGTTTACGCCGATGAACCTTATGAAGAGAATTCTTACGATCAGGATATCAGAGATGCACAGTCATATGAGACGGATTCTTATGAAGAGGAAGCTTACGATGATTTCCCGGATGAGGAAGCGGCGTCGAAAAAGAAAAAAGGTCTGTTCCGCAACCGTAAAAAGCCGGTTTACGAGGAGATGGAACCGGAGGAGTCCTATGATGAAAATGACGATTACTATGTGGAAGAAGACGAAGACGGCGAGGAAGCCATGTCTTACCGCAATGATGATGGTCCAGGAAGTCACGGGGAAGAGATGGATATTGACGAGTTCGCTCAGTACGCCTGCCGTTATGCCAATGAAATTGACTGCAGCATAACCGGCAAGAGCATGCTGGCCCTGTATGAGCGAATCGAGATCATGGAAGAGGACGGAGTGGCGCTGACAAGAGAGAATGCGGAAGGCCTGATTGAAGAAGCGGCAGACCGTGCAGAAAAGCCGTCCTTCGGAAAGCGCGTCAAGGGAATATTCTCATCCAAATACGATAAGGACGGCCTTCTAATCCTGAAAGAAGAGCATTTTATTTACTAATCAAAACGGCGGTAACTCTGCTGTAAACCTTTGATTCTGCAAAGGAGCCGAAATGGCGGACGGCGGTATCAAATAACTAATTGGAGCATGAATTGTGGATATCAGATTAATTGCACTTGATTTGGACGGAACGCTTCTGGACAGCCAGAAGCGTCTGTCTTCCCGTAACAGACAGGCGCTGACGGAATGCCTGGAACGAGGCATTCACATTGTTCCGACGACCGGAAGAACCGTGTCTGGGATTCCTTCAGTCGTCCGGGAACTGCCGGGAGTACGCTATGCCATTACAACGAATGGCGCCGTGGTAGAGGATATGAAAGAAGATTTAACTCTGTCGGAGTGTACCATTCCATGGGAGCTGGCACTGAAGATATTAAAAATTATTGATCAGTATCACGTAATGTACGATCCTTACATTGAGCGTCGCGGCATTACCGAACCGCGTTTCTACGAACATTTAACGGAATACGGTCTGAGGCCGGAGCTTCAGGAAGTGGTCCGGATGACCAGAGATGTTTATCCGAATATTATTGAGTTTCTTGAAAACTGCCGGAAGCCAGTGGAGAAAATCAATTTGTTTTTTCCTGAGATAGAAGAACGAACAAAGGTAAGAAAGGTGCTGGAAGAGATTGATGGAATTCTCATCACCTCCTCTATGCCCACGAATCTTGAAATCAACGCGCCAGGAGCGACAAAAGGTGGTGGTATCCGCCGGCTGTCGGAGCATCTGGGGCTTAAGAGAGAGCAAACGATGGCTATGGGAGACGGGGAAAATGATTTCTCCATGATCTTAGAGGCCGGAATCGGCGTAGCCATGAAAAATGGCCGACCGGATCTCTGCAAGGCAGCTGACTATATTACGGACACAAACGACGAAGATGGAGTGGCATCGGCCATATACCGATTCGTCCTGGAGGCAGAATTATAACGAGGAATTTTATGGAAAATTGGTTATCGATTGCGGCCGGGGTCTACCTGCTGTCCATGGTTTTATACGGACATTACAGGGGATTTATCCGGCTTGCGGTATCTATGGTGGCATTAGTGGCGGCTCTGGCAATTGTGCACGTATCCATGCCGAAAGTAACAGAATATTTAAAAGAAAATACATCGATACAGCAAACACTGTCCAACAGTATGAAGCAGGCTGCAGGCATTGGTCTGCCGGAAGAAACTGGCGATGAGGAAGAGAAAGGTGAAGATGTGCCATCCGTACAGCGGACGATTATCGAGAACCTTAATCTGCCTCAGAATGTCAAATCGGCGCTGATAGAAAATAATAATCACGAAGTCTATGAGCTTTTGGGAGTCAATGCCTTTGCTGATTATATAGGAAACTATCTGGCGGACATGATTTTAAATTCCGTGGGCTTCGTCCTGATGTTTGCGACCGTATATCTTCTGATTAAGCTGGTGGTACGCTGGCTGGATTTGATTGCCCGCCTTCCAATCCTTTCTGGAATGAATAAAATTGCGGGTGCGCTCCTCGGAGGTGTTCAGGGTCTGATTTTTCTCTGGATTCTCTGTCTGGTCCTAACGGCGTGCTCCGGTACTTCATGGGGAATGACACTGATTCGTCAGGTGGAAGCCAGTAAATGGCTGTCCTTTCTATATGAACATAATTTCCTGAATGCAATTGTTTTGAGCGTCATCCATGGTATGCTGTAGGTCTGCAATTGTTGATATCATATATTCAATTAAAACAAATCGCTGGTCAGAATGAAAAAATGTCTGTCCGGCGATTTTTGTTATAACCACAAAATATAGGAAAAATCAAGAAATAAAAGCATATTTAGTGTTGTAAAAAATTGTTTGAGAAAATGGAACAAATTCCCTTGACTTTATTTGGCGAACATGATATATTATAACTCCAGCACGGACACAGTCCGGTGCAGGGCTCAGCTGAAAAGCTGAAAAGAAAATTTAAAAAAGTTGTTGACAAAACAGAAACGATATGGTAATATAAACGAGTTGCTGTTGAGAACATAACGACACAAAGCACTTTGAAAACAGAAGATTGAACAGTATGTAAAACCCTGAAAATTCTAATAAAATAAGCCATTGTTTGATGGCTTTGAATGAGAAAATTCAGAACGAATACAATTATTGTATACGAACCAAACAACAAGTAAAACGGGAAATAAATTAGCTAGTTAGTTGATTTTGACCCCGGATCAAACGAATCATTTAACATGAGAGTTCGATCCTGGCTCAGGATGAACGCTGGCGGCGTGCTTAACACATGCAAGTCGAGCGAAGCGGTTTCAATGAAGTTTTCGGATGGATTTGAAATTGACTTAGCGGCGG
>NZ_JACOPB010000013.1:0-177686 GCF_014288005.1 Hungatella hominis
TCGCAAGAGTAAGACCCCTTGAAGACGACGAGGTAGATAGGGCAGAGGTGGAAGCATGGCAACATGTGCAGCTGACTGTCACTAATAGGTCGAGGGCTTAACCAAGTTGGTTTAGGTTGTCAGAAATGGCAGAGGAAGTAAGAACGGATGAAAGATATGTACAATGTGTGGTTTTGAGGGTATATGTAAAACCTTCAAAACAGGTTTGGCCTGGTGGCTCAGCTGGTTAGAGCGCCGCCCTGTCACGGCGGAGGTCGTGGGTTCGAATCCCATCCGGGTCGTTTTAACAGAATATTTCGTATGTGGGATCTTAGCTCAGCTGGGAGAGCATCTGCCTTACAAGCAGAGGGTCACAGGTTCGAGCCCTGTAGGTCCCATTCAGTATGTAAAGTCCGAATGAGTAATTCGCCGATGTGGCTCAATTGGCAGAGCAGCTGATTTGTAATCAGCAGGTTATCGGTTCGAGTCCGATCATCGGCTTGCATGAATCAAATAAAACTAAATAGTATATAATATGGATGGTTTCCCGAGTGGCCAAAGGGGACAGACTGTAAATCTGCTGCAAATTGCTTCGGTGGTTCGAATCCACCACCATCCACTTGATACACTTCTAAAAAGAAGATGTATCGAATATAATTTAATAACGCGGGGTGGAGCAGTCTGGAAGCTCGTCGGGCTCATAACCCGAAGGTCGCAGGTTCAAATCCTGCCCCCGCAATTTTTTGTGAGAACTTTAAGTATGCTTACAGATGTACATGCCCAGATAGCTCAGTTGGTAGAGCAGAGGACTGAAAATCCTCGTGTCGTTGGTTCGATTCCGACTTTGGGCATTATGGGATACTAGCTCAGGTGGTAGAGCACTTGACTTTTAATCAAGTTGTCCGGGGTTCGAGTCCCCGGTGTCTCATCGAAATGAAGCCTTGAAACAATTTCTGTTTCAAGGCTTTTTTATCTTTGTTTTATTTTTTCCAAAACTCTATTAAAATGTATGATGAAGTAAAGCGATAGGGAGGACTGCCGATGGAGGAAAAGTACCGGGCTGAAATTGAAAAGAAACGGGCTGAGAGTGTCAATCGCGCCTGGAAGATCATCAGCGTATTCGTTGTGGTATTTCAACTTTTAATGCTGATACTGATGGCTGCGAAACCGGGCGGCCCGTTTAAGACACAGAGGAGAGCTATTTACTGTATCTTGTATCTGACTCTTTTCCTGGTTACGGGAATTGCTATGATCCTAAATCGGAATTTCTGGAGGAAAGAAAAGAAAAATTACCATCTGTATCTTCATGCTGAGCTGGTTTACGCGGCATTTATCTGCTTCTGGGGCTGTTGTGTTACTTTGAACGATCAGCTGGGAGGAAACGATTTAAGCGTATTTACATATATGATGCTGTCCGTGGCAGCACTTGGTTTTTTGGAGCCGGTAAAGGCTGGAATTATTTTTATGGCGGCATTTGTCTTTTTAAATATCTGTCTGCCGGGAATCCAGACGATTGAAAATAATATTTTCAGCAATATTATAAACAGTTTTTCAATCGCGGGTATTTCTACGGCTATCTCTTATTCGCTTTACCGAAATAAGGTGATTGTCACAAAGCAGGAGGTAACGATCCGAAAACAGTACGAGGAGATTACCAGGGTAAATGAGATTCTGAGCCATCAGGCCATGGTTGATGAGCTGACCGATATGAATAACCGGCGGTATATGGAGTGGTTTATCGGGGAGAAAATCAAGAAACTGGAAGAGGAATCCGGTACGATCTCGTGTATGATGCTGGATATCGATTATTTTAAGAAGTTTAACGACCGGTATGGTCATATTGCTGGCGATGTGTGTCTGAAGAAGATCGCGGAGATCATCCGGGGGTGCTGTCAGGATAATGATGTGGCGGCTATTCGTTTTGGCGGGGAGGAATTTTTTATCTGCCTGTTCCGGTGGGACCGGGATGAAGCGGTGGAAATGGCGGAGACAATACGAAAGAGGATCGCTGAATGCCGTTTTAAAATCAATGGTGAGGAAGAAGGCGCGGTTACTATCAGCATTGGTGTCTATACCTGGCATGGGGAAGGTAAGGTGCAGATGGATGATCTGGTCTGTCTATCGGATAAGGCACTGTATCAGGCGAAGAAGAATGGAAGAAACAGAGTTGAGGTACTGCCATAAAAAGATCTGCCAGGAAACCGGATTAACGGTTCTCTGGCAGATTTTCTTTTTCTGTGGTCTCTCTTCGGATCAGAATGGGAGTGATTGTTTTATGGACCGGTTCCTTTAAGGGAGCTGGTTTTCTTTTTTTGCGTTCATTCATCTGGCTGACAAGGAGACTTACCGCCTCATTGGCTATGCGGTCTATCTGCTGTCCTATTGTGCTGATCGGGATAACCGCTTCCCTGGCAACCGGGGAGTCGTCAAAGCCTATAATATAATAGTCGTCGGGCAGCCTGCCGTATTTACGGACAATTAAGTTTAACAGAATATTGGCATGGGTGTCGTTGGAGACGAATATGCCTTTTCGTATGCCGGTATAAGAGGTCTCCAGTTCCTCTAAGATATCTTTTAAGTACTGGAGAGAGGAATCATAGGTGTTTTCTGTTTTGTGGCAGAATATACGGTTTTTAATATTGTTCTCTTTGCAGAAATCAATGAAGCCCTGGATTCGTCCGTAGGCGGGGATGTTCTCGGCGGTCGGTGTATTGATATGAATCAGTATGTCACAGTTATGTCTGGCCAGGAGGCTGGTGGCCTGTATGGCGCCCATGTAATTATCGGTGTTGATGCTGGAGACATACTGGTCTTCCCGTTCTATGGTGACAATGGGAATCTGAAGGTCTGCCAGTTCCCTGGAGGACAGTGTGTGGCTCAGGACAATGAGCCCCTCAATCTTATAGGCCAGAAGCTCCTGAATGTACTGGCGCTCCGTCTCCGCGTTCTCGTGGCCGATGAATACCAGAAACTTGTACCCGTACGTCTCATAGGTGGCAAGAATCTGATTCAGCATTTCTGAATAATAGTGCAGATAAAGGTTTGGAATCAGGATACCGACAAATTCTGTCTTGCCGTTGGCAAGGATGCGGGCTACCTTGTTTTCTTTATAGTTGAGCTTTACAAGAGCGTCGGAAATGATCTGCTGGTTCTCAAGCGTGAGGGAATCCGGATTATTAAAGTATCTGGATATCGTTGTCTTAGAAAAATGTGTGTATTGTGCAATATCGTCAAATGTTATATTCTTTTTTTTCGTCATCCGTGATGCCTCTTTTCAAAATGTAGGGTTTTTTTATAAAAAGGAGTTTTCTTGCCAGTGAAGATTCCTGTGACTGTCTGGAATTTCGCTCCTTCCTCTTTATTCAGTATAACAAAAATAGATGAGCGCTTCAAGAGTAATCGGTTAAGTAACCGGTTTTGTAAAGTTCGTACAAATTGTGTACGCCGTATTAGGGCAGTTTTACGAAAAGTAGTTTGCACATTGACAAATTGACCAAAAGGGTGTTATGATAAAAACATAAAGTAACCGGTTACTTTACCGGTTACATAGAATGAGGCCGATAAAAATTGCAGCGTTAAAGGAGGAATGAGGATGATGAAAGGGATTGGTACGAAGGCCATTAAAATCGGAGTCATGATGGTGACGGCGGTTATGATGCTGACGGGATGCAGATTTGGATTTGCCAGTGATCCGGATGATCCGAATGAGGTGGTACAGGAAGTGCCGATTGACACGTCGGTGGATACGTTTGAATATGACGCTTCTCTGTCAGGTACGAAAATCACGCTTTTGAATTCTAAGGCGGAGATACAGGTGGCTTTGACGAAGATGGCGGAGGAATATGAAAAGAAATCGGGAGTCCACGTGGAGGTTATGCCGGTTACGGATGGGGATTCTCCTTATACTAAGGTTGTCAGTATGTATAACTCGGGGACGCCGCCTACTATGGCAATTCTGGATACTACCGATGTGATAGCGCTGGCTGAGGAAAAAGCGGTTGATTTAACGGGAGAGCCCTGGACTGCTGAGGCGGAAGGTTATCTGACAGAGGTGAATGGAAAGATATATAGCTTCCCGCTCTGTATTGAAGGCCGCGGGCTGATTTATAATCGGTCGGTGATTGAAGAAACGCTGGGAAGGGAATTCGATCCTCTGTCTGTTACAACCATGGATGAGTTTGCGGCACTTCTGGATCAGCTGACGGAGGCCGGCATGAAACGGCCTGTTTCTGTGGCAAAGGAAGACTGGTCTCTGGGAGCGCACCAGCTCCAGTATATCTATGAGACGTATGACGGGACTTCTGAGGGCGCCCAGGAGGTTATCGAGGCGATCAAGGAAGGGACACTGGATTTAAATTCTTATGACCGTATGAATCAGTTTTTAAATATGTTTGATATCTTACGGGAATATAACGTGGCGGGAAAGGATCCGCTGGGGGCCGATTATGACGAGATGGCCATCGACCTGGTGGATGGAAAGACCGCTTTCTGGTTTAACGGCAACTGGGCATGGCCGAATCTTTCGGAGGCCGGTTCGGAGAATTCGGATGCGTATGGCTTTCTTCCATACTTTTTGAATAACGATCCTGAGGATTTTGCCAATCAAAAGATCCAGGCGTCTCCGTCTAAACAGATTATGATAGACGGGAGCGTAGTTTCGGATCAAGAGAGGGCGGCGGCAAGGGAGTTCTTGAACTGGATTGTATTCAGTGAGATCGGACAGCAGATGATCGTGAAGACGTGTAATCTGATTCCGCCATTTCAGAATAATCCTTATGAACCGGCTGATCCGCTGAGCCGCGATATTTACAACCGGGTTCATGAAGAGAGGGCGTTTAACGCGTCTGCTATCGTTCCAAATGACCACTGGGCGGTTCTGGGAGCATCCATGCAGAAGTACCTGGCGGGCAGAAGCAGCCGGGAGGAACTGATTCAGTCGATTGAGAACTATTGGGAAGAACAGAGATAGGAGAGAGGTGTCCAGGATGAAATCAAAGAGCAAAGGGAAAGATTTCTGTATTTTTGCATTGCCCGGATTATTCTGCTTTTTTGCAGTTGTGATTGTTCCGTTTATCTACGGCGTCTATTTGACGATGACGGACTGGAACGGAGTTTCGGATGTGAAGAATTTTATCGGTCTGCAGAATTTTGCCGGGGTTATGAAGGACGGACAGTTCTGGTCGTCTCTGCTTCTGACCTTTAAGTATGTGATCGTGGTGGTGGTATTTGTAAATCTGCTGGCGTTTATGATCGCCTATCTGCTGACAAGAGGGATTAAGGGACAGAACTTTTTCAGGGCCGGATTTTTTACACCGAACCTGATCGGGGGCATCGTTCTCGGGTATATCTGGCAGTTTGTATTTTCAAGAGTATTTGTGGGAATCGGTGATGCTACGGGCTGGGGACTGTTTGAGGCATCCTGGCTTTCGGAACCGACAAAGGCATTTATCGCACTGGTGATTGTCACGGTGTGGCAGCTGTCCGGATATATGATTCTTATCTATGTGGCCGGTTTTATGGGACTGAGTGATGATGTGATGGAAGCAGCTACGATTGACGGTGCTTCGGGATGGACGAAAATGAAGAGCATTATTATGCCTCTTATGATGTCCTCCATTACCATATGCCTGTTCCTGACACTGTCCAGGGCATTTATGGTATACGATGTGAACCTTTCCTTAACGGCTGGTGCGCCTTACGGGACGACGGAGATGGCGGCCATGCACGTGTATGAAAAGGCATTTACATCGAGACGGTTTGGCGTGGGCCAGGCGGAGGCGCTGATCCTGTTCGTGATCGTGGCCTGTATCAGCGGCATTCAGGTTTATTTGACCAAGAAGAAGGAGGTGGAAGCATAATGGCGGGAGAGAAAGCAGGAAGCGGTAAGAAGAGAAAGAAATCGGAGCTTGTGGCTACAGCAGGACTGATCGTGATATTTATTCTTTACATGTTCCCATTCTACATGGTGGTGATTAATTCCCTGAAACAAAAACGGGATATTATCAAGAGTCCATTTTCCTGGCTGTATACAATTAAGGGACTGTCGTTTGATAACTTCGTGAAGGCGTTTGTTCAGATGGATTTTTTGAACGCATTTAAGAATTCCCTGATCGTAACGGTGTTTGCAACGGCGCTCGTTACGCTGCTGGCGGCTATGCTGGCCTACTATATCGTGCGGAATAACAATGCGATTTCCAGGATTGCCTTTGTTTTGATGGTGGCTTCCATGATTATTCCGTTCCAGGCGATTATGATTCCGCTGGTGAGTATTTATGGCGGTAAGCTGAATGTGCTGAATCACAGGAGCACGCTGGTGTTTATGCATACGGGATTTTCCATGGCGATGTCCGTGTTTATGTTTCATGGTTTTATTAAGGGAAATGTTCCGGTGGCGCTGGAGGAGGCCGCGAATATCGACGGATGTACCCACGTCCAGACATTTTTTAGAATCGTTTTTCCACTGCTGAAGCCGATTATTTCCACGATGGTGATCTTAAATTCACTGGCGTTCTGGAATGATTTCCTATTGCCGTCTCTGGTGCTGTCGGATAAGAAGCTGCTGACGCTGCCTCTTTCCACTTACAGCTTCTACGGCACGTATTCGGCGGATTACGGCACGATTATGGCTGGACTGCTGTTGTGCGTAATACCGGTGTTAATCCTGTATATTACGCTTCAAAAGCAGATTATCAGCGGCGTGGTGGCTGGAGCAGTAAAATAGATGATTGGTAAGGAGAGGCTGCATACGATGACAACTAATACAATACATATAAAGGCTCCGGGATGCTGGATGAATGATCCGAATGGATTTATTTATTACAAGGGAAAGTACCATATGTTTTACCAGTGCTTTCCCTATGGACCGAGGTGGGGGAGGATGCACTGGGGACACGCGGTGAGTGAGGACCTGGTGCACTGGGAACATAAAGGAATTGCCTTATTTCCAAGTAAGCGCGGGGACCGGGATGGGTGTTTTTCCGGAAGTGCGGTGGAACAGGATGGGAAATTATATCTGTACTATACCGGTGTCCGTTATCTTTTAGAGGATCCCGAGGACACGAATCTCTGTCTGGATGATCAGTTTGTCTCGGCACAGATGATAATTACATCGGAGGATGGAGTTCATTTTGACAATATAAAGGATAAAAGAGAGATTATTGCTCCGATCGGGGAACGGGAAAGGGGCGATGCTGCTCATACGAGGGACCCTAAGGTGTGGCGCGGGGCGGACGCCTGGTATATGGTGCTGGGGACCCATGGAATTGACGGAAATGGCAGAATGCTCTTTTACCGCAGCGCTGATCTGATAAACTGGTCGTATGTGAATGCCGTGTCGAAAAGCGGTTTTGGATGGATGTGGGAGTGCCCGGATTACTATGAGACGAAGGGGGGAAAGGTTCTGTCATTTTCCCCTATGGGATTTTTAAAGGATGGGTATAAAGAAGAGAATCAGAGTATCTGCATGGTTGTGGACTTTGAGGAAGAGAGCTGTACAATGACGATGCCGGATCAATACCAGTTTCTCGATTATGGCCTGGATCTCTATGCGGCGCAGAGCACGGTGGATCAGGATGGCCGGAGAGTGATGGCTGCATGGGTCCGTATGCCGGAGACGGTCGGGGGTGAATGGATTGGGATGATGTGCAGTCCCAGAGTGGTGGAAGTAGAGGACGGCCATATTTATTTCCGGATGCATCCGGCGGTCAGGGAAGCCTACGGCAGAGCAATTGATACGCCAAAGGAGGCTGCAGAAGCGGGATATCGGGCAGAGGCAGATTTAGAGGATGGAGATGGTATCGATGTCGGCGGATACCGGATTTACCGGAAAGGGAATCAAATCTGTACGGACCGGAGCCTGACTGCGGGAGATGACAGGGCGTGCAGAATGCAGTTTGAGACACCGGAAATGAAGAATGGCGGCCATGTGGAGATTCTGGTGGATTCCAATCTGATTGAGGTTTTTGTAAATGACGGTGAGTATGTTATTTCAAATGCGGTATATGGGATTGAAAATCAGATCGTGTCGGATCGAAAGGTGAAGCTGTTTACGGTAGAATAATACAAATAGTACAGTGATTATGAAAAGTCTGTAAATATTTAGAAATTATAGCGCGTATTTGGCGAGGAGATATGGTGAGATGAACTACTGTAAGGAATATGAGAAAAGGTTTGACAGGTACTATGACGAGCTGAAATGGCTCTACTGCGAACTATATAATAATCAGGATGAGGCGTTTAAGCAGCTGTGCGGACAGATGTACCGGTTTTATACGGAGAGGAAGGCGGAACTTAAGACGATGGACCGGGAGCGGGCGAAGGATCCGCAGTGGTATAAAGGAAACCGGATGGTCGGTATGATGATGTATGTGGATGCATTTGCCGGGGATTTGAACGGGGTTTTAAAGCATCTGGACTATATTGAGGAATGCGGGGTCAATTATCTGCATTTGATGCCGCTTCTCGATACGCCGGAGGGCAGGAGCGACGGCGGATACGCGGTATCTGATTTCCGGAAGGTGAGGCCTGATCTGGGTACCATGGAGGACTTAGAGTGTCTGGCAAAGGAGTGCCATAAACGGGGGGTGAGCATCTGTCTGGACTTTGTGATGAACCATACCTCGGAGGACCACGAATGGGCCAGAAAGGCGAAGGCGGGCGATCCGGAGTATCAGAGCCGGTACTTCTTCTACGATAATTACGATCTTCCGGCACAGTTTGAACGGACAGTGCCGGAGGTATTTCCAACTACGGCTCCGGGGAATTTTACCTGGGTACAGGAGGCGGGAAAATATGTGATGACCACATTTTATCCCTATCAGTGGGATTTGAATTACTGGAATCCGGTTGTGCTGAATGAGATGGCCCAAAATATGCTGAACCTGGTGAACCGGGGGATTGATGTAATCCGTATTGATGCGGTTCCCTACATCTGGAAACAGCTGGGGACGAACTGCAGGAATCTGCCGCAGGTCCACACCATTGTGCGGATTATGAGAATTATCTGTGAGATTGTGTGTCCGGGGGTCCTTCTGCTCGGCGAGGTGGTGATGGAACCGGATAAAGTGGTTCCGTATTTCGGCAGCGTGGAGAAGCCGGAGTGTCACATGCTTTATAATGTGACGACCATGGCGGCTACCTGGAACAGCGTGGCGACAAAGGATATCCGGCTGCTTCGCCAGCAGATGAATGTGGTGAGCGGTCTGCCGAAGGATTACGTTTTCTTAAATTATCTGCGCTGTCACGACGATATCGGTTGGGGATTGGATTATCCGTGGCTGAGACAATTCGGGATCGATGAGGTCAGCCATAAAAAGTATTTGAATGATTTTCTGACAGGGCAGTATCCGGGATCGTTTGGACGGGGAGAGTTGTACAATTCAGACCCTGAGTCCGGGGATGCAAGATTGTGCGGAACTACGGCATCGTTATGCGGTATTGAAAAGGCTGCGTTTGAGAGGGACGCAGAAGCCCTTGAAAAGGCTGTTAGGCTGGATCTGATGCTTCATGCGTATATGTTGTCGCAGTCGGGGATTCCGGTGATCTACAGCGGCGATGAGATCGGTCAGGAAAATGATTATACCTACCACGAGAATCCCAGAAAATGGGATGACTCCCGTTATCTGCACAGAGGCGATTTCCGGTGGGATCTGGAGAAGAAACGCAGTGTGAAGGGCAGTCTTCAGGAAAAGATTTTCGACGGCATTAGGAAGCTGGAGACGATCCGGGCACAGTATCCGGTTTTCTGCACGGATGCGCGGGTATGGACCATTGACACATGGGATGATTCCATCTTGGGGCTGGTGAGAGAGTACGGGGAGGATAAGGTAATTGCCCTCTTTAATTTCAGTGAATTCGATAAAGTCGCCTGGATTAACGAGGAGGATGGGATGTATACGGATCTGATCTCGGGGAGAGCGATGGAGGCGAAAGGGGTGGAGATACCTGCTTATGGAGTTTACTGGCTTATGAGGGAAAACGGGATTGAGGAGAATAAATAATTGATAAAGTAAAAAGGATCTGGAGACGCTGCGTCCCGGATCCTTTTTTTTATTCGTCAAATTCTACAATCACATAGTAGCCTCTGTCGTTGTGCTTGACTTCTTTTACGATTCCGTGGTCGGATTTGATGCGGTCACGGCCGGTATAGCAGCCGGACATGGCAACGGCAGGATCGATTATATAGCTGTAGCTGCTGGTTCCTTCCCTTTCGATAATGGATACTTCATCACCCGCCTTGACGAGTCCGGGGCGCTCCATCTTAAATTCGATTGTTCTCACAATGAATCACCTCCTGGTTAATCCGCTTAGCAAGGTACTTCACGGGCTTCGTGGATTAGCTTATTTTATTTCTGCGGGTGAAGTTCTGGGTATTATGTATGGCTGGCTATCTGGCGATGGCCGCGAGAGCCAAATATCCCGCAGTTTGATACAAAGGTTCTGACTTCGACATCTATTATAAGACTGATCTGAAAAAATGTAAAGAAAGGAAAAACGAAAGAAAATCTTACATTTTATTATAAAACAATATTAAATTATTGATTATCAATAATTTAATATTGAAATTTAATATATACTATGGTATGTTACAGGAAAGAGAAGTAATGGATGAAGAATTGCGATAATAAGAAGGAGGAAGTTTGATGAGTGGGAAGATTCTGGAGGAAGAGGGTAAAATGGTGATAACTGAAAGTCAGGAGGGAGGTGGAAATCAGAACATACTTGAATATCAGGCAAAACCTGAGAAGCAAAACGGAGATAGCAGTCAGATAATACAGGAGAAAAAAGATATAAAAAAGGATATGAAAAAGGAGATAAAAGAAGTGCCTGTTCCGGCTTGGCGTAGGGGAAAGCAGGAGGTTATTACACAGAACTTTCCGATATTTATGGGGGTGGCTCTGGCATTTGGAATACTGTATACATTTTGTATGTATAAGAACCCCAGTGGAATTACGTATCCAATTATGGTTGGGGGAATTTATGGTGTGCTGGCCTGGATGATCAGGAGGCTTTCGGTAGAGTGGAAACGGGGATCATGGTTTTTGATCGTTACTGCTGTTTTGTTGGGTATCGCGGTCTGCAGGACTGCGGATCCGCTGCTTATTCTGCTGATTAAGACGGCTGAATTTTTGCTCGTGGTTATTTTTGTTATTCACCAGTTTTATGAAGACAGGGGGTGGAGTATCGGTAAGTATTTATCTTCTATGGCAGTCTATCTCTGTTGTGTGATTGCGGCAGTTGTCTATCCGTTTTTTCAGGGGAACGAATTTTTTAAGAAGGTCAGTTTGAAAAAGTACAGAACGGCATCACGGGTGCTCATGGGGCTGGCGGCAGCTCTGCCGATCCTGCTGGTAGCCGGATTTCTTCTGGGGCGGGCGGATGTAGTGTTTGGCTCCATGGTGGTTCACTGGATGGAGACGGTTCTGAATGTATGGACTATTCTCGTTATGGTCTCCATGACTGCTTTAGGGGCATTTGGAGTCTATTGCCTGATCTGCGGAGCCTGTATGGACCAGATCTCCGGGGAAGAAAAGACGATGAGAACCCACGAACCGGTTACCGCTATTACGTGCATGAGCGCGGTTGCACTGCTGTATCTGTTCTTTAGCGGGATACAGGTCATTTACCTTTTTCTCGGAAAAGGCAGTCTGCCGGAGGGGGTGACGTACTCCTCCTATGCGCGGCAGGGATTTTTCCAGCTTTTGTTTGTGGCTGTGATGAATCTGGTTATGGTGCTTATGAACCTGAAGTTTTTTAAGAGAAGCCGTTTCTTAAATGGCGTTCTGACTGTCATCTGCGGATGTACGTATGTGATGATCGCATCCGCGGCATACCGGATGGCTTTGTATGTCGGGGAGTATCACCTGACGTATCTGCGGGTTCTGGTGCTGTGGTTCCTGCTGTTGCTGGCGTGTATGATGGCTGGTGTGGTTATTTTGATCTATAGGAACAGATTTCCGCTGTTTGGATGGTGCCTTGTGATGGTATCTGTATTTTTTGTGGGATTTTCGTATATGAGACCGGATCGGGTGATTGCGGACTATAATGCAGCTCATGTGGGTGAATGGTCTGACAGCGATTTTACGTATATGACGCAGGCGCTTTCGGCGGACGCAGTTCCTGTAGTGCTTGAGACGCTTGAAGATAATGCGGTTCTCGGACGGTTTTATTCCGGCGGGAGAACGGAATTTTTAACGGAGTATTACAGGTGGGTTATTTCTAAGAACTATCAGGCGGGGGCTGCGGATTTCAGGACAAGGAATTTTTCGTTTGAAAAGGCAAAACAATCGTTCAGAAATGGGGGGATAGAATAATGGCTGATATAGCAGGGCAACTTTTTGGAAGTATCATACTGTTGGGGCTGCTGTTTCTGTTTTTTATAGTTCCAATTATTTTGACTTTCATGAATTTATATTTTATTCTTGCAGAACCGGGGAAATTTAAAAATGCGGCGGAGGTGCTTACATGGATTCTGGGACCGCTGTTTTCCGCTATACTGTATGATTATATGGGGATTGGAGGCGAGTGGCAGGAGCAGCTGTTTGCCAGTGACTCTGCGATCCATACTCCTGTGTCGGAGCACTATGTGGTTACAGTTCTTGTTCTGGTTTCGCTGGGGCTTCTGGGATATTTTCTGCTAAAGCTTGCGTCTAAAAGGCTGCCGCCGCTGGTTAAGATTCTTAGTATTTCATTTTTGTATATTGGATGCGCGGTCTGTGTGATGTGGATTATCCAGGTACTGGGGCGGGCGGATGAATTATCTGTTTATCTCGCTGTATTTCCTCTGAATGTGATTCTGTTGTCAGCTTCTGTGGTGAAGACCCTGTTAAAGGAACAGAAGGAAGAGGATGAGGGAAAAGATTTCGAAAAGTTTACGGGATTGCGGCGCCTGTTGGTAAAGAGCAGCTGCTGGCCGGCGCTGGCGTTTCTCATGGTGTGGCCGGTGCTGGGAATCTGTATTGCGGTTCTCGTGCTGTTTGGGCAGGAACCATCCGCCGCGGTGAAGGCATTTACAGAGACAAGCGACTGGATGCTGTCACAGCGGATATCACCGCCGACAGTTTACAGCGATGGCCATTATCTCTGTACGGTGGCGGCCGGGGGACATGAGAAACTGGTGAAACCCCAACGGATGGGAGTCCGGCATGGGCATCGGATCGTGGTGAACCGGCAGCTGTGTGTGGCAAATGCATTTGAGCAGGTGCTTGAGGAGCGTACACCGCGTTTTCACCGCTTCGTGCGCCATGCGTATGATACGTATGGGTATCCGGTGGCAAAGCACATCAGGACGCCTCTGGCGGCGGATATTACGTATCTGGTGATGAAGCCCCTGGAATGGATATTTCTCCTGGTTCTCTATCTGACGGACAGAAAGCCGGAGGACCGGATTGCAAAACAATACCTGTAACAGTTCAGCCTGTGAAGGAGTGAGGATTTGACATTTCACCATTGATCTGCTAATCTGAAAGAAAATTGTAACAGAAAATGATCTGGAGGATGGAGATGGAGAAGTATCTGCTGGACCGATTAATGGAATATGGGGAATCTGACGCCTATCCGTTTCATATGCCGGGGCATAAGAGACAGACGGGGACCGGATTTGCAGGAGATTTTCCAAATCCGTTTTCTGTGGATATTACCGAGATTGAGGGATTTGATAATCTCCACCACCCGGAAGGGATTCTGAAGGAATCTATGGAGTGGGCAGGAAATGTCTATGGGGCGGACCGGACGTATTATCTTGTGAATGGAAGCAGCTGCGGTATTTTGAGCGCGGTCTGCGGCTCTGTCTCCCATGGAGGCACTATTCTTATGAGCCGGAACTGCCATAAATCGGCATATCATGGCGTGTATTTGGGCCATTTGAGGGCGGAATATATTTATCCACAGACAATCCTGGAATTTGGGATTCAGGGTGGATTATCGCCGGAGGATGTGCGGCGGCTGTTGATAACCCATCCGGAGACGGAGGCTGTGCTGGTGGTATCTCCCACGTATGACGGTATTGTCTCGGATATCGGTGCAATTGCGAAAATCGTCCATGAGTGGTGGATTCCGCTGATTGTGGATGAGGCTCACGGGGCGCATTTCCCCTTTGGAGGGGAGGCGGGATTCCCGGTTTCTGCGCTGGAGCTGGGGGCGGATGTGGTGATACAGAGTCTCCATAAGACGCTTCCTTCTCTGACTCAGACCGCGGTCATGCATGTGAAAGCGGGATTTGCGGATATCAGCAGAATTGACCGGTATGTACACATGTTCCAGAGCAGCAGCCCGTCGTATGTGTTGATGGCCGCTATTGAAAATTGTATCCGATGGATGGATGAAGCGGGAAGAGATGAGATGAAGGCCTTTAGCGGCAGGCTGGACCGTATCCGGCGGCGGATGGGGGAGATGGAGTGTCTGGCTCTTCTTGGCGGAGTGAAAGGGCGGTGCCAGGTCTTTGATGTGGATAAGTCTAAAATCGTGGTTTCAGTGGGAAGCAGCGGCCTGACCGGGCCGGAGCTTACGGAGCTGCTTCGAAACAGATACCATCTGGAAATGGAAATGTGCGGACCGGATTATGTGACGGCGATTACTACGGTGGCTGATACGGATGAGGGTCTGGATCGGTTATGCCGGGCTTTCCTGGAGATCGATCATGAGCGGAGGAGGGATGCGGGAGACTGTGGGACTGCCGCATCAGGCTTTTCGGGGATAAACGGGGATAACACAGGGGAAAGAGACCGTGGAATTGTGGATAACGGGATGGAAAAGGAACGTGGTTGTGGATGGCCGGAGATTGCTATGACGATCGCACAGGCGATGGACTCTCCGGGGCGGTCTGTCCCTCTTGATGCGTGTGAGGGAATGGTATCCGCGGAGTTTATCTACATCTATCCGCCGGGAATTCCGATTGTGGCGCCGGGAGAAGTATTAAAACCGGAATTGGTGGAGATGATCCGGCAGTATAAGCGCAAGGGCCTTCCGGTCCAGGGAACGGCGGATCCGGAGGTGGAGGCGGTTTTGACGGCAGCAGGAGCGGATAGTTAGATACTATTATTTTAGAAAAAACTGAGGAATGAAACATGGGAAAGATTTTTTATGTGATGGGAAAAAGCGCATCCGGGAAGGATACGATTTATAAAGAACTGCGGGAACGAATACCGGAATTAAAGACGGTGGTCCTTTATACGACGAGGCCGATCCGGGATGGGGAGACGGAAGGGGTGGAATACCATTTTACGACGGTGGAGCGGCTGGATGACTTCCGCAGGGAGAAAAGGCTGATCGAGGAACGGACGTATCAGACGGTGTATGGACCGTGGAGTTATTTTACCGTGGATGACGGGCAGATCTGTCTGGATGACAGGGATTCTTATCTGATGATCGGAACGCTGGAGTCTTATGAGAAGATGAGAGAGTATTTCGGTGAAAATGGGCTGGTTCCTGTCTACATCGAGGTGGATGACGGCGTGAGGCTGGAACGTGCGCTGGAGCGGGAAAAGGGGCAGAAGGAACCGAAATATAAGGAACTCTGCCGGAGATTTCTGGCGGATGAAGAGGATTTTAAGGAAGAAAACCTGGTAAGATGCGGAATTGACAGGAGATACAGGAATGATGATCTGAGGGTATGCCTGGAGGAGATTTGCAGGGATATGAAGGCGTTTATGGAACAGGCAGCGGGCAGCAGGGAGTAAGCTGCCCGCATTTGGAGGAAAGGGGGAAGAATCATGGGAAGTATCTTTATTCAGTTTCCAAAGGGAAAAAAGAAGGCGCTGACGTTAAGCTATGACGACGGAGTGGAACAGGATATCCGTCTGATCGAAATCATGAAGCAGCATGGATTAAAGGGCACATTTAACTTAAACAGCGGGCTCTACGCGGAAGAGGGTACGGTATACCCACCCGGTACGGTGCACAGAAGAATGACGGAAAAGGCGGTGACGGAGGTCTACGGCGGCAGCGGCATGGAGGTGGCGGTTCATGGGCTGACACATCCGTTTCTGGAGCAGCTTCCGGTGAATCTCTGTACGGCTGAGGTGATGAAGGACCGGGAGAATCTGGAGCAGCAGTTTCATACAATTGTCAGGGGGATGGCTTATCCCTTCGGTACTACCAGTGACAGAGTGGTCGATACGCTTGTGCAGGCGGGAATCGCCTATGCAAGAACAACGATTTCAACATGGGATTTCCGGCTTCCATCCGACTGGCTCCGTCTGACGGCCACGTGCCATCACCGGGATGAGCGCCTGATGGAGCTGGCGGAAAAATTTGTGGAGGAGACGCCAAAGTACGGCTCCTGGCTGTTCTATCTCTGGGGACACAGCTATGAGTTTGAGGCTGATGGGAACTGGGAGGTGATTGAGAGATTTGCTGCGTATACCGGAAACCGAGATGAGATCTGGTATGCGACAAACCTGGAGCTGTATGATTATATGACGGCGTATGACCGGCTGCTGTTCAGCGCGGATGGATCTATGGTATGGAATCCAGCCGCATTGGACGTATATTTTGAGAAGGACGGAATTTCTTACCGGGTGAAGGCTGGTGAGAGGATGGAACTGAATTAAATGCTTAAGACGGCTGCCGTATGGGGCCGTCTGTTTCTTTTTGTGCGGGAAATGACAGGAGACGCCCTCTTATGGGAATTACCAGCACTTATTTCTTGTGAGTATGAATTTTATATGCTATAATAAATCCGTATATTTTGAGACGGAGGTGCCCCAATGCCAGGATTTAACGATATAATCGGTCATGAGATGATAAAGGAACATTTTAAGAAGGCTATAGAGACAAATCATGTATCTCATGCGTATATTCTGACAGGTGAGGCAGGAATGGGACGTAAGTCGCTGGCGAATGCATTTGCCATGACGCTTCTCTGTGAAAAGGGGAAGAAGGAACCGTGTATGCAGTGCCACGCCTGCAAGCAGGTGATGAGCGGCAACCATCCGGACTTGATTTTTGTAAATCATGAAAAGCCGAACAGCATCGGCGTTGACGATATCAGGGAACAAATTAATGATACAATCATGGTACGGCCCTACAGCAGCTATTATAAGATCTACATCGTGGATGAAGCGGAAAAGATGACGGCACAGGCGCAGAATGCCCTGCTTAAGACCATCGAGGAACCGCCGTCCTATGCGATTATCATGCTGCTGACTACGAATCAGGAGGCTTTTCTGCCGACGATTCTCTCCAGATGCGTGCAGTTAAAGCTGAAGCCGCTTCAGGACAGCGTGGTCAGGACGTATCTGATGGAATCTCTGGGGATTTCCGAGGTGAAGGCGGAGATTTACGCCGCGTTTGCGAGAGGAAATCTGGGAAAGGCGATCCATCTGGCCTCTTCGGAGGATTTTCAGCTGATGTATACCGAGCTTCTGCATATGCTGAAGCATTTGAAGGATATGGATATTACGGAGCTTCTGGACTATATCAAGAAGCTGAAGGATGAGAGTCTGGACATCTATGACTGCCTCGATTTTATGCAGCTATGGTACCGGGATGTGCTGATGTATAAGGTGACACAGGATATTAATCTTCTGGTGTTTAAGGAAGAGTATAATACAATTAAGGAAATGAGCGCCTCCAGCGCCTACGATGGGATTGAAAAGATTCTCCAGTCCATTGATAAGGCGGGGATCAGGCTGAATGCCAATGTGAATATGGAACTGGCCATGGAGCTCATGTTACTGGTAATGAAGGAGAACTGATTGATGATAAAAGTGATTGGTGTAAGATTCCGCAATGCGGGGAAGATCTATTATTTCGATCCGGCCGGCAGGGAGATTCATACGGGTGACCACGTGATTGTGGAGACGGCGAGAGGAATTGAATACGGTTATGTAGTGCTGGGAAGCAGAGAGGTGCCGGATGACAAGGTCGTCCAGCCGCTTAAGTCTGTGATCCGGATGGCGACGAGAGAAGACGAGGATGTGGAGTTAAAAAACCACGACAAGGAAAGGGAAGCGTTCCGGATCTGTAAGGAAAAGATCCGGAAACACGGGCTTCAGATGAAGCTGATCGATGCGGAATATACCTTCGACAACAACAAGGTGCTGTTTTACTTTACCGCGGATGGAAGAATCGATTTCCGCGAACTGGTGAAGGATCTGGCATCGGTATTTAAAACGAGAATCGAGCTTCGTCAGGTCGGCGTCAGAGACGAGACGAAGATTGTGGGAGGAATCGGTATCTGCGGCAGACCGCTGTGCTGCCACTCTTACTTATCGGAGTTTATCCCTGTTTCAATCAAGATGGCGAAGGAGCAGAATCTGTCGCTGAATCCGACGAAGATCTCCGGTGTCTGCGGAAGGCTCATGTGCTGTCTGAAGAATGAGGAAGAGACGTACGAGGACTTAAACAGCAAGCTTCCGAATGTGGGGGATTATGTGACCACGGACGACGGGCTGAAGGGTGAGGTTCACTCGGTCAGCGTGCTTCGTCAGCTGGTGAAGGTCATCGTCATCACAAAGGATGAGAAGGAAATCAGAGAATACCGTGTGGATCAGCTGAAGTTTAAACCGAGGCGGCGCAAGGATAAAGGCTCTGTAGCGGATGCGGAGCTGAAGGCTCTGGAAGCCCTTGAGAAGAAGGAAGGGAAATCCAAGTTAGATGATAATTGAGCTTAAGGATGAGGAACGGCTTGACGATTTACAGAGAAACGGCTATCAGATTATACAGAAGAAGGACGGGTTCTGCTTCGGTATGGATGCGGTGCTTTTATCCGGTTTCGCGGCGGTGAAGCCGGGGGAAAAGGCGATCGATCTGGGAACCGGGACGGGAATTATCCCGATTCTTCTGGAAGCGAAATATGAAGGCGAACATTATACGGGGCTTGAGATTCAGGATGAGGTGGCGGAGATGGCCGCGCGCAGCGTGGCGCTCAATCGCCTGGAAGAGAAGGTCTCGATCGTAAAGGGCGATATCAAGGAAGCCAGCCGGATGTTTGGCGCGGCTTCCTTTGACGTGGTGACCTCGAATCCGCCCTATATGAACGATTCCCATGGACTTAAAAATCCCGATCTGCCCAAGGCGATTGCCCGCCATGAGGTGCTATGTACGCTGGACGATGTGGCGAGGGAGGCGGCGAAGCTTTTGCGGCCGGGCGGGCGCTTCTACATGGTGCACCGGCCTCATCGCCTGATAGAAATTATTACGGCGCTGACGAAGTATAAGCTGGAGCCGAAGCGGATGAAGATGGTCCATCCATTTGTGGACAAAGAGGCCAATATGGTCCTGATTGAAGCCGTGCGCGGCGGTAAATCCATGATTAAGGTGGAGGCGCCGATTGTGGTATATCGGGAGCCGGGGGTGTATACGCAGGAGATTTATGATATTTACGGGTATTGAAAAATTGATCATTATGTATTGCCAGCAATGGGGAGAATTTGGAGAATTAGGTGAATATGGCAGGGCGGAGAACCAGGGGATTGGTGTTTTCCGCCCTGCCATATTTCCGCCTTTCCTTGAAAAGTCTCGCCCTCTGTGTTAAAGTATATCTACTAATGATAGAAGAAACAGGCCGGTCAAACGGCCCGAAAAATAGCAGAAAAGTTGGAAAAGAAGATGGAAGAACAGGTAAAGGATCAGAAAACAGGAAAGCTGTATCTATGTGCGACGCCTATTGGGAATCTGGATGATATTACCCTGCGGGTTTTGAATACATTAAAGGAAGTGGACTTGATTGCGGCGGAGGACACCCGGCATAGTATTAAGCTGTTAAACCACTTTAATATTAAGACGCCCATGACCAGCTATCATGAATACAACAAGGTGGACAAGGCCAGATATCTGGTGGAGCAGATGAAAAATGGAGTTTCCATCGCATTAATTACAGATGCGGGAACACCGGGAATCTCTGATCCGGGCGAAGAATTGGTGAGGCAGTGCCATGAGGCGGGAGTACCGCTTACATCTCTGCCTGGGCCTGCGGCCTGCATTACGGCTCTGACCATATCGGGACTGGCAACGAGGCGTTTCTGCTTTGAGGCATTTCTCCCTTCTGATAAGAAGGAAAAACAGTGGATTTTAGAGGAACTGAAGCGTGAGACGAGAACGATCATTATATATGAAGCGCCCCACCGGCTTGTCAGGACGCTGGAGGAACTGAGAGAGGCCCTGGGAAACCGGAGAATCACCATATGCAGGGAACTGACGAAACGGTATGAGACGGCGTTTCAGACTACGTTTGAAGATGCGCTGGCGGCCTATGAGACGGAGGATCCGAGAGGCGAGTGCGTCATTGTTATCGAAGGGAAGAGTATCGGTGAAATAAAGGAAGAACGGATGAAATCGTTTGAGGAGATGTCTCTGGAAGAGCATATGGATCTGTATGAGAAGCAGGGAATTGAACGAAAAGAGGCCATGCGTATGGTGGCGAAGGACCGGGGAATCAGTAAACGGGATGTCTACCAGCAGCTGATGAAGTAAGAGGATACGGATATGGTGTGTAACATGATATGCCTCGATATTGACGGCACGATATTAAACAGCAGACATGAGATTACCTCTCATACCAGAACGGTGATCAGGGCGGCCTCCAAAAAAGGGATACCGGTTGTACTCATATCGGCCAGAATGCCGAAGGCCATGGTGTTTTTAAAGGATGAACTGGGGTTAAAGGATCCCATTGCCTGCTACGGAGGCGGGCTCATACTGTCGGGGGACGGAACGGTCATCGAGAGTAAGACGCTGGAGACACCGCTGGTCCGGGAGGTCAGCAGGCTTGCCGATTCCATGGGAATCCATGTGAGCTACTACCGGAATGATGAATGGTGTGTGGACGAAATGGACGAGTGGGCGAGGCAGGAAGGGCTCATTACGCATTATATGGCGACAGTCTGTGATACGGAGGCCATGATGGACCGATGGAAGGCAGATGGGACGGGGCCGCACAAGCTGCTTCTTATGGCGGAGGCGGACCGTATCCTGGCGTTTATGAAGCGTTTTGAACGGGAAGGCCAGCCCCAGATGGAGGTATACCGGTCCAAGGATACCTATCTGGAGGTTATGCCGGCCGGCGTGGGAAAGAAAGAGACGGTGGAACGTCTTTGCCGTCTGTACGGGATATCGAAAGAGCAGGTACTGGCAGCAGGGGATAATGACAATGATATCTCCATGATCCAATATGCCGGAATGGGCGTGGCAATGGGGAATGCGTGGGAGGAAGTAAAGAAGTACGCCGATTTTGTGACGCTGAGTAATGACAAAGACGGTGTGGCGTATGCGATTGAGAAGTATGTATTCGATTAAAGGGTGAGTCGGAAGAGATACGAATTAACAGTTAAAGATGCAAAGAGGCTGGATTCCAAAGATCCGGCCTCTTTGCATATTGGTGTTGGGGTAATACCTGAAACACATGTTCATTTATCGAAGCAACGGGAGATTCCCTGTCAGCTTATTCACCGCTTTTTTAGGTCCGCAGATGGCAATACCGAGATAAGAGAAAGTATCTTCCTCGGTGGCGGCAGCCTTATCAATAAATTCATCGTAGGTCTTGCAGCTCTGTGCCGTGTCGGAGAAATCCACCACAGTCAGTTCCGCATATTCCGGCCGGTAAAGCTGTTTCCGGAGCTCCCGTATTTTGGCTCCGTCAGCCTTTAGTATGGGGACAGGGAACTGGATGATGCCCCGGTGGGAGCAGCCTGTCTTGTCCGTGACGTCAGGCCCCACGGTATCCGGCATCTCTTTGCCAAGCGTGATTCCCATAATTCCGGCGGTGTTGGCAATCAGGCCGGTGGGGAGTGTCTCGTCGATGACCATGACACATTTTTCGTTCTGTAAATCCATTTGTCTTACTTCCTTTTCTGTTTGTTGTTCTATTTTACCATTTGTCCGAAAAAATTTCTTGAACGATGTGGCATATCACAGGCGGCTGTTATTTTAAAAATTTTTCTTGACAAACGAATCGGGATTGTATAGAATTGGTTTGAATATCAAAATATTTGAAACGAAAAATATCAGAGACAGGTGAAAACCACGGGTTTTCCCATTTACCTGGATGTGTGAATCACAGCACGAATGGGGGAAATTATGACGACTAGAATTATAGGAACAGGTTCGGCTGTACCGAAACAGGTGGTAACCAATGATGATCTGGCAAAGATCGTGGATACCAGCGACGAATGGATCAGACCGAGAACCGGAATCCGGGAAAGAAGGATTGCGGCAGCAGAATCAGGAACCTCCGATCTGGCGGCGGAGGCGGCGAAGCTGGCGATTGAACAATCCGGAATAAAACCGGAAGAACTGGACATTATCGTCCTTGCCACTTCCTCGGGAGACTGCTGTTTTCCAAATGGTGCCTGCGAGGTACAGGCCGCGGTCGGCGCGGTCAATGCGGTGGCGTTTGACTTAAGCGCCGCGTGTTCGGGATTTGTCTTCGCTTTAAACACGGTACATAGCTTTTTGACGGCGGGAATCTACCGGACGGGGCTTGTGATCGGAGCGGATACACTCAGCAAGCTGGTGGACTGGAACGACCGGGGTACCTGCGTTCTCTTCGGAGACGGTGCGGGAGCGGCTGTCGTGAGGGCAGAGGACACCGGAATCATGGGGCTGACCATGGGTGCGGACGGAACGAAAGGCGACGTTTTAAAATGCGGCGGACGCACTACGGGAAATTTCCTGACAGGAAAGAAACCAGAATTAGGCTATATGACCATGGATGGCCAGGAAGTTTTTAAATTTGCGGTTAAGACCGTGCCGGAGGCAATTAAGAAGACGATTGCCGGGAGCGGAACCGAATTAGAAGAAATTAAATATTTTATTCTGCATCAGTCCAATTACCGGATTTCCGAATCCATAGCGAAAAGACTTAAATTACCGATGGAAAAGTTTCCAGCGAATTTAGAGCGGTATGGTAATACTTCCGGAGCGTCGGTGCCCATCCTTTTAGATGAGCTGAACCGCGAAGGAAAATTGAAACCGGGCGACAAATTGCTTTTAGCCGGTTTTGGTGCAGGGTTGACCTGGGGAACCACTCTTCTGGAGTGGTAATTAAAAAGACTAATACTTTGAAAATCAAAGTAATTAGATAAATATTAAAAAATCAATGGAATAAAAGATGGAAAATGAAGAGGAGAATGAAACCATGTTAGAGAAGATGAAAGAAATTATCGCAGAGCAGTTAAATGTAGACGCAGAGGCCGTATTGGCAGAGTCTTCCTTTAAAGAGGATTTAGGAGCGGATTCCCTGGATTTATTCGAACTTGTTATGGCTCTGGAGGATGAGTATTCAGTCGAGATTCCTTCTGAGGATTTAGAGAAGCTGACGACCGTAAGCGCGGTTATGGACTACTTAAAAGCAAAGGGCGTGGAAGGCTGATGAATACCAGAATAACGGAACTTTTAGGAATTAAACACCCGATTATTCAGGGTGGAATGGCCTGGGTTGCGGAACATCATCTGGCGGCGGCTGTATCGGAAGCTGGCGGGCTGGGACTGATCGGCGGTGCAAACGCACCGGCCGAGGTGGTCAGAGAGGAGATCCGCAAGGCAAAAGCGCTGACAAAGAAACCAATCGGAGTCAATGTCATGCTGCTGAGCCCTCATGCCGATGAGATAGCAAAGGTAGTCGTGGAGGAAGGAATCGGTGTGGTAACCACCGGAGCCGGAAACCCGGAGAAATATATTGAGATGTGGAAGGCCGCCGGGGTCAAAATTATACCGGTTGTGGCTTCTGTAGCACTGGCTAAGAGAATGGAGCGCTACGGCGCGGATGCGGTTGTGGCGGAAGGATGCGAATCCGGCGGTCATATCGGTGAGCAGACAACGATGACACTGGTTCCGCAGGTTGTGGACGCTGTATCCATACCGGTTATCGCGGCCGGCGGTATCGGTGACGGACGCGGAATCGCCGCGGCATTTATGCTCGGAGCAGAGGCGGTACAGATCGGCACGAGATTTGTGGTTTCGGATGAATCCATTGTTCACGAGAACTACAAGCAGCGCATTATCAAGGCAAAGGACATCGATTCGGCGGTTACGGGACGCTCCCACGGCCATCCGGTCAGATGCTTAAGGAATCAGATGACCAGGGAATACGTAAAGCTGGAGCAGGAAGGCAAGAGCTTCGAGGAACTGGAATACTTAACTCTCGGAAAGCTGAGAGAGGCCGTACAGGAAGGCGATATCACGAACGGTACCGTCATGGCAGGACAGATCGCAGGTATGATTTATAAGAAACAGACCTGTAAGGAAATGATTGACGAAATGATGGAACAGGCGGAGAAACTGCTGAACCGATAATTGAAAAAGGAGTTACGGATTATGAGCAAGACTGCATTTATTTTCCCGGGACAGGGCGCACAGTACTGTGGTATGGGCCAGGATTTTTATGAGAATACAAAGACCGGAAAAGAGCTCTTTGACATGGCGTCAGAGCTGCTTGGTTTTTCCATGCCGGAGCTGTGTTTTGAAAAGAACGACAGACTGGATATCACGGAATACACACAGGCCGCCATGGTAACCACCAGCATCGCCATGATGCGTGTCCTGGAAGAGGCAAAAGGCGTGAAGCCCGATGTGGCTGCCGGACTGAGCCTGGGAGAATATCCTGCGCTTGCCGCCGCGGGCGTGATGAGCGACGCGGATGCGATCCGTACCGTAAGACAGAGGGGAATCCTTATGCAGGAGGCGGTTCCGGTTGGACTCGGAGCCATGGCCGCCATCCTGGCCCTCGACGCGTCTAAGATTGAAGAAGTGATAAGCGCGATCGACGGCGTTTCCATCGCCAACTACAACTGCCCGGGACAGATCGTGATCTCCGGACGGAAGGAAGCCGTGGAAGCGGCCAATGAGAAGCTCCTGGAAGCTGGTGCAAAGCGTGCCGTCCTGTTAAATGTCAGCGGACCGTTCCATTCTGCCATGCTTGCGGACGCCGGACGGAAGCTGGGCGGGGTTCTGGCCGATGCCCGCATCAACACCCCGGTTATCCCGTATGTGGCTAATGTCACGGCTCAGTATGTGACGAAGGCAGAGGATGTGAGACCGCTTTTAGAGAGACAGGTGTCTTCTTCCGTCAGATGGCAGCAGAGTGTGGAAACCATGCTGCAGGATGGAGTGGATACATTTATAGAAATCGGGCCGGGAAAGACTCTGGCCGGATTCATGAGAAAGATAACAAGAGATGTAAAAGTCATTAATATAGAAAAACTGGAAGATATTGAAAAGCTATAGCGAGTCACTCCACTAGGTTCGTGAAGGACCTCACCAAGTGGAGGTGACATGCATCGCACGTAAGCGCCTAAAAGACAGGCGCTAAGTGCTCATAGCGAGGAGGATGCCGGAATGTTAGAAGGAAAAACAGCTGTTGTGACCGGAGCCGGAAGAGGAATCGGGCGGGCGATCGCGCTCCGTCTGGCCGCGGAAGGCGCGACTGTCATTGTCAATTATAATGGTTCCGCGAAACGTGCGGAAGAAGTAGTAAATGAGATTACGGCAGGCGGAGGCCATGCGGAGGCCATCCAGTGCAGCGTGTCTGATTTTGAGAGCGTTGCGGCTATGATGGACGGCGTCATAAAGAAGTATGGCTCTATCGATATTCTGGTAAATAACGCCGGAATCACGAAGGATAATCTGCTGATGAAGATGTCCGAGGGCGATTTCGACGCAGTTATCGATACCAACTTAAAGGGCGTATTTAACTGCATGAAGCATGTAGCCCGCCAGATGATCAAACAGAGAGGCGGCAGAATCATCAATATTTCTTCCGTTTCCGGTGTGCTCGGCAATGCGGGGCAGGCCAATTACTGCGCAGCCAAGGCCGGGGTAATCGGACTGACAAAATCCTTTGCCAGAGAAGTGGCCAGCAGGGGCATTACCGTGAACGCGGTAGCGCCTGGATTTATTGAGACAGAGATGACGGAGGTGCTGTCCGATGCCGTAAAGGCGGGTGCGACAGAACAGATCCCGATGAAACATTTTGGAACCACCGAAGATATTGCCGGTGCAGTGGCATTTCTGGCCTCCGGCGCGGCAGGCTACATTACCGGCCAGGTGATCAGCGTGGACGGCGGAATGGCGATGTAACGTAACTATTCAGCAGATGCACGGTTGGGCAAGAGTTATAATGTAATAAGGAGAGAGCGACATGAAGACAAGAGTTGTAGTAACAGGTATGGGAGCAATTACACCGATCGGAAATGATGTAGAGAGTTTCTGGAACGGACTGAAAGAGAAAAAGGTGGGAATCGGACCGATTACCCAGTTTGATACAACCGAATATAAGGCAAAGCTTGCGGCCGAGGTAAAGGATTTTGATCCTAAGAATTATATGGATCCGAAGGCTGCTAAGCGCATGGAACGTTTCTCCCAGTTTGCCGTAGCCGCTTCGAAGGAAGCGCTGGAGAATTCCGGTATTGATATGGAACAGGAGGACCCGTACCGTGTAGGCGTATGTCTGGGATCGGGAATCGGAAGCCTTCAGGCTATGGAGCGGGAACACAGTAAGCTCCTGGAAAAGGGACCGGGCCGTGTAAATCCGCTGCTGGTACCGATGATGATCTGCAACATGGCTGCCGGTAATGTGGCGATCCAGTTCGGATTAAAGGGAAAATGCTTTAACGTGGTAACTGCCTGTGCGACAGGTACTCATTCGATCGGTGAAGCGTTCCGTTCCATCCAGTACGGTGAGGCGGATGTAATGGTTGCCGGTGGAACGGAAGCCAGCATAGCACCGATCGGTGTGGCCGGATTTACATCCCTGACAGCGCTTACCACTGTTCTGGATCCGATGCGCGCGTCTATCCCGTTTGATCAGGACAGAAGCGGTTTCGTCATGGGAGAAGGCGCCGGTGTTGTGGTTCTGGAGTCCCTGGAGCATGCAGTCGCAAGAAATGCGACGATATACGCCGAGGTGATCGGATACGGCTCAACCTGTGACGCGTACCATATCACATCCCCGGCCGAGGACGGAAGCGGTGCGGCCAGAGCGATGACGAATGCCATCCAGGACGGCGGTATCAGACCGGAAGACGTGGATTACGTCAACGCACACGGAACCAGCACGCATCACAACGACTTATTCGAGACAATGGCGATCAAATCAGCGCTCGGAGACCATGCGAGGGAGGTTAAGATCAATTCTACCAAGTCCATGATCGGCCATCTTCTGGGGGCCGCAGGCGGCGTGGAATTCATCACCTGTGTGAAATCAATCCAGGATGGATTTGTTCATGCGACAGCGGGCCTTGAGACTGAGGGTGAAGGATGCGATTTAGACTACACGAAGGGCGAGGGCGTTTCCAGTGATGTCAATGTGGCAATTAGCAACTCTCTTGGCTTCGGCGGTCATAACGCCAGTATTTTAGTGAAAAAGTTCGAACAGTAGGAGGCCGGATATGGAGATCAATGATATCATCAGACTGATGCAGGC
Source organism: Hungatella hominis (assembly GCF_014288005.1). Taxonomy (NCBI): domain Bacteria; kingdom Bacillati; phylum Bacillota; class Clostridia; order Lachnospirales; family Lachnospiraceae; genus Hungatella; species Hungatella hominis. Next base: position 27,338 of record NZ_JACOPB010000013.1, read on the forward strand.
GGTTTCAGAGAATGGCCTGACCAGCTTTAAGATAGAGGAAGGCAGCTTGAAGCTTTCCATTAAAAAGGAAAAAGAACAGATTATAACCGTAGCGGGAAACAGCGCGGTGCAGCAGATGATACCGGCAGCAGGCGTGGCAGTAGAAATGGCAGCGCTTCCGGCAGCGGAATATACTGCGCCGGCCGGCAGCGGCGAAGGCGCGCAGAGTGTGGAAAACACGGCCGCAGCCATTGACTCCGATAAGATCGTGGCGTCACCGTTAGTGGGAACCTTCTATAATTCCTCTTCACCGGATGCCGAACCGTTCGTCAAGGTGGGGGATGCGGTAAAGAAGGGCCAGACCCTTGGAATCATCGAAGCCATGAAGCTGATGAATGAGATAGAGAGCGAGTTTGACGGCATTGTGGAAGCCGTTCTCGTCGGCAACGAAAACGTGGTGGAGTATGGCCAGCCCCTGTTCAGAATCCGGTAAGAAGCGATACAGGGCTGTGATTGACAGGAAAGAAAAAGTTGAAAAGAGGTTCAGCCGATTTTTAAGGAATGACAGGGTATTAAATTGGTTGAGGCTCTTTTTTCATAAAGAGGAGAGAGAGTCATGTTAGGTATTAAGGAAATTGAAGAAATTATTCCGCACAGGCACCCGTTTCTGCTGGTAGACTGCATTGAAGAGCTGGAACCGGGCGTCCGCGCCGTAGGATATAAATGCGTTACGTTTAATGAGCCGTATTTCCAGGGACATTTCCCGCAGGAACCGGTTATGCCGGGCGTGCTGAGAATTGAGGCGCTGGCACAGGTCGGAGCCGTCGCGATCTTAAGCGAAGAGGCCAATAAGGGAAAGCTGGTATTCTTTGGCGGAATCGACAAGGCAAAGTTCAAATATAAGGTAGTTCCCGGCGACCGTATGCGTCTGGAATGTGAAATCATCAAGCGCAAGGGGCCGGTAGGCATCGGCAGGGCTGTAGCAACGGTTGACGGAAAAATCGCCGCTTCCGCGGAACTGACATTTATGATTGGATAGGTGGTCGTCATATGTTTGATAAAATATTAATTGCAAACCGCGGCGAGATCGCGGTGCGTATAATCCGGGCGTGCCGGGAAATGGGAATCAAGACCGTGGCGGTCTATTCTGAGGCGGACCGCGACTGTCTGCATACACTTCTGGCAGACGAGGCCATCTGCATCGGTCCGGCTCCTTCCACCCAGAGTTACTTAAACATGGAACGGATCCTGACTGCGACGGTGGCCATGAAGGCAGATGCTATCCATCCGGGTTTTGGTTTTCTCTCGGAAAATGCCAGATTTGCAGAATTATGTGAAAAATGCAATATAACATTTATCGGTCCCTCCGCTGATATTATCAACAAGATGGGCAATAAATCTGAGGCGAGAAAGACCATGATGGAGGCCGGTGTCCCGGTCGTTCCGGGTGGTAAGGAGGCTGTTCACGAAGTGGAAGAGGCGCGCCTCGTAGCGGAAAAGATCGGATATCCGGTGATGATTAAGGCATCGTCAGGCGGCGGCGGAAAGGGCATGCGTATTTCCCGTGGATCGGAAGATTTCGATGCTAATTTCCAGAATGCGCAGATGGAGTCCATCAAGGGATTTTCCGATGACACCATGTATATTGAGAAATACATTGAGAAGCCGAGGCATATCGAGTTCCAGATCATGGCGGATAAGTTCGGCAATGTGGTGCATTTAGGTGAACGTGACTGTTCTATTCAGAGGCGCCACCAGAAGGTACTGGAGGAATCCCCCTCTGCGGCTATATCAGAAGAGCTTCGGAGGAAGATGGGGGAGACCGCGGTACTGGCGGCGAAATCCGTCGGCTACGAAAACGCCGGAACCATAGAATTCCTTTTAGATAAGCACAAGAACTTCTATTTCATGGAGATGAACACCAGAATTCAGGTAGAGCATCCGGTAACAGAGCTGGTATCCGGGCTGGATTTAATCAAGGAACAGATCCGTGTGGCAGCGGGAGAGCCCTTAAGCGTAACCCAGAAAGACGTAAAGATCACGGGCCACGCCATCGAGTGCAGAATCAACGCGGAAAATCCGGAAAAGAATTTCATGCCATGTCCAGGACTGATCACCAATGTCCACGTCCCAGGCGGCAACGGCGTCCGTGTGGACACACATATTTACAACGACTACAAAGTACCGGCAAACTACGATTCCATGCTGATGAAACTGATCGTCCATGGAAAAGACCGCACCGAGGCGATTGCCAAGATGCGGAGTGCGCTGGGCGAATTGATTATAGAGGGAATCGAGACAAATGTGGACTTCCAGTTTGATATATTGAGTCATGAAGCGTATCAGGATGGAGACATTGATACGGATTTTATAACGAAGTACTTTGCGTAAGCAATGAGCAGTGCACCCAGATGAAATTTCGCATTTTCAGATGCAAGCTCGCTTGTATCTGAAAATGTGAAGTTTCATCTGGGTATGGGGCGAATGCCCGACAGCCCTGGGACGCCAGAGGCGTTTCAGGGCTGTCCACTGCGGATGAATCCTCCTAACAAACACTACGCATGCATCTCCCTCCCCCTATCCTCATTTTTTCATAAAGGAGCAAACCCCATGTTAAGAGACATGTTTAAAAAAACATACACACTGATCGACAGCAAATACAAAACACCCGACAAAACAGACGAACCAAACATCCCGGCTGGTCTGTGGAGAAAGTGCAACAAATGCGGTCAGCCCATTTACGCGGAAGATGTGAGAAGTAATTTCTATATCTGTCCCAAATGCAAAGGCTATTTCCGGGTCCACGCCTATCGCAGAATCGAGATGACTGCGGATGCAGGAAGCTTTGAGGAATGGGATAAGGAGATGGAATTTGCGAACCCGCTGGATTTTCCAGGATATGAAAAGAAAATCGAGGCGGCCAGGGAGAAGACAAAGTTAAACGAAGCGATCGTAACCGGAAAATGCACCATAGGCGGAGAGCCTGCGGTAATCGGTGTCTGTGACGCCAGATTTATCATGAGCAGCATGGGCCATGTGGTGGGTGAAAAGATAGCGAGAGCAGTGGAGAGAGCCACTAAGGAGCAGCTCCCTGTTGTCATTTTCGCCTGTTCCGGAGGAGCCAGAATGCAGGAGGGAATTGTATCCCTGATGCAGATGGCAAAGACCTCCGCGGCCTTAAAGCGCCATCACAAGGCAGGCCAGCTGTTTGTCAGCGTTCTGACCGATCCGACCACCGGAGGCGTGACGGCCAGCTTTGCCATGCTGGGCGATATCATTCTGGCAGAACCGGGCGCATTAATCGGCTTTGCAGGCCCCAGGGTCATCGAGCAGACCATCGGACAGAAGCTGCCGGAGGGATTCCAGCGTTCTGAATTTTTGCAGGATCACGGCTTTGTGGATAAGATCGTGAAGCGGGAAGAGATGAAAGATGCCATTTCTGCGATCTTAAAGCTTCACCGCTCACCAGATCAGGAGCAGAACGGTGAAAACTTATTTTTCCATGTGGATAACTGCGGACAATCCGAAGCAGCCAGTGGAAAAGAGAAAAAGACGAAGTTTTGCAGAAATAAAAAGAGCCCATGGGATACCGTTCAGCTTTCCAGAAGCTCCGAACGTCCCGTGGCCAGCGATTATATAAACGCGGTATTTGACGATTTTATGGAACTCCATGGGGACCGTTACTTTGGCGACGACGGCGCAATTGTGGGCGGTATCGCCTCTTTCCACGGTATGCCAGTGACAGTGATCGGCCAGGAAAAGGGAAAGAATACGAAGGACAATATCAAACGCAACTTTGGCATGCCTTCTCCGGAGGGCTATAGGAAGGCGCTTCGTCTGATGAAGCAGGCGGAAACCTTCGGCCGTCCCATTATCTGTTTCGTGGATACGCCGGGCGCGTTCTGCGGGCTGGAAGCGGAAGAGCGGGGACAGGGCGAGGCGATTGCCAGAAACTTATTTGAAATGGCAGACATAACCGTTCCGATTCTCTCCATCGTCATTGGAGAAGGCGGAAGCGGCGGCGCGCTGGCGCTGGCAGTCGCCAATGAGGTCTGGATGCTGGAAAATGCAATCTATTCGATTCTGTCGCCGGAGGGCTTTGCCTCAATCCTTTACAAGGACAGCAAGAAGGCCAGCGACGCGGCTCGAGTCATGAAGATCACCGCCAGGGATTTAATGGAACTGGGCCTGATCGAAAGAATCATAGCTGAGGAAGAACCGGCTGCAGCGGAGAATTTAGCGGAACTGGCGAAGGAAATGGACAGCGCCATGGAGACATTTTTCATAAAATACGCCGCTGTGCCGAAAGAAGAAATTGCCTCCGGGCGATATGACAGATTTAGGAGAATGTGATGGGAAATTTAAGACCATTGGTAATAGGAGAACTTGTGGTTCCGAAGCCAGTTATACAGGGCGGAATGGGAGTTGGAATCAGCCTTTCTTCCCTGGCGGGCGCTGTGGCCAGGGCTGGCGGTATGGGGATTATCTCTACCGCACAGATCGGTTTCCGGGAACCGGATTTTGCAGACCATCCGCTGGAGGCGAATCTCCGGGCGATCGGAAAAGAATTTAAGAAGGCCAGGGGGATATCCCCGGAAGGCGTGATCGGATTTAATATTATGGTGGCGACGAAGAGCTACGCACTGTATGTGAAGGAAGCGGTTAAGGCAGGAGCGGATATTATTATCTCCGGAGCCGGTCTTCCCGCCAGCCTTCCGGCATATCTGGCCGAGGCTGCGGCAGAGATGGGCGCAGCCGGGGAAAAAGTAAAGACAAAGATCGCCCCGATCGTATCCTCTGTCAAGTCTGCCATGGTAATCTTAAAGATGTGGGACCGCAAGTTTCACCGCGTTCCCGATCTGGTCGTGGTAGAGGGGCCGCTTGCGGGAGGCCACCTGGGCTTTTCCCGTGAATCCCTGGAGACACTGGGCGTGGATACTGTGGAGGTGGAACACACGTATGATCAGGCTGCCTACGACGAAGAGGTCAGAGGAATTATCCGCCTGGTTGGAGAGTATGCCGAGAAGTACCAGACAGAGATTCCTGTCGTGACGGCGGGCGGAATCTACAGCCATGAGGATGTGATGCATCAGATGGAGCTGGGAGCCGACGGCGTCCAGGTGGCGACGCGTTTTGTGACCACAGAGGAATGTGACGCACCGGACGAATTTAAGCAGGCGTATCTTCACGCGTCAAAGGAAAATATCGTAATCACAAAGAGTCCCGTAGGCATGCCCGGACGGGCGATCAATAACGCATTCTTAAGCGGTGTCGGCCAGACTCCCTTTAAGCTGGAACATTGCTACCAGTGTCTCGAGAAATGCGATAAGAAGACGATTCCCTACTGTATCACCAAGGCACTGGTGAATTCCGCGGAAGGGAATACGGATGAAGGGCTTGTGTTCTGCGGAAGCAATGCGTTCCGAGCGGAGCGGATTGAAACGGTGGATGAGGTAATGAGGGATTTGATGGGGGAATAAAAGAAAACGGATTTATCACAGCGAAACAGAAAAAAGTTAAATAATATTCGGTTATAAAACAATTTCGGAAATCATAAAATAGCAATAAAATCACCACGGCGGTTGAATTAGTATGTTAAATTATCTCTGGGCGTTTATGATGGTGGTAGGCGTTTTATGGGCGGCGTTCCATGGAAATTTAAGCGCGGTTACCGACGGGGCGCTCTCGTCGGCAAAGGAAGCCGTCATGCTGTGTATCACAATGTTGGGAGTGATGTCCTTCTGGACCGGGATCATGGAGATCGGGCAGAAGTCCGGCCTGATTGAACGGTTGTCCCGGAGGATGGGGCCGGTGCTTCGTTTCCTTTTTCCCAGAATACCGAAGGATCATCCCGCCATGGATCACATCGCCACGAATATCATTGCCAACATCCTGGGCCTGGGCTGGGCTGCTACGCCGGCCGGGTTAAAGGCCATGGAATCCCTCCAGGAGCTGGAGGAGGAGCGGCGGGAGGAAGAGCAGACAGAATCAGGGAAAAATAGCCTGGATGGCTCTAAGAAGCGCCAGATGCAGAAGTCACCGCGCGCCGTACCACTGGGAACAGCCAGCAATGAAATGTGTACGTTTTTAATTATTAATATCTCATCCCTTCAGCTGATTCCGGTCAACATGATTGCGTACCGGAGTCAGTATGGGAGCACGAATCCGGCGGCAGTGGTAGGACCGGCAATTGTGGCTACGCTGGCCAGTACGATCGTGGCAGTTGTATATTGTAAAGTAATGGACAGAAAACGGGGAGCATAAAGCTCTCCGTTTTTTAAGGCCCGGCTGATGGCCCGCTGACCTCAGGCATTACAGCAGCGACAGCGTAGACTGCCGCTCCACCAGCTCCACATCCAACTGGACATGCGGCTGTTCCACATGTCCGGTGCGGAGTTTCTCCAGCAGCAGTTCCATGGCTGTTTCTGCCTTCTTGATGACATTCTGTGAGATTGTCGTCAGCTTCGGCGTCGTGTAGGTGGAGACTGCCAGGTTATCGTAGCCGATGACGGAGAGATCCGTGGGAATCCGCAGGCCCCCCAGTCTGGCGCCCTCCATGATGCCGATGGCGCAGATATCGGCCGTGGTGACAAGCCCGGTGATCTTAAGGGCGCTGGCCGCGATGGCCTTGCCGGCGGCGATCCCTTCCTCGTATGAGGGAGAATAGGAAAAGATGCAGTCGGGATCACATCCGAGTCCGCTTTCTTCCATGGCGGTCCGGTAGCCTTCAAATCGGTCTGTTAAAAGAGGATTGCCTTCGTAATTTGCCACGAAGGCAATTTTTTTATGTCCGCGGTTAATGAGATAGCGAGTCGAGAGGTAACAGCCCTTTCGGTCGTCGGAACAGACATTGATGACCTCCGGATTGTCTGTTCTCGCGTCGAAAAGGACTACGGGAAGATGAGTCTCTGCAACAATCGCGTTGATGGAATCCTCAAAACGGTCTCCCAGGCGGGGATAGAGAAAGATTGCGCCGTCAACGTTCCAGTTGCGCATCAATATAGACAAATCATCCTGAGACCGGACTGCGCGTATCATGACGAAGTATCCGTTGTCACGCAGCTCTCTTTCAATCACACCGATCATGGAGCTGACGTACGGATTGTCAAAGTAGCTAACCGAAGTTCCGCTGTCCTCCTTGTCATCCAGGGGAACGATAACTCCTATAATATGAGAGGATTTGACCGTCAGGCTCCTTGCAGACAGGTTCGGAACGTAATTGTACTCTTTTATAATGGAATTTACTTTTTCTATGGTTGCGGCAGATACGCGGCTGTGCTTTCCGTTGATTACGTTGGACACGGTCATCATGCTGACGCCGGCTTTTTCTGCAATATCTTTTAATGTCATGTTTTTATCCCCATTTCTTAAAATATATTTAGCGCTAAATATATTATACACTATGAAGTTGAAAAACGCAAATGTATTTTGACGAGTTTTGGTATAAGTGCATAGTTTAAACCCGTTTAAACTATTTAAATATGACAAAATACAAAAATAATATTGACAGTAGCTTGTTCGAGTGGTATTCTCATGTTAGATTTAACGCTAAACCTTAACGAAACCAATTGCAGCGATTACCGTTTTTAGAAAATTTTCAGAAAACAGAGACTGAAGCGGTGACCACGCGAAAAGAACAAGGAGGAGTTTAAAATGAAGAAATGCTGGATAGCAGCCGGCCTGGCGGCGGCGATGGTGGTAACAAGTCTTACAGGATGCGGCAGCTCGGACGGAAAAAAGGCTGCGGAGAACGCAACGGCAAACGCAGCAGTAAACGTGCCGACAGAACCGTTTGGCGATACGGTAAAGTATGATCCGTCGCAGCCAATTAACGATGGAAAAGACATTTCCGTTGAATTCTGGGAATGGGGCAGTGACAATCTGTTTCAGGAGCTGATCGACGGTTATACGGCAATTCACCCCAATGTTTCCATCAAACTGGTCAACAATCCATGGGACGACTACTGGACAAAACTTCCTCTTTCACTTGGCGGTGCAAACGGACCTGCAATTTTCAATGTACATAACAGTCAGCATGAAAACCTGATTAACTATATGGCCCCGTATGAGGTATCATCAGACGATTTGGATGCGGATTTTAACGGCGTAAGCGCCCATGTCATCGACGGCAAGGTTTACTATATTGACTACGGCATCATGACAGGCTCTGTTTACTATAACAAGGACATGTGGGAGGCCGCGGGGCTCACAGACGCGGATTATCCAAAGACCTGGGATGAGATGCGGGAAGTGGCGAAGAAGCTGACAATCAAAGAGGGAAACAGCTTTGTACAGGCCGGGTTAAACTTTAACGGAACCTTCCATCAGAATTACCTACTGGGCTTGAATTACCAGCTGGGCCAGGATTTATTCGAAGATGACAAAAAGACAGCTACTGTCAATAATGACGCCATGAAGGAGGTTATGCAGCTTCTGGTGGATTTATATGAGGTTGACGGAGTCGGTTCCAAGGATTTCGGAGCAGAGGGCGCGGACAGCTTTGGACAGGGACAGTCAGCCATGACAATCCAGTGGGGCCATTTTAACAATACGTTAAAGACAAACTTCCCGGATATCAACTTTGGCGTCTTTGAGATTCCGGTATTTGCGGAAAATCCATATGCTTATAACCGGTATAACGGCGAGTCTACATTTGGTATCAATAAGAATGCTCCGGCGGATCAGCAGGCCGTTGCACAGGATATTGTGAAGTATTTCCTGGCAAACAATGACATTCAGAAGAAGTTCAACATTGCCATGAGCACCTTCCCGGCGAAGAAATCACTGGCTGAGGATGCGGAGATTCTGGCTAATCCGTCTATGGCGGTTCTGGCCGATCATATCGACCGTTACATCTGGCCGGGCCCGATGCCGGCGACCATGGAGACATCTTTAAAGACCGCCGGTGAAAATGTATTCTTTAACGGCATGTCCATTGACGATGCGCTGGCTGAGGCGGAAGCGACCATACATAACGATATGAAGAACAGCAGTTTTGAATCAGTAGAAAGCCTTTATAAATACGCGGAGTAGAGGAGGGAAAATCATGTTCCGAAAAACAAATCCCCTGCAGAGCAAAAGCGAGATCCTGCTCCGCAATATCACAGTAACCGGAATGATTCTGTTCTACACAGTATTTTTGCTGGTGCCGATTGGGATCGCATTTGCAGGCAGCTTTCACGAATGGAATCCGCTGAGCGGCATTTACCGGTTCAATGGTATTGAAAATTATGTTAGTGTATTTACCAGCGCGCTTTTTGGCAAATCCATGCTCAATACCCTGATATTTTCAGTTGTTGTTATCTTCTTCCGTGTAGGGCTGGGCCTTGCTATTGCTATAGCGATCTACTCAAACCTGATTAAGCATAAAAGCTTTTTCCGCGCAATTTATTACATGCCGGTGGTTACGCCGATGGTGGCGGTGGCGTTTGTGTGGAAATTCCTGTATAATCCGCAGATTGGTGCGATCAACCAGATCCTGGGACTGGATATCAACTGGCTGATGAATCCGAAGACTGCACTGCTTGCCATTATGATTATGACGATCTGGAAGGATTTCGGCTATGCGGTCGTTATGTTTATGGCAGGCCTCTACTCCCTTCCCAGCGATGCCATGGAGGCGGCGAGAGTGGATGGCGCGTCTTCCTGGCAGACCTTCAAGTATTTAACACTTCCGCTGTTGAAGCCCATGACGCTGTTTGTGGTGATTACGTCCATCATTTCCTATATCCAGGCGTATGTACAGGTGTTGATCTTAACGGAAGGCGGTCCGGGAACAGCCACCTACCTCTCCTCTTATATTATTTATAATGAGGCATTCGTGAAATACAATTTCGGATATGCATCCGCGATGTCCTTTGTACTGTTTGTCATCACCGCGGTATTTACCTGGCTGTCATTCCGGGTATCCGGGGATTCGGAATAAGGAGGAGATGTCATGAAAAAGAAGGTAAGCAGTATCGTACTGAATCTTGTTTTACTGGTACTGGGAGTCGTGACCGTGTATCCGTTTTTATGGATGCTGGCCTCCTCTTTTAAGAAAAACAGTGAGATCGTGGCCCTGCACCAGACCTTTCTGCCAAAGCTGTTTACGGCGGGGAATTACGTGTCCATGAATGCTCATTTTAACTTCATGAGATTCTTTGCTAACAGTATTTTTATTACGCTGGCTATCACGGTGATCGTGATCTATACCAGCACCCTGTGCGGATTCGTACTCAGCAAATATAAATTTAAAGGAAGAGACGCGCTCTTCGGCCTTGTGCTGGCGACCATGATGATTCCATGGTGTGTCACCATCATTCCGAGATACTCCATGATTAAGGCCTTTGGCTGGATGAACTCCTATGCCGCACTGATCGTGCCTGCGTCATTTTCCGGCTTCGGTATCTTTATGATGAAACAGCATATTGCATCCGTGCCCAATGAAATACTGGAGGCCGCCAGAATTGACGGGGCAAATGAGTTTTATATTTTCCATAAGATTGTGATCCCCATGTCAAAGAACGGGATTTCCAGTATTGCCATATTCCAGTTTTTATGGGCGTGGGAAGATTTCCTCTGGCCTTATCTGGTTATTGATGACAGCAAAAAACAGCTTTTGTCCGTTGGTCTTAAGATGTTTAACGGGCAGTATTCCACAGATTACGGCGCACTGTTTGCAGCTACTACGATTTCAATCATACCGGTTCTGGCGGTTTACCTATTCTTCCAGAAACAGTTTATCGCAGGAATCGCCGCGTCGGCAGTGAAGGGTTAAAGACAGGAATGGTTAATGGCAGAAGGAGAATATGGTGATAAGAGATATTTTTAAGGTTAAGACAAACCCTGCGGCCTGCGGGGAAAATATAGTGCTGGGAGACTGCTACCGCATCAGCGTGCTGACAGACGGACTGATCCGGCTGGAATATCAGGAAAACGGCCATTTTGAAGACCGTCCCTCACAGATGGCGTGGAACCGTGATTTTAAACCAACCCAGTACCGGGTCATTAAGACGGAAGACGGGATTGAGATTCTGACAAAACGGATTCATCTGATCTATGATGAGAAGAAATTCTCTAAAAACGGATTGAGCATCCAGGTGATCGGGAACTTAAGCGCATACCACAGCATCTGGCATTACTCTGAGGAAATTCATGATCTGAAGGGAACCGCAAGAACGCTTGACGAGGTGGATGGCTCTACGGAGCTGGAGCACGGAGTCCTTTCCCGGTTTGGATATTCTGTTCTTGATGATGGAAAAAGCATGCTCCTGACAGAGGACGGCTGGGTTGAGCCGAGATGCGGCGGGGGCGAGGATCTCTATTTCTTCGGTTACGGCCATGACTATCTGGAATGCCTGAAGGACTTTTACTATCTCAGCGGCCGTTCCCCCATGCTTCCTCGTTTTGCCCTCGGGAACTGGTGGAGCAGGTACTACAAGTATACGGAGGAATCGTATCTGGCTTTAATGGACCGGTTCGAGCGTGAAGATATCCCATTTACGGTGGCTGTCATCGATATGGACTGGCATCTGGTGGATATCGATCCGAAATACGGCAGCGGATGGACCGGGTATACGTGGAATCGCAGCCTGTTTCCCGATCCGAAGCGTTTTCTTCAGACGCTTCATAAACGCGGGATGCGGACGACTCTGAATGTCCATCCGGCGGAAGGCGTCCGGGGCTTTGAGGAAATGTATCCGGATATGGCAAGAGCGCTGGGCGTGGACTGGGAGAAGGAAGATCCGATTAACTTTGATATTGCGGATCCGGCTTTTCTGGAGGCTTATCTTGAGTATGCGCACCATCCTTATGAGGAAATGGGCGTGGATTTCTGGTGGGTGGACTGGCAGCAGGGGAATAACAGCAAAATTCCGGGACTGGATCCGCTTTGGATGCTGAATCACTACCATTTTCTGGACAGTAAGAGGGAAGGAAAACGCCCGATGACATTTTCCCGGTATGCGGGTCCGGGGAGCCACAGGTATCCGGTAGGATTTTCCGGTGATACCATCACCACATGGGAATCCCTCGATTTCCAGCCGTATTTTACGGCGAACGCTTCCAATATCGGCTATGGCTGGTGGAGTCATGATATCGGAGGCCACATGAGGGGCTATAAGGACGACGAGATGGAGGCGCGGTGGGCGCAGTTCGGCGTATTTTCTCCGATTATGCGGCTTCACAGTTCCTGCAGCGAGTTTAATGGAAAAGAACCGTGGCGCTTTAAGAAGGAGTCGGAGGCTGTGATGGGTGAGTTCCTGCGCCTGCGCCACCGTCTGATGCCTTACCTTTATACCATGAACTACCGGGCGAGTGAGTCGGCTGAGCCGATGATCATGCCGATGTATTATAAGCATCCGGAATCGGCGGAGGCCTACGAGGCGGCCAATCAGTATTATTTCGGAAGCGAGATGATCGTGGCGCCCATTACCGCGCCGAGGATTAAAAAGATCAACGAGGCAAAGGTGTGCGCATGGATTCCGGAAGGGACTTATATCGATTTCTTCAGCCATATGGTGTATGAAGGCGGAAGAGTCATGGAGCTCTACCGGCCGCTGGAGACGATTCCGGTACTGGTGAAGGCCGGAGGTGTGATTCCCATGACGGACAGCACCGGGGCCGCCGATGTGACGAAAAACCCGGAGACACTGCGAATCCGGATCTTCGGAGGCGCGGATGGCGCATTTACGCTGTATGAGGATGACAATGAGACGTGTGATTACGAACAGGGCGTATGCGTGACGACGGAGATGAAGCTTGACTGGGAGGGGGAGAAACAGACCTTTACCATTGATTCGGCCAGGGGAGCGCTGGAACTGATACCTGAGAAGAGAAATTACGTTCTGGAGTTTGCCGCGGTGACGGATGCAGAGTGCCGTGTGAGCCTGAATGGCGGGGAAACCGCATGCAGAAAGTCTTATGATGCGGACCGCAGAACACTGACCCTGGAGATCGATCAGGTTAGTACTGCAGAAACGCTGGTTGTAATCTTTGAGACAAACATGAAGCTTTCTGAAAACCCGGTGGAGAAGCTTGCCTTTGAGTTTCTGAATCAGGCGGAGACCACGTTTGAGACAAAGGAAATGTTGTTCAGGCGGATCAGGGAAGGGAAGAGTTTGAAGGTCTTTCTTTCGGAGCTGCAGGCGATGGAGATTGATGGGGAGATTAAGGGGGCGCTGGTGGAGATTTTGACGGCATAAGACACTTATGCTTAACAGAGGGAATGAACGCCGTCAGGGCAGTGAATTACAGGAATGTACGTCACTGCCCTGACGGCTTTTAGTTTATTTCTCCGGTATATTCAAACCAGTCAAAATCAGCATGATTTTGAGATTCTTTCCCATCTGCTGTTGCATACAGTGCGATATAGGTTCCGGTAAATCCCCCGGCAGTCTCTTTATTTAAGATTGTACCGGATACGGTAGTTCCGGCCGGTATCCAAGTCTGACCATCTTGAGAAAAATAAAAATCAATGGACTGATACCTCATATGAATTTTGAAATAAATGCCGTCGTTTTCGTATGGAGCTGAATACAGTCTGGTATTGTCACCACAGATCTGACGTGTCAGGACAATGGAGACTCCGGTCTCTGTACTTTGGAGCATCAGGGAATAATAAAACTGGTTATTATAAAACATGGTAATTCCTGCGGCTTCGCCTAAAGCGGCTGGAATAAATTCCATAAAAGTTCTCGCGGTAAAGCTCATATGCTGCTGACGTCTTCCTATAAACGCTGGACTGGCGGCCTCTGACAGTGTGTGACGGTTGAGGTACAGCCTTAAGAAACCGGGCCGATCGTTTAAGCTGAAGGTTTCATAATCCGGAGTTCTTAGTATATTCCAGCACATCCCCAAATCCTGTGTAAGAAAATGATCGCACGCCGGTTCCGGCTCCCAGATACATTCCGGAAGATCAGGCCCTGGGTAAGAGAATTCCACGCAGCCTGTCTGAGGACTGAATACGGGCCAGCCGTCTTCCCATACCATAGGAACTGCAAAAGTTTCACGTCCCAGATTACGGTAATCGCCGCCGTCTGGACGTGAGGCCAGAAGAACAGCCCACCATGATCCGTCGTTCAGTTCTATAATATCAGCATGACCAGTGCTGTTAATTGGATAATCGCGTTTCAGGTTCCGATGAGTGATCAGGGGATTGCGAGGGTTGCATTCGTAAGGTCCAAAGATAGAGCGGCTGCGGAATACGGTGCTGCAGTGGTTATGGTCCGTACCGCCTTCGGCAATGATCAGATAATACCAGTCTTTTATGTGATACAGATGCGGCCCTTCGGGAGCCACGGCATCATACAGAGCTCCGTGCTCCAAAAGTGTGACTCGTTCTCCAACGAGTGTTCCTGTAGGAAGATCCAGGCGCTGAAGCCAGATATGACGGCTTTCACATTCCGGGATGTCTGGATTTGGCCTTCTGTTGCCAAGATAATAGACTTCATCTCCATCAAATACAAGTGTCGGATCGATTCCTTCTGCTCCCTTTATGATCACAGGATCAGACCAGGGGCCGGCCGGATCAGAGGCGGTGACATAGAAATTAATATTGTCGTAATAAGGGGCATTGCCCACCAGGGTAGTCACTACATAGAATGTATCAGTCTTTTCATGATAGCGTATGGTAGCAGCATAGATTCCTCTGGAGGGGAAGAGCCCGTCTAAATTTGCCTGACTCTTTCTGGTAAGAACATGCCCAATCTGATGCCAGTGGACAAAATCTCTGGAATGAAAGATTGGTATTCCCGGAAAATATTCAAAGGATGAGGTGACGAGATAATAGTCGTTCCCCTTTTTGCATACCGAGGGGTCTGGATAAAAGCCAGGCAGCAGCGGGTTGCGCAGTGTGCTCATAAGGTCCCTCCCAGATTCTGGCTGAATAAGAGGCGGAATGATGTCTCCTTGGAATTTAAAATGTGCTGGCGCATGGCTTCTGCAGCCTCATTCCAGTTGCCCTTCAGACACTCGCTTAAAATTGTCAAATGGTCGGTCTGCTCATCCGCTGCCTTCTCTCTCGAACGAATACCAGACAGGGTACGGTAGCGAAGATTTTGATTGTGAATAGCAATATAGCTGTTTTTAAAATAAGTGTTTGGGCAGGCGTTCACAATCCACATATGAAAATCGTCATCTGCCGTAGCGGAGAGGGACTTATCTTCTAAAAGCTTTGTATCAGAAAAAAGCTGATAGTAGCGCAGCGTCTCATCCGTATCCAGGGTATTGCCGTAATTCTTTAGGATATATGGTTCCAAAAGAAGACGGAATTCATATGTCATGTTCATGTCATTAATGGATAAATTAGAAATCATAACTCCCTTTTTGGGAAGGATTTTAACGAGCCCTTCCTGTTCCAGTCTTCCGAGCGCGTCTCTGACAGGGGTTCTGCTGACCCCTGTTTCTTCACAGAGTATCTCCTCATTCAGAAATGTCCCTGGTTCATATTCACAACAGATAATCTTGTTTTTGATAAATTCGTAAGTGCTGTATTTTAATGTGTTTCGGCCTTTTTCGCTTTCTGAACGTTCAGTTTTCATGTTTCCCTCCTTGTTATGAGCACTTAGTGGCTGTTAAAAGATAAAATAAAAACAACAATGTATACAACGTATCCTCATGATTAATAATCATATAGCATAGATGAAAAAAAAGCAAGAGAAATTCTTTCCATTATTTGGAATTACCGTTAAATAATAAGATGTGATAGAATAAATGTATAAAAATATAAAAATACATTTGACAAAGTTGTGTAAATGTGATAATAATTAAAATATCCGATGATGTATACAACAAATGAAAGGAGAAGGAGATATGAAAAAATTAATGACACTGGTGTGTGGAGCAATGCTGGCAGCAGGAATCTTAAGCGGATGTGGAAGCCAGGAAAAGGCGGTGGAACCGACGACGGCTGAAGCTGCGAAGGAGACAACTCAGGAGGCAGGAGGAGATACTACAGCGGAAGCTGCTAAAACGGAGGCAGAGCCCGTCGATTTCAGTTTCTGGTGTATATCTGCTCATGAGGCATTTTACAGATCTCGAATAGACGCGTGGAATAAAGAAAATCCGGATAGACCTATTCAAGTAGATCTGGTCAGTGTAGGTGGGTCAGACAGGCAGAGTAAGCTTCTGGTAGCACTGCAGACGGGGCAGGGAGCACCCGATTTCTGTGACGTTAATATTATCCACTTTGGTGTGTATTATGATTTTGATGAAATACCATTTGTGTCTCTTACAGATATGGTGAAGGATGAAAAAGACAAGTTTATTAAGAGTAAGCTGGATATGTACTCTTATAATGGGGAGCTATACGGATCTCCGACACAGGCTGGTGCCAATGTTGTATTTTACAATACAAAAATTATGGAAGAAGCAGGTGTAGATATCGACTCCATTGTAACATGGGACGATTTTGTTAAGGCTGGGAAGAATGTTGCAGAAAAGACTGGAAAGCCAATGACGGCTGTTGAAACTACAGATATGTATCCATTCCAGTCTATGGTACTTCAGAAAGGATCTGATTTCTTCGACGCAGAAGGAAACGTCATCATTAATAATGAGACTAATGTGGAAATTCTGGAGTATTTAAAGTCCTGGCTGGATGATGGAATTGCAGTTACGATGCCGGGCGGCTCCAATACCTCAGAGAATTTCTATGAATTCTTTAACAATGATGGTATGGGCGCGCTGATTATGCCTCTGTGGTATATGACGAGGCTTGAAGAGTATATGCCTGACTTAAGCGGTCATTTAGCCGTAAGACCAATGCCTGTATGGGAAGAGGGACAGCAGTATACCAGCGCTTGTACCGGTGGAACCGGAACAGTTATTACCAATCAGTGCGAGAATCAGGAACTGGCAAAAGAATTTTTATATTTCTGCAAATTGAGCTATGATGCGAACAAGGAGTGTTATCTGCAGCTGGGATTTGCGCCATTTAGAAGCGATGTATGGGAGGATGAGGCCCTTTCTGTAAAACGGGAATTCTTCAATAACGAGAATGTATTTGGCAATGTGGCGGCTTCTTTAAAGAATTCCAACGCGATCCATAATAATCCAATGGTTCCAAAAGCCTTTGATATTGTATCCTCCGATGTAATGTATTCTGTTTTTGAAGCCGGAACATCGACGCCGAAAGAGGCCCTGGACAGGGCTGCTGACACGCTGAATTCCCAGAAGTAAAGTATCCGGGCGGGTGCCGTCTGACTTGACTGGCGGTACCCGTTTCTAAAAGGAGATGATGTTGTGAAATACTTAAAAAAGCTTGCATACAGTAAAAAAGCGGCACCCTACATATTTCTTACCCCATTCATTCTGTCGTTCCTGATCTTTAATTTATATCCGATTATCAGCTCCTTTTTAATGAGCTTTCAGAAACTAAAGGGATTTAACAGCTATACCTGGGTGGGACTGAACAATTATAAAAACTTATGGAATAAAGACTTTTTCACAGCGGTTAAGACAACAACACTGGTGACGGCCGTCGAATGTGTTGTACTTACTGTATTTCCGTTAATTCTGGCAGTTGTACTCAATACAGGCCTTTTTAAACGAAAAAATTTCTTCAGGGCTGTATTTTTTATTCCGACACTGGCCTCAACGATTGTGGCAGGTATCGTATTCCGGATGCTGTTTTCCGACTCTGGCAATGCGTTTATGAACTCACTGTTAAATGTGTTTGGTTTCGAGTCACAGAACTTCATGCTGAATTATAAATGGAGTATTACCCTAATGGTGGTCTTAAGCACCTGGAAAAGCGCTGGACTGTATATGATCTATTTCCTGTCTGGTCTCCAGACAATTCCAAGAGATGTCTATGAGTCGGCTGAGATTGACGGGGCCGGTGAATTAAAGAAGCTGCTTTATATTACGATTCCTCTGCTAAAACCGATTATTATCTACGTCTTTACTATCCTGATCTTTGAAGGGTATCGTACCTTTGGAGAGAGCTACGTATTCTGGAAAGAATCCATGCCGGGAAACCTGGGGATGACAATTGTCAGATATCTGTACCAACAGGGCTTTACGTATGGAAATCTGGGATTCGGTTCTGCAATCGGATTCGTCCTTCTTGGTATTGTGCTCATTATTAACCTCTTACAGCTTAAAGGATTTGGGCTTTTCAGAGACGACGATTAGGGGGATTGAAAATGAAAAAAACAATTATACGGTTTGTGGTGAGAATTTTGTTTCTCCTGCTGGCAGTGATGATGCTATTCCCCATATATTTTATGGTGATAGCCTCTTTAAAGCCTACCAGTGCACTTTTTAAAAATGGAATCGCCATGGTCTGGCAGTTTGATAATCTCTCTATACAGAATTATATCTATACAGTGACAACAAAGTCCGGAATTTACTTAAAATGGTATGGGAACAGTATTTTGGTTATGGCTGTATCGACGGTGCTCTCCTTATTCTTCTCATCTATGGGAGGGTATGCGCTGGGAGCTTATAAATTTAAGGGAAAAAAGTTTCTGTTTACTCTTACTATGATTGTCATGATGATACCGTTGGAAATTCTTCTTATCCCGTTATATCGCATGATTATAAACATGAAACTGATCAATACAAAGACTGGTTCCATTCTCCCCTTCCTGATTCAGCCTACGGCCATGTTTTTCTTCCAGCAGTTTGTATCCGGAATCAGTAAGGATTATATGGATGCGGCCCGAGTAGACGGCTGTACTGAGTTTGGCATCTATTTTAAGATTATGACTCCTCTGATGCGCCCGGCCTTCGGCGCAATGACCATTCTGCTGGCATTGCGCAACTGGAACGCATTTCTGTGGCCTCTCATTGTGTTTACCACGGATTCTGCCTACACACTTCCCGTGGGACTTGCTTCTTTAATCAGCTCTTATGGAAATAATTATGAATTCCTGATTCCAGGAGCAGTATGTGCGCTGATACCATTGGTCATCATATTTCTGTTCAACCAGAATCAGTTTGTGGAAGGCCTGTCGGCAGGAGGTGTAAAGGGATGAAAAGAACTGTGGTTGCCGGGTCTCTTGTACTGGATATTCTGCCGGTATTTCCGCACGCTGTAACCTCTGATATGCTGCTGGCAGAGGGAAAGGTAACGGAGTGTCAGGGGATGCGTATCTACATGGGAGGAGAAGTGGGGAATACGGGACTTGCTCTGCACCGGCTGGGGGAACCGGTGTTTCTCATAAGTAAGACTGGGGACGATGGAGCGGGATTCCTGATCCGGGAAATGATGAAAAAGGAAGGCGTTCCTTCACTTATTATGGAGACAGAGGGTATCTCTTCCACCGCAAGTATCGCTTTGGCGGTTCCGGGAAGAGATAAAAGTACAATTCACAGCAGAGGGGCTTCCCAGACCTTTGTGGCGGATGATATTCAGGGGGATTTGCTGAAGAAGGCGGACTGGTTTCATTTTGGATATCCTACTTCTATGAAAACTCTGTATGATCGGACTGGAGAAGAATTTATTCGGATGCTGAAAAAGGTGAAACAGTATGGGCTGGGAATATCGGTTGACATGAGTCTTCCTGATTTAAATACGGATGCTGGTAAGACGGATTGGCTGCCGATTCTGGAGAAGGCGCTCCCGTATATTGATATTTTTATGCCGAGTATAGAAGAGGCAGTCTTTCTGTTTATGCACCGGACATATCAGGAGATGGCAGCGCAATATCAGGGAAGGGATATGACGGAGGTGTTGGGTGAGGAGTTTATTCTTACCATTGCGGACCGTGCGCTGGAAATGGGGACTAAGGCAGTTTTGTTAAAATGCGGGAAAAGAGGTATGGTATTAAAGACCGGAGAACACTGTCCCTGGGGGGAATCATGGAATGGAAGAGAACTGTGGTGCACGCCTTATAAGCCTGAAAAGATTCGTTCTGCTACAGGCGCAGGCGATACGGCGATAGCCGGATTTTTAAACTCATTTAAACGGGGCTGTACGCCGGAGAAGGCGCTTGATATGGCTGCGTTTACTGCTCTTAGATGTTTGGAATCTTATGATACCGTGAGTAGAATCGGTAATTATCAGGAGATGGAAGCGATAAAGAAAAAGGTGGGGGAGCGGTTAAACGGGCCGGATAGCAGTGAGTGGACGTATTGTATGGAAGCCGGATGCTATGTGGGGAAAAATGACAGAAGAAAGGTGAGATAAACGATGTATGTATCAATGAAACCTATTTTAGAGCATGCTCATATTCATGGATACGCGGTTATGGCGATGAACAGTATCAACATGGAGATGGTTCGGGCCGCAGTAAATGCCGCCCAGGCAGAACATTCTGCGGTTATCATTAACATTGGAATGGGACAGATGAAAAATCACGCACATCCGGAAGATATGGTACCCATGATCCGGCGGCTGGCGGAGCGTGCTTTGGTACCAGTAGCTTTAAATCTGGATCACGGACAGGACTTCACCTTTATCTGTGAGTGTATGAAACGGGGATTTTCGAGCATTATGATAGATGCATCCGCGCTTCCATATGAGGAGAATATAGCCAGGACCCGTCTGGTTTGTGAAATGGCGCATCCATTAGGGATCTGCGTGGAGGGAGAGCTGGGCCATGTCGGCCAGGCCGCGGACGGTGATGACGAAAATGGCGGGCTCTATACGGAGCCTGGTCAGGCGAAGGAGTTTGCAGACAGAACCGGTGTCGATGCACTAGCAGTGGCAGTAGGTACTGCGCATGGGAATTATCCAAAAGGAAAGACACCTAAACTGGATTTTGAAAGAATACGTCTTTTGAAAAAGATTCTTAACATGCCCCTTGTACTGCATGGCTGTTCAGGTGCAGGAGAAGAGAATTTAAAGAAAGCTGTAGCATGCGGTATTAATAAGGTGAATGTGTGTACGGATGCATTTGGCATAGGGATCCAGTCAATCGAGAAGCAGATGAATGAAAATCCGGAAGTGGATTATATGCATCTCTGCATGGGTGTGGAGGAAGAATTGACCAACTATATAAGAACGTTTATGAGAACAATCGGATCTTCCGGACAATACTATTTCGGAGAAGGTCCCTTGTCGGGAAATGAATAAATAAGACACCCGAAAACACTTGAAAAACAGCCCCAATCCACCTATACTAATCATAGAAGCATCATGGCAGGTCAGCGGAGAAGGAGGCTTTAATATGAACATTTTAGTAGTAACGGGGAGCCCGAGAAAAGGCGGTAACACAGAGATTTTGGCGGATGCATTTGCTCAGGCCGCGAAGGAGAGCGGCCACGAGGTGACCGTGCGGAAGTTAAGCCGGCTGAAGGTAGGCCCCTGTCTGGCCTGCGAGCACTGTTTTACCCATGACGGCGTCTGTGTGCAGAATGATGATATGAACGAGATTTTGCAGGATGTACATAAAGCGGATATGCTGGTGCTGGCGTCGCCTATCTACTGGTTTGATATATCCGCACAGATCAAGTGCTTCATCGACCGGATGTATGCGTGCGCCAAAACGGGATTTCACATCACTTCGGCGGCCATGCTGCTGGATTCCGGCTCACCGGGAGTCTATAACGCGGCCCAGGCCCAGTTAAAGGACATCTGCGATTACTTAAAGTGGGAGAATAAAGGAGCTTTTACGGCGCCTGGTATGGTGGAGAAGGGAAGTATCTATCAGTCCGCGGCGCTTGCACAGGTCAGGACGTTTGCGGAGAATCTGTAGGCATGGGGCCGGTATCCATATGGGTGCCGGCCTTATGGCTGAGTGATTCGTTTAATAGTTTTAATACGATCCCGAATACAATGCACTCCTTTATGGGCCTGCATACCTCCCAGGCACTCCCGGTTGCATCCTGTGCAGGTGAAAATCTGGGAACCGGCGCCGGAGACGGTTTTTTTAACCCATTCGGGATCTGCGATCAGCTGGCGGCTCATGGCGGCCAGTTGGATTCGTCCTGATTTCAACTGTTCTTCCACGAAATCAGGAGAACAGAGCCGTCCTACTCCGCAGACCGGTAAATCGGTCAGACGGCTGACCTCATCACAGAATGATAAAAAGCAGCCCTGCCCGTGAAAATAGGGATGTGAGGCCGGCGGTATGGTATCGCTTAAGTCGGAATGGTTGGCCAGGGTGACGTGAAAGCTGTTCACGCCAGCCTGCTCTAAGAGCGGAACAAAGACCGGAAGCTCTTCCTTCAGCACCCCGGCATTCCCATAATGGGGATATTCCTGGCGGACTGCCAGCTTATAATCAATGGTCATATCGGGAAGTGCTTTCCGGACGGCGGCGACTGCTTCACAGGCAAAACGAGCCCGGTTCTCCGCACTCCCTCCATACCGGTCTGTGCGATGATTGTAAATGGAGGAAGAAAAACTTCCGCACATCCGGTCGCCGTGGATTTGAATGACATCAAATCCGGCTTCCTTTGCTAAAACGGCCGCTTTGCCGAAGCCCTGTGTGATCTCGGTGATTCTCTTGTTGGTCAGGCCGGTTATATAGCCGGATACCGTATCGTTTAAAAGGACTCTCATCTCATCCGGTTTGATCTTTCCGGTGATCATGCCCGGCAGATATTTGATCAGACTACGGAACTGCGAGTCCGACATGTGCAGCTGGGCGGCCGCCAGGGCGCCGTTTTTGTGAATCGTTTCCGTGATCCGGCGGTAACGGAGAAATCCTTTTCGGCTGTACAGGGACAGAAACGGACTCTTCAGTACAGGAACATCCCCGATGATGATCATGGCTGTTCCGCCCCGGGCGATGGCGCCCAGTTTTTCCAAGTACTCCTCTTCCTTAAGGCCCATGGAGGTGGGGGCAAAGATAATTCTGTTTTTCAGGGTTACATTACCCAGCTTGAATGGGCTGTTAATAGTCTCATACATGGCTCTGCCCCCCTTTACCGCCTTCCCGGGTGCAGACGCGCCGGAGCAATTCCAAAAGCTGTTCTCTCTGCCCGTCGTTCAAGTTCTGGCAGACGATCTCATCCCAGTCATGAAGCAGAGTATGAAGTTCCTTGAAAATGGCTTCCCCCTGCACTGTAAGAGTTAAATGGTAATGCCGGTGATCTACGGTATCGCGGGTGCGGACCGCGTAGCCTAACTGTTCCAGTTTACCAATGCACCGGGTCACATGCCCGTTGTCTGCCCTGAGAAAATGGGCGGTATCACTGAGTGAACAACCGGGATTTTTACCAATGTAAATAATATAATAAAACAGGCCATCCGTAAGACCGTACTGCTTGAGTCTGGCATCGGAATAGGCATTCAGATCTTTTCTCAGGGCAGTAATATAATAAGCGAGAGAATCTGGCATGGGAAGCGCTCCTTTCAATTTCAATATAAAAATAAGCAAATAAAAAGTATTTGACTAAGTCAAATTATATTCTTGATAGTTGACTTTGTCAAATACTTTTTTGATTTATTGTGAAATCAAGCCTTCCTTCTGCGGATAACTCCGGTGAGCCGCCCGTACCAGCGCCCGGCATTCCGAGATTTTGTCATGCAGCAGCTCCCGTTCCTCGCCGTAGGTATTCTGGTACAGTTTTTCCTCGATCAGCTGGGACTGGATAACCAGGTGGTAGTAAAACTGCGTGTCGATTACGCCCTGGCGGCAGATCTTTGACAGCAGCCTGGAGGCGTAATCGTATTTTTTCAGCAGAGTCTCAGTGGCTGTGCTGCGGTGGTAGGGGAAGAGAAGGCAGTTGGCGGCGTAGGCGATCACGATTCCGGCCAGCACGTAGGCCAGACGGATGAGCAGCATCCACCCTACAGGCACCCAGCCAAATGCGTTCATAAACACAGCGCCGCCCAGCGCTCCGATGGTGGAACAGGCAAATGTTCCTGTGTAATCTGAGAAATAAAAGCTTAAATAGCCAGACAGCATCATGATAACAGTCCTGCCGGCGGGAGACGGAACCAGGGAATAGAGAATCACACTGAATACGCCTCCTGCCACGGTAGCAAAGAAACGTTTCCCGGCCTTCTGCCCCACATCATCGGCATAAGGGAGGGAAACTGAGGCAAGGGTAAACAGAAGCCATTTTCCGTGAGGAAGATTCAGGCTTTCAACCAGCAGTGTTGCGAGTGACAGCAGAAGAGCAACCCGCAGGGCGTAGACGACGCGCACTTTACTGATTTTTAATGCAGCCTGAATCCGGATGGAAAGGGAGAGCAGAGTCGGACGGAAATTTGATTTCTTTTCGGGATCCGCCATATGGACCAGGTGATTTCTGATGTACTCCAGGCTGTCGTAAAATTCTGCCTGATGCAGGTCTTTCACATCCGTAATAAAATCATCTCGCGCAATGAGGTGAGGATCCGTGGTCTTCATATTTACATAGGCCTCAAAGTGGTCCAGCTGGACCAGCGTCTTTTCCAGCATATCCTGGTATTTTTCCGGATGCTCGGTCTGAGACAGCAGAATAAGCAGGTGTTCCAGGCCGCGCCCGGAATCGACCACGGCGAAGTTGGCATCGGATATACACAGCTCCTTACGCCTTCTGTCATAGACCATGCGGCTGAGGCGGCGGATATTCTTTCGGACATCTTCCAGGCTCTCCGGTGTTCCGCTGCCGGATAAGAGACAGGATATGTACTGCTTGGCCTCACCGATCAGTGTTAGAAGTACGTCGGAAACCGTCTCTGCGGCCCGGTTCCGTCCCATGACCAGCTGATAGAGAATGATGCAGACGGCTCCCGTCACCATGGCTATAATCCGCTTTGGAAGCTGTTCCGGGCTGGAGGGGGATATGAAAATCAGGAACAGGTAGGACAGAATATAAGGAAAATACAGATGTCCGGAGTATTCATACGTATAGAGATACAGGATTAAAAAAATCATAATAAAATTGATCGGAAGAGCGATCCATGGATTTAAAGTGACAACCAGGCAGGCGGCAGCTGCCATCAGCACCAGTACCGTGGACTGCGCAAGCAGATGCTTAAATGGTGTGGAGGTTAAGTCGCGGACCATAGAGGCCGACATCATAATGGCAAAGATAACTCCGACAATGGAATTTTCTGCTCCGAATACTTTCTGGAACACGTTGACGTAAGCGATAATAAACAGAAATGACAGAGTGGCGAATTTCAGATTTTTGCGTATACGCTCCTGAACCGCCGACAGGATGGAACTCTTTTTGGGTATTGCCATAGATAAAAACTCCTTTCTTTCGAAAGTATATCGTAGCACAGAAAAAACAGCAGTGCAAGAACGTCCCATTTCTTAAATATTTATGAAGATCTGGATAAAAATGGAAAAGAAGCAGGCCGCGGCGGTCATCCATTATACGGATGATGGGAGCCGAGGCCTGCTGCATACAGTGCTGATTCTCTGTGTGATTTCTCTGTTTTTGGTATTTCTGGTTGCGTATGTAAAACTGTATACGGCGTCAGATCCGGATTCGCATCAGGAAAGGGATTCCTTATACTGCTTCAGTGCTTTTGCCAGCTGGTCCGGGCAGGAGGTAGGTCTGGGACCGCAGTGGATTCCGTCGAGACGTTTGATCGCTTCGTCTACGTCCATCCCCTCGATCAGACGGCCAAGGCCCTGTGTATTACCGGAACATCCGCCGATGAAGCGGACATTGGTGAGTTTGTTGTCCTGTACGTCAAAATTAATTTCCTGTGAACATACGCCGTGTGTTTTATAAATCATGAATCATTCCTCCATATTTCTTCTATGCTTTATTTGTTTTCTGCCTTATTTTTGACCCTGCATTTTTACAATTATACCGAACAAGGGAAGGAATTGTCAATAGCAGCGGTTACTGAAACCCTCTTGCAAACAGGACGAAAACAGTTATAATAATCAATATATGCAAATTAACCCGGAAGGGAACCCGAAAAGGAGGCGCTGTATGTTAGGAATTATCGGAGCCATGGATGTGGAAGTGGCGGAAGTAAAAGAGGTAATGCAGGAAGTGGAAGTAAAAACCATGGCCGGCATGGATTTTTATAAAGGAACGCTGAGAGGAAAAGAGGCAGTGGTGGTCCGTTCCGGTATCGGCAAGGTGAACGCGGCGGTGTGCACACAGATTCTGGTGGATCATTACGGAGTGGACGCGGTCATCAACACGGGAATCGCCGGTTCTTTGAGAAATGAGATCGAGATCGGAGACGTGGTGCTTTCCACCGATACGGCGCAGCATGATATGGATGCGACGGGGTTTGGATACCCGGTGGGGCAGATTCCGCAGATGGAAGAATTCTCGTTTCCGGCCGATGAAACGCTTCGGAATCTGGCTCTGGAGTGCTGTAAGGAAGTGAATCCTGACATTGGAGTTTTTACCGGAAGGATCGTTTCCGGGGATCAGTTTATTTCCGATCGGGTTAAAAAAGACTGGATTGCGGAAAATTTTGGAGGCTTCTGTACGGAAATGGAGGGTGCGGCGATCGCTCAGGCAGCATACTTAAACCACGTCCCATTTTTGATTATCAGGGCGATCTCAGATAAGGCTGATAACAGCGCAACCATGGACTACAGCGAGTTTGAGGTAAAGGCGGTGCGCCATTCCGTAAACCTGATTTTAGCCATTGCAGAAAGGTATTCATGTTAAGTTGAGAATCGAATCCTGACGGGATTTGACGAACGATTCTAGGCTCTCTCATCTTCCCAAAGGAAGTTTCGGTGGTTATAATAATCCTATCACCGGAACAACCGGGAAGAAAGGGGAGCTATTATTATGCTGGAATTTTTACAGACAGGCAAAGCGCTGTACGTGCTTGCAGCCGTATGCGGCCTTGGGGTCGTGACCAGATGGCTGACACGTAACCTCTACAAAAGATTAATTAAAGAAACGGACAACATGTCACTGACGAAGAACAAGAATCTTCGCACATTTAAGCAGAAGACAGAAAACAACTATCAGATGAATCAGGGGATTCCGAAAATAAAGCCTTATTTAGAGAGGCAGATGTATGATTTCAGATTTATGGGCATGACGCTTAACGGGTGGAACACATTTTCCAATCAGATGACGCTTCTTTGTTTCCTCGCAGGAGGTGCGGCGGCGTTTGGCGCATACTGGTATCGTACCGATCCTTATTACATAGTGCTGTACGGCTCCATGGGAATCCTGGCAGGGCTCTTTACGATCCTTGTAGACCACGGAGCAGGCGTCGGGGATAAGAAACAACAGCTGTTCACCGCGCTTGATAATTATCTGGAAAATACACTGATCTACCGATTGGATCAGGAACGAGATGAAACACAGGCGATATCGGGGCCTCATATGGAAACCCGTGAAAATATCCGGTCGATCTATCCCGTGGCAGCAGGTACTGCACCAGGACAGGCAGAAGAGCCGGAGAAACAGGAAAACGTGCGGGGAAAGCAGAGAAACAGGACGGAGCGCATGAAAAATCAGTTGAAGGCGGAATCGCAGGCTCGCAGACAGAACAGCGGCCGGTCCGACGGAAGACAGAGAGATGGAAGGCAGGGCGGTATTATACAGGAAAATATTATGACAGAAAACGGTATGGGAATGGCGTCTGACGAGATGTCAGGTATCACTGGAAATCAAAATATGGCGTCGGAAATGGCGCGGAGCGGCAGCGGGCCGTCAGAAATGGAAGGATCCATCCGGGATGTGGACTATTTAAAGAAGAGTTTGGAACAGATAGCGGCAAGCCGCGAACGGGGAAGAACCGTAAAACAGCAGGAGGACTGGCTGAAGGATTTGAACCCCGATGAATTGAAGCTTATTGGGGAGATTCTGCATGAATATCTGACTTGAACATTTGGGAGAGAAAGGAAAATTGTATCGCAATTGGAGGGGATTTATGATATACTGTTCCTGAACAGGCATTCTATAACCTGAAACAAAAGGAAAAGGAGAATGATAGAAATGGGAAAAGAAGTAGTATTTGATTATTCCAGAGCAGCAGGCTTCGTCTCAGCAGAAGAGATGGAAAATATGAAAGCCACAACGTTGTGTGCAAGAGATGTGCTGATGGACGAGTCCGGCGCAGGGAATGATTTTTTAGGTTGGATTGATCTTCCGGTAGACTATGATAAGGAAGAATTTGAGAGAATAAAAAAAGCGGCGGCCAAGATTCAGAACGATTCTGATGTACTTCTTGTAGTTGGTATTGGCGGTTCCTATTTAGGCGCCAGAGCGGCCATTGAGTTCTTATCCCACAGTTTCTATAATGTATTGCCGAAGGGAAAACGCAAAACTCCGGAGATTTATTTCTTAGGCAACAGCATCAGCAGCAAATACATCCATGACTTAAAGGATGTGCTGGAAGGAAAGGATTTCTCCGTTAATATCATATCCAAGTCCGGTACAACGACAGAACCGGCGATTGCATTCCGTGTCTTCAAGGAGATGCTGATCGAAAAGTATGGCCGTGAAGAGGCGAACAAGAGAATTTACGCTACGACGGACAAGTCAAGGGGTGCACTTAAGAATCTGGCGACGGAAGAGGGTTATGAGTCCTTTGTCGTGCCGGATGACGTAGGTGGACGTTTCTCAGTCCTGACAGCGGTCGGTCTGCTTCCGATTGCAGTATCAGGCGCTGATATCGATAAATTAATGGAAGGTGCTACAGCAGGAAGAAAGGCGGCTCTTGAGACTCCATATGAGTCCAACTCCGCATTACAGTATGCAGCCGTGCGCAACATCTTACATAGAAAAGGCAAGGCCGTTGAGATTGTGGCCAATTATGAGCCAAGCCTTCATTACGTTTCCGAGTGGTGGAAACAGTTATTTGGTGAGAGCGAAGGAAAAGACCGCAGAGGTATTTTTCCGGCAGCTGTGGATTTAACCACGGATTTACATTCCATGGGCCAGTTTATCCAGGACGGCTCCCGTGTGATGTTTGAGACCGTGCTGAATGTCGAAGAATCCCCGGCCGAGATCCTGCTTCAGAAGGAAGACGTGGATACGGACGGCATGAACTACTTAGCAGGCAAAAATGTGGATTTCGTCAACAAGAGTGCCATGAACGGCACGATCTTAGCCCATACAGACGGTGATGTACCGAACCTGATGGTAAAGATCCCGGAACAGGACGAATACTGCTTAGGACAGTTATTCTATTTCTTCGAGTACGCATGCGGTGTCAGCGGTTATATTCTGGGTGTCAATCCGTTCAACCAGCCAGGCGTGGAGAGCTATAAGAAGAATATGTTTGCGCTTCTGGGTAAGCCTGGATATGAGAAAGAAAGAGAAGAGCTGTTAAAGAGATTGTAAAATAGAATAAAAGGCCCGTATTCCATGACTGGGTGAGCAGTTGTGGGGTGCGGGCTGTTTTTTTATCCATTTTGGCGATATTTTGCTTGATCGTTAAGGCGGGTAACATGTTCCAATCCATAATTTTCACAGATTATACAAAAAAATTAATATGTTCAATAAATAAGTGTATGATATAATATAAACATACATCAAAACCGTTAGGGTAACTGCAGACCATCGAACCCTATGAATCCGGTGCAGCCTGCTGAATCAATAGATTCTCAGAGGTTGGCTGGCGTTTCCGGGCATAAGTGAATAGAAATGGAGAGACGGACACTATGAAAGGGAAAAGAACATGGAAGATAGCGGTGCTGTCCCTGTCGCTGGTTTGCGCAGTATCTGGCTGCGCCCGGGAAAGCAGGCGCATGCTGGATCCGAAAAAACCGACTGTTATTACGGTCTGGCATGCATATAATGCTTTTGCAAAGACGAAATTTGATGAAAAGGTGACAGAATTTAATGAGACAAAAGGGCTGGAGCTGGGGATTGTCGTGGATGCCTACGGCTTTGGTTCGAGTGGGGAACTGGATGACGCTTTGTTTAACTCCGCCAATGAGATTATTGGATCTGACCCGCTTCCCAATGTGTTTACGGCGTATCCGGACAGCGCATACCGCCTGGATCAACTGGCACCCCTGGTGGAAATGGAAGAGCATTACAGTGCCAAGGAGCTGGGGCGGTACCGCGCAGAGTTTCTCAGCGAGGGTGTCTGGGGAAAAGATGGCCGCCATAAACTGATACCTGTGGCGAAATCGACAGAGCTTTTATTTGTGAACGAGACGGGATGGAAGCAGTTTCGCTCGGCTACAGGTCTTTCAGATGATGTACTTAACACATGGGAAGGGCTTGTCTCGGCAGCAGAGGAATATTATAGATGGTCAGGCGGGCAGCCATTACTGGGAATGAACAGCTTTAACGACTTTGCGGTACTGACCGCGGTTCAGGATGGAGCGGATCCATTTCCTGCTGATGGGGAAAATCACTCATTTGTCTATTCCAGGGAGACCGCGAGGAAGGCGTGGAATGCCTATTACGTCCCTCATATAAACGGCTGGTATAAGAGCAGTGTGTATAATCAGGATGGGCTGAAGAGCGGCAGTCTGCTGGCCTACATCGGTTCGTCGGCCGGCGCCGGATACTTTCCTAAAGAAGTGATCGTGGATGGGGAGAACCAGTATCCCATCGAATGCGGGGTGAGGCCCTATCCGACCTTTGAGGGAGGGAGCGGCTATATGGCTCAGAGGGGAGCGGACATGGGAATATTTCGTTCCAGCGAGACTTCCGAGTACGCCGCTGCGGAATTTTTGAAATGGTTTACGGATCCTGAGCGGAACATTGAATTTACTGCGTCAATCGGATATATTCCGGTGGAAAATGAGGCGCTTTCGTCTATCGAAGCGCTGGAAAATTTCATACAGATGAGCGATAATACGGATGCGGTAAAAAAGAGCGTGACAGCGGCCCTTGAGGCGATGCAGGAAGGGAAGTTTTACGTCAGAAGGCCGTTTGAGAATTCGTATGAAGCAAATGAACGGTTTTCCCGTTCCCTGGAGCGGAAGGTGGAGCTTGATATGAATGAGCTTCATAACAGAGTGGAGAACGGCGAAGACAGGCAGACGGTGATTTCCGGCTTTATGGAGGATGAGAACTTTGATAAATGGTATCAGGATTTAATGAGAGAAATGGTTGGAGAGGTAAATGAATAAAAAGGTGAGAAGTGATTCGATCGCCTTTAAACTGGCACTTACGTTTGTGGTGTCGGTTGTGATTCAGAGTCTGTTGATGACGGCCCTTCTGAGTCTGGGCGGTGTGATCGGGCAGTCCCGGGAGAATGCGTACCAGATTTTTTCAGAGAAAGTGAAGAACCGTGCGGTGACAATCGAAGGGGAGATGAAGAATGTCTGGACGAATTTTGAACTCTATACCGATGAGCTGAGCCGGTATTTCGCGGAAGCAGAGAGAGATGAGAACGGGGAACTGCTGGAAAAGGAAGAACTGCTTAAGGCGGCCGCCCCGACTGTGCTGAATGCGCTGTACTACACGAAAACTACGGGTGTATTTTTGATATTAGACAGGGGAGACGATGAAAACGGCAGCTACCCGGCGCTTTATTTCAGGAATGCCAATCCGAACCGGGTCGATGAGCGCAATTCCAATACCTATCTTCTGGCCGGCCCCTGGGACGTGGCACAGGAGACGCAGGTGGTGACAGATGCCGCATGGAGGTACCAGCTGGAGCTGACGGATGCGAATCGTGCGTTTTATGAAAAACC
Source organism: Hungatella hominis (assembly GCF_014288005.1). NCBI lineage: Bacteria > Bacillati > Bacillota > Clostridia > Lachnospirales > Lachnospiraceae > Hungatella > Hungatella hominis. The sequence continues at coordinate 58,732 of NZ_JACOPB010000013.1, forward strand.
ATTCGGCAGTATAGGGCTGGCAGGCGATGAAAAACTGCTGGGCTATTGGTGTCCGTCTTTCCGGCTCTATGACGGAGGGGAAGAGGTGGTAACGTATTCGATTCCTCTGGTGGACCAGCGGGGAAGGGCAGTCGGTGTATTCGGTGTTGAGATCTCGCTGAACTACCTGTATAAATATCTGCCGCCATCCGATTTGATGGCCGTGGACTCCTACGGCTATGTGGTCGGAATACAGACCGGAGAGAACGGTGAGATCCGCCCGCTCGTCACCCACGGAGCTCTCCAGAAACGGATTCTGCATGGCGCCAGTCCTATGGAACTTAAGGCAAAAGATGCAGAGAACGGTATTTTCCAATTGGAAAACCACAATGGAAATGAGATAATCTATGCGTGTCTGAAACAGATGGGCATGTATTATAACAATACTCCTTTTTCGGGAGAAGAGTGGTATCTGATTGGTCTGATGGATGAAGATGCACTGCTGCGGTATCCGCACCGAATCCAGGAGATTCTGGTCTACACATTTCTCATTTCACTCTGTGCAGGCGCAGGGATTGCGGTGCTGATCAGCCGGTGGTTCACCCGCTATTCCAGGCTTCTGGAGCTCTCGGAGGTTCCGGTGGGAGTCTATGAGATGGGCTCTAAAGGGAATAAGGTCTACATGACGAACCAGGTTCCCCGGCTGCTGGGATTATCGAAAGAGCAGGAACGGGCTTTTTGCAGGAGCCAGGATGAATTTCAGGCGTTCTTAAAGAAGATCTGCGAGAAGCCGACAGAGGATGAAAATGTATTCTGTCTGGAACGGCCGGAGGGAAAACGCTGGATCCGTCTGACCTTTCGTGAGGATGACGGGAAGAAGAGCGGAGTCGTGGAAGATGTGACAGAGGAGACGCTCAAAACGCAGTCACTCAGAGCGGAAAATGATCTGGACGGCCTCACCCGGGTGCTGAACAGAAAAGCCTTCGAGCGCCGGCATCAGAAATGGGATGGAATGCTGCGGCTCGGAAAGCCGCTGGCGGTCCTGATGTTCGATTTGAACTGCCTCAAGAGGGTAAATGACCAGTTTGGACACGAGACGGGCGATAAGTACATACGCTTTTCTGCCAGAGCGATCTCCGGAGCCTTAAAGGAGGCGTGGATCTACCGCATCGGCGGTGATGAATTTGCAGCAGTGCTTGAGGGAGTGCCTGAGAACTCGATTGAGGAATGCTGCCGCCTGTCAGCCGGCCAGGTGGAGGCGTATGGAAAAGATAATGGGTTTGAAGCGGGAATCGCCTGGGGATATGCGATACCCGCTCCGGACAGTGCGGAGACATTCGGTGATCTGTTGTCCCGCGCGGATCATAATATGTATGAGATGAAGAAGCAGATGAAGAACATAGATAAATCTTGAAGTAAAAGGCCCATGGCTGTAATCGGATGAGGATTGCAGCCATGGGCCTTTTGATTTAGCTTAGGTTTTCTGAGATCAGTCTTGCTGTATCCATCACTTTCTTTGGATACTCTGAAAGATGTTCCGTCATACGCACGGTGGGGCCGGAGATGCTGATGGCGGCAATTGGTTTTTGGCTGGTGTCAATAACCGGCGCTCCGATACAGGTAAGCCCCAGTTCATCTTCCTCAACACTTAAACAGTAGCCGCTTCGGCGAATCTCATCTAATGATTCCATAAGTTTTGAAGGCTCTGTGATGGTATGCGGAGTCATAGGGGCAAGGGGGACGTGGTCTAAAAAGTCCCGGATAAATTCGTCCCCCATAAACGCGAGCATGGATTTTCCGGTCGCAGTGGAGTAGCAGGTTTTTGGCAGGCCTACAAATGACTGCATGTGAAACGCGATCGCTCCGTCAATCTTATCAATAAAACGGATATTCCAGTCGTCATCCCATATGGCGAGATGCACGGTCTCGCGGACATTTCTCTGAAGCTCTTCCAAATGCGGGCGGGAAGCCTGCAGTATCTCCATGCGGGCCAATACAACGGAGCCGAAATATGAGAATTTCATTCCAAGGCGGCACCGGCCATACTTATCCTTTTTTACAAAACCTCTGGCTTCCAGGGTCGCCACAAGGCGAAATACCGAACTTTTTCCCAACTCCAGTTTCTCTGCTATTTCTGTCAGCGTCAAAAAATTATATTCTCCCAAAAGTTCAATGATCCGCAGTGCGTTTGTCACGGACTGCAGCATGTATTTTTCATTCTGTTCGTTTGTTGTATATTCCACAATTATTATCCTTTCCCAAGTCGCTACTATAGTTATAACAAAATGCAGTCCGAGTTGCAACCTTCTTACGCGGCGCGATACCAGGAGATTTTGCTAATTGCATTTTTCTTTGTCAAAATACTCTTATGGTTCTTCCAACAGTCTATAACATATTTGAATTAGACTGGTATATTTTTCCAAACGGTTTAATTGATAGAAAATAATATAATAAATCTAGTATTGACAAAACAATAGAGAAGGAATAATATAAGGATGTAAAGTTCGTATGAAGAACTTAAAATTCGTATAGAGAACTATGGCGAGGAGGCGATCGGAAAAAAGAAAATAAACATATGTATTTCCGGATAGGAATTATGATCCGGCAGATTATCAGTGGGGGAAGTTTACCAGAAGTTAAAAGGAGAAAGGAAGGTTCGTATGAAATTGAAAAATTTAGGGTGGCTGGCGTTTGTAATCGGCCTTGTAACCGTAATTCCATTAACGCTGACGGAAAAGCTGCCCGGCGATCTTATGGGGTGTTTCGCATTGATGTTTGTTCTCGGTATCGTTTTTGGCGAAATTGGGGACAGAGTAAAGTTTATCCACGACTGGATGGGTGGGGGCCCAATCCTGTGCGTATTTGGACCGGCTTTACTGATGTATTTCGGGATTCTTCCCGCAGGGCTTAAGGATATTATGAAGAACTTCATGGATAACATTAATTTCTTTGCATTCTTCATTTCCATCATGATCGCGGGGGCGATCCTATCCCTGTCGAGAAAAATTATTATCAAGTCCACATTAAAATTTTTACCGGCCATTTTAGGCGGTCTTTTGATGTCGTGTTTTCTGGCATTTCTGGTGGGAGCAGTCACCGGTTACGGTGGAAAGAACGCTTTGTTTAATCTGGCAATACCGATTATGGGCGGAGGTGTGGGAGCTGGCGCACTGCCGCTTTCACAGATATATTCCGGCCACTTTGGGGGAGAGTCGGAAACCATTCTTTCGGTATTAATGCCGGCGGTAGTACTTGGTAATGTGGCTTCAATCATTCTGGGAGGAATATTAAACCGTGTAGGAAAAAAGAAGCCCACACTGACGGGAAACGGCCAGATTCTTAAAATTGCGGATCCGGAGCTGGCGAGAGAACTGGAGGAAGAAGATAAAGAGATCAACGGAGCGCCAATTACCTATGAAGGTCTGGGAGCAGGATTCTACGTCGCCATGATTGCTTATATGGCGGCTCTCATCGTTAACAAGTTTGTCTACAGCGGGCTTCATACATACGTTTACTTAATTATCATTCTAACCCTGGTCAAGGCATTTGGCCTTCTTCCCAAGCACCTTGAAGTCGGTACGATCCAGTGGTCCAGAACGTGGACAAAGAATCTGCTCTATGCGGCGTTGATTCCAATTGGAATATCCAATATTGATATCGGTAAAACCATTGAAGCGCTGACGAATCCCATCTATCTGGTTCTGGTCCTCGTGATTGTTATCGGCGCGGCCATTGGTGCAGGACTTGTTGGTCATTTTATGGGGCTCTATGAGGTAGAGGCAGCCATTGCAGCGGGACTTTGCATGTCAAATATGGCCCAGACCGGTGATCTGGCTACCCTGGCGGCGGCAGATCGCATGGAACTGCTTCCATATTCCTCTTATTCGTCCAGAATCGGAGGTTCTGTCGTGCTGGTGCTGGCAGGAATTCTGCTGAATTTTATTCATTAATAAAGAGTACAGGAGGAATTGATTCATGTATATCAATCAGGAAAAATGTGTGGGATGTGGTAAGTGTGTGCCATACTGTCCCAGAGATGCGATACGGATTGAGATGAGGAAGGCGGTTATCGATTTAGACGCATGTGTGGAATGTGGTGTCTGCCTTAAAAATACCGGGTGTCCTCGGGATGCCATTTATAACATTCATCTGGAAGCGCCCAGAGCGTACCGGAAGGCATTTTCGGATCCATTTGGAAAACATGAGAATACCGCCCTCAAACATGCGGGAAGAGGGACGGAGGAAGTAAAGACCAACGATGTGACAGGCGTAGTACATAGCCTTGATATGATTACTTTTGCGGTGGAGCTGGGGCGCCCGGGCGTCGGATCGACGTTCCGTGATCTGCAGACAATCCTGCAGGCAGCAGCCCCTTATGCAGAAAAGTTTGAGGTTAATAATCCGGTCACTTCGCTGATTATAGACAAGGAAAAGGGAATTATCGAACCGTCTGTGCTGGATGAGATTGTAATGAGCGCTATCGTAGAGTTTTCCTGCAGACTGGAGAATGCAGACTCGGTGCTTCGGGCGCTTAAGGAGGCATCACATCACATTGATACGGTATTCAGTCTCTGTATTATCTGCCGCGTAGATGAGAGGGACGATTCCCTTCCGGTCATGGATATTATAAAAGAACTGAATCTGGACCTTCATGCGGCATCGGCTAAGACGAATCTCGGACTGGGAAGGCCGCGCTACGAAGACAGGATTAAGGAAGGGGGTGCCGCGTTATGACACATACGCTTCACAGAGTAAAGACCCGCTCCGGGCAGACGGACGATTATGTGGTATTAATCATGCCGGCACGCGGAATTAATAATCAGAACAGTGTTGAGATATTTAAGAAATACCTGGATCTTATGGCTCAATTTGATCCGGTTAATATGGGGGCCATCGGCTGCGGTAACTTTGCAACGCATACTTTGGAGGAGATAAAGGCGAACCTAAAGCCGGAGGTTCCCATGGTTCACGGAGTATTTGATACCAGGGACAAGCTGATTGAAGTCATGAAGGCTCTAAAGGAGGCCGATTACGGATATTCCGTTGTCGTTTCAGGACTGGTGGACGATGTGGACTGCTGTGCAAAAGCGGCTGGTATTAACCGTCATTCTGTGGATATTTCCCTTGGAATCTGGGGGAATGTGGATAAACTTCCTGAGACTCAGATTCTGGAGATCACCACCATGTGCGGCCATGCCATGATATCGGCTGGCCTGGTCACAAAGATGGTGGAAGATATAAAGGCTGGCAGAAGGACTGCAAAGGATGCTGCGAATGAGTTATCGAAGCCCTGTGCCTGTGGTATCTTTAACCCGCATAAGGCTGAACGTCTGCTTTTAGAGCTTGCAGAAAAATTATAGGACGGAGGGGGATACGTGATTAAACTCAAGTTTTTTGGCCTGGGAGGCCAGGGAATTGTGACTGCAGCGAAGACTCTGTCTGAGGCGGTTTCCATCTATGAAGAGGAGTATGCGATAACTGTTCCGGCCTATGGACATGAACGGCGCGGAGCGCCAGTCAATACCAGCATTATGATAGACAGCAAACCGGTTCTGTTAAACTGTTTTGTCTATGAACCAGAGATTGTCCTTGTTTCTGACGCGAGCTTTCTGACGCGGGAAATAGATATTGGAGCAGGTATTTCTGGAAATGCGGTTCTGGTACTCAACACAGGAGACGAGGGTATCGCAGGACAGTTTAAGGAAAAGTTCGGATTCAAAGAGGTCTATTATGCGGATGCCACGCGTATTGCAGTAAAGAATATAAAGAGAAACATCCCCAACAGCGCCATGCTGGGTGTTCTGGCGAGGACCGGAATCGTAAAAATAGAATCCGTGATGGCGGCCGTTAAATCTGTCTTTGGAACAAAGGCGGGCAGTGCAAATGCGGATGCGGCAAAGGAGGCTTACGATGAAACTGGAAAGATTTAGAGCTGAAGGGCCGATTGCCACCGTATTTGGGGCGGTGAATACAGGTTCCTGGCGTCAGGAGTATCCGACGGTGGATTACGAGGCCTGCATTAAGTGCGGTACCTGCCAGAGATATTGCCCTGTTGACGCCATAACAATTCGGGCAGATCAGGAAGAATGTGTGGTATTTGCCTGGGATTTCTGTAAGGGCTGCGGAATCTGTGCCAATGAATGCCCGAAAACATGTATTAAAATGGTGCCCGTGGGAGGTGAGAGATAGATGGCTCAGTATAAAATGTTGGATGGCAACGCGGCTGCGGTACAGGCTGTAAGCATGGCCGGAGTAAAAGTAGTTTCCGCATATCCGATCACACCTCAGAGCCCCATTGCGGAAAAGCTGTCAGATTTGATTGCACAGGGAACGCTGGATGCAAAATACATCCGTGTAGAATCGGAGCATTCTGCCTTAAGCTGCGCCCTGGGAGCCCAGCTCACCGGAGTCAGGGCGGCTACAGCGACAGCATCGGTGGGTCTCGCGCTCATGCATGAAATCTGCAACGCGGTATCCGGTATGCGTGTTCCTATGGTTATGCCGGTGGTGAACAGGGCTCTGGCGTCGCCATGGAGTCTCTGGTGCGACCACCAGGACAGCATGGCGGAACGAGACAGTGGCTGGCTTCAGTTTTATTGTGAAAATGTGCAGGAGATTTATGATCTGCTGCTGATGGCATACCGAATTGCGGAACACGAGAAGGTTCTGCTTCCGGCGATGGTATGTTTTGATGGCTTTTTCCTGTCTCATTCCATGCAGAAGGTGCTGGTTCCGGAGCAGGAAGAGGTGACAGAATTTATCGGACCGTACCAGAAAAAGAATTTCTGGCTGGATCCAGCCGATCCGGTATTTATCAATGATCTTATCTCTCTGGAAGAGTTTACGGAGATGAAGTATCAGATGATGAAGGGATTTGAGGCTGCGGAAGAAGTATTCGGAAAGACGGCGGAAGAGTTTGAAGCCAGATTTGGACGAAAGCTTCAGATGCTGGAGGGATATCGGACAGAGGACGCCGAAACAATTCTGGTAGGTATGGGTTCCATGATGGGAACTATGAAGTACTTTGTCAATGGACAGCGGGAAAAAGGTGAGAAAGTCGGGGCGGTAAAGGTAACGTGTTTCCGGCCATTCCCGGCAAAGCAGATGAAGATACTGACACAGAATGCGAAACGGATTGCCGTGTTTGACAGAAGCGCCGGTCTGGGCGCCATGGGCGGACCTCTCTTCCAGGAGACGGTGGGCGCCGTGGGCGAAGGCTGTATAGTGAAGGATTACATAGGCGGGCTGGGCGGCAGAGATGTAAATCCGGCAACAATACAGCGTATGTATGACGATATTCTGCATGCAGAAGCCGCTTCAAATATTCCGGTGTGGATTGATATAAAGGAGAATCCAATGGATATCAGGGAGGTGCTCAGATATGTATAAGATCGAAACAGAAGCGAAGGGCCTTGTATCCCATGGAGTAAATGCATGTGCCGGCTGCGGCTTAGAGCTTGTTTTCCGGAATGTTGTCCAGACTTTAGGAGAGGACACGGTCGTCATTATTCCGCCGGGCTGTGCAGCGCTTTTCAGCGGTATTGACAATGTAACAAATATGAAAATCGCCGGTTACCAATGCAACCTGGAAAATACAGCTGCGTCGGCCGCAGGGGTGCGGGCCGGACTCGACGCGCAGGGAAATACTCATACGACGGTACTGGCCTTTGCCGGAGACGGCGCTACCGCAGATATTGGTCTTCAGTCGCTGTCGGGAATCATGGAGCGCGGCGACCGGGTGCTCTACGTCTGCTATGATAATGAAGCCTATATGAACACGGGGATACAGGGGTCCAGCGCCACGCCATACGGTGCTAATACGACTACGACTCCTGCAGGTAAACCCACATATAAGAAAGATTTGCTGAAGATTGCGATTGCCCACCACATTCCGTATGCAGCTGCATGTTCCGCTGCAAATCTGCCGGACCTGGTGAAAAAAGTAAAGAAGGCCAAAGATGTGGATGGCCCGGCGTTACTGCATGTACATACGCCATGCCCCACCGGCTGGGCATACCCGCCTGCAAAATCCATCGAGGTATGCCAAACGGCGATCGAAACCGGGGCCTGGGTTCTGTATGAATACGAAAATGGCCGGATCACAGTGAACAGAAAGGTAAAGGAATTAAGGCCAATCCGGGATTACTTATCACTCCAGGGGCGTTTTAAGAAGATGACAGAGGGGGATATGGAAGTTTTACAGAAAGAGACGGCTGCCAGATACAGAGAGCTCCTTGCGTCAGAAGGCTGAATGGAGGAGGAGAGATGGAGAAGGATTATCGCATTCTTATTACAAATGGGGGCTCTACCTCTACTAAGATTGCCGTACGTGAGAATCATGAAGTACTTTTGTCGGTATCCGTTAAGCATACGACTAAAGAGCTGGAGCAGTATCAGACCATCTGGGATCAGTATGATTACAGAAAACAGGCTGTTTTAAAAGTGCTTGAGGAAGCCGATATCAAATTGGATTCTCTGGATGCCCTGGTGACGCGTGGAGGTAATATGCGGGCCGTGGAAGGGGGGATCTATGAGATCGGAGAACAGATGCTCGGGGATATGAAAAGTGGTCTCTATGGCTCTCATCCATGTTCGGTCTGCAATCAGATTGCCTATGATATGGGAAAAGAATTGGGAATTCCGGCCCTGGTTGTGGATCCGCCCATGACGGATGAACTGTGCAGTGAAGCCAGGTTTTCTGGCAGCGCTGCCATTCAGCGGATATCCAGCTTCCATGCGCTGAACCAAAAGGCGACAGCGCGGAAGATCTGTGCGAAAATGGGGAAAGCCTATGAAGATACGGATATGATTGTCGTTCATCTGGGCGGAGGCATATCGGTAGGTGCTCATAAAAAAGGCCGCGTGATCGATGTCAACAATGCCCTGGATGGCGATGGCCCATTCTCACCGGAAAGATCTGGCGATTTGCCGGTAGGGGCTCTGATCCGGCTTTGCTATTCCGGACAGTACACCTGTCAGGAGATGCTGCGTCAGATCAACGGGCGCGGCGGTCTCGTCAGTTACTTGGGAACCGCGGATTGCTTAGAGGTGGAACAGCGAATCAAAGAGGGGGATGAGCTGGCTGAAGCCGTCTACAGGGCCATGGCGTATCAGGTAGCAAAAGCGATCGGAGGAGCGGCCGCGGTTCTGTGCGGCCGAGTGGAGGCTATTGCATTTACCGGCAGTCTGGCATTTTCAGAGTGTTTTACCGGACTGATAAAAGAAAGAATTGGGTTTATTGCACCGGTCTATCTTTATCCGGGCGAAAATGAGATGGAGGCGCTGGGAGATGGTTGTCTCCGGTACTTAACCGGCCGGGAAGCGAAAAAGGTATATCCATATACAGATCGGGAGGCAGATGATGATAAAACGGATCAGAGAGATTGAACAGTATTTAGACAGAGAAAATCCGAAAGTGATCGGAGTAGCCGCGGCTGAAGATCAGGATATCATGGAACTTGTAAAAGAGATGGGAAAACGCCGCATTGCCCGGTTTGTATTGGTAGGAGACGGCGGCAAAATCACAGAGCTTCTGGAGGAAAACGGCATTTCAGAAGACACAGCAATAGTAGTAAACTGTCAGGATCACGGTGAGGCGGCCAGAACCGTTGTGAGCCTGGCGAGATCCGGTGAGTGTGACCTTATTATGAAAGGGAACCTTCATACATCAGTATTTTTAAAAGCTGTACTGGATAAGGAAAATGGATTGAACACCGGAAAGCTGCTGTCACAAATTACAGTATACGATAAACTCGATGGGGATGGAATTCAGTTAATGACAGACTGCGCCATGGCTATAGAGCCTGGCCTGGAAGACAAGAAGGCGATCATAGAAAATGCAGTGGAACTAATGCGCCGGCTGGGATATGACTGTCCCAGAGTAGCACTGATATCAGCCCTGGAAGTGGTAAATCCCAAAATCCCGGATACAATGGAGGCCGCGATACTGAGCAAAATGTGTGACAGGGGCCAGATAAAAAACTGTATTGTCGATGGTCCTCTGGCGTTGGACAATGCCGTATCAGAAGAGGCGGCTCGTCACAAAAATATTACAAGTCCCGTAGCGGGACACGCGGACATTCTGGTGTTTCCTAATTTACAGGTGGCAAACTGTGTCTTTAAAACGCTTATTTTCTTCGCAAAAATGGACACCGCCGCAGTCATCATGGGAACAAAAGCACCTGTAGTCATGACCTCGAGAACAGACACCGTAGAAAACAAAATGATGTCAATTATGTTTTCCATCTATCTGTCAGGAAAGCCGGATGTCAGTCATTCATAAAAGTATCTTACCGCTTTTCTGACAAAACCAGAACACAGCGCCAGCTCGCCCGTGACCAACCGGGCGAATCGGCGCTGTGTTTCCATCTATTGATGCACTGCATTCTGCTTCCTGTACTGATTCGGACTTATCCCCGTAAACTTCTTAAATATCTGAGAAAAATACGACTGCGAGGCAAATCCCGTGCTGGCTGCGATTTCGGCAATTGAATAATCCGTCTGTGTGAGCAGATCCTTGCTTATCTGGAGACGGCGCTGGATCAGATAGGTGATGGGCGACATTCCCAGATACTTGGAAAAGGTGTGTGATAAGTAAAACTTGTTGATATGGGTGGCATCTGCCAGAGAATCCAGGGTAATCGGCTGTGCGTAATTTGCATCCAGATACCGTTTGGCGCTGGCGCATTCCTTGGGCATGCGGGAGGCATCTGTGGAGATGATGCCGAACTGGTCATTTCTCGTAATGTAGATGAGAATAACTTCCAGAAGGTCGTGGCATACCTGTTCGTAACCGTTCTTTTTTTCCTTGATCTCACGAAGCATCAGCTGGGAAAAGTTCAGCAGGTTCTTTTTTTCGGCGGAATAGTTATAGTAACCATAGTTTTCCGGGACATCCGGAGTGCCGAAAGAGAAGGTCAGGCCTTCAACGCCGAATACGATATACTCTAACGGTTTGGAATCCATGGACTTCTCCGTGTGTTCCACATTGGGATTGACGATGACCATATCATTTTCCTTAACCGTGATCAGCCGGTCTTCCACCAGGAATTTTCCCAGGCCGCTGATGACATAGAACAGCTCGGTAAAATGATGGGTATGGGGAAGACTCTGCCAGTCGCCTTCGTATTTGGAGGTAGAGGCGTACAGGAGATGGAAATTCAGTTTTTGGAGTGTTTCAAGATTTTTATCAAAATTCAATCGTTCGTTACTCATAGGACTACCTCTTTAATTGATACTGTCTATTATAGGCGATTTGGCCATGAAAGGAAAGCTTTTTATTATTATTGAAGCAAGATATATAAAAAGTTAGAATCCTATGGGGGACCATGCCGGTGAATGCCCTTTCTTCCACTTATTGTCAGCTTTATTTAAGAATATAGTTCTGGTATTGGTAAGATGTATATAGTATACTGTATTGTATTACATTTCTTATTATAAGGAGGAAACTATGAAAAAATATTTTGCACTTCTTTTGAGCGCGGCCATGGTATTATCCCTGGCAGGTTGCGGCGGCGGAAAAGACGCCAGGACGATTTATGATGAAGCTTCTAAGAAGACTTCGGAACTGCAGGAAATGGATATCGAGACAACGGCTGCCATGACGATGACTCAGGGGGATCAGACCATCGACTTATCGACAACCATGGATATTCAGATGACAGGCGCGAATACGGATGATATGAAGTATCTGGCAGCCGGAAAGACCACGATGGCGGGTCAGGACATTGATATGAAGATGTACTATGAGGGCGGCTATTACTACATGGAGACTATGGGACAGAAGATCAAGTACGCCATGGATTTAAACCAGCTTATGGAGCAGGTAAAGCAGAGCACGGAAGGCGCCAATATGGAATCTTCTTATATGAAAGAAATCAAGGCGAAGAAGGACGGAGATAACCAGGTTCTTACATTTACGGCTGATGCGGAAAAGATGGACTCTTACGTACAGGATATCATGGGCAGTATGAGCGGAGCGATTGCCGGAGCAGAAGATATTGCTTATAAGATCAAATCGGCCAGCGGGGAAGCGGTTGTGAATAAAGACGGCTATTTCTCAAGCATGAATATCAAGATGAGTATGGATATGACGGTTCAGGGAGAGACAGTTGGCGTGGAGATGGATACCAATGCCGTTTATCATAATCCGGGCCAGGCGGTTACATTGACTGCGCCGGATTTGGAAGGCTATCAGGAAATCGATCCTGCGGCTTTGGGAACCCAGCAGTAAGCAGACAGCGCTGCACATTCTTATGAGAAGAATGTGCAGCGCTGTTTTAGTCATGATTTTATTCTGGAAGAACGATGGAAGCGTCATTGGAGCGTTCGAGAGTTGCATTGCTGTACTGCGTGATGGTCTTGACTGTCTCGCCGTCGATTTCCTGTCCATAATCGTAAGAGAGGCGGTATTCGATCGTCAGCAGGCGTCCCGATGAATCGATGACGGCTTTCAGTGTCTCAGCGGTATAATTCCGGTCGATGGCCCCGGCACCGGTCTCCTCCAGTTCCTTCTGCTTTGCCTCCAGAGAACTTCTTTCATACTGCTTTAAGTCATCTTTAGCCAGTTCCCGCTGATACCAGTCCATCGCTTCGTCGTACATGACCTTAGAGGGAAGAGAAGATTCCTTAAGCTGTTCAGGGCTGCGGCTAAGCGAAATCGTGGTCCAGCCGCCATCCTTATCGATGGAAGCTTCTGCGAAGTCTTCCGGAGCGATGCGGTGCCCGTAGATCCACAGGCGCTTTTTATAGTCTTCATTTCCGGAAGGGCTGCCGGTGGTGTCGTAAACCCAGCCTTTCTCCAGCAGTCCGGGATGACTGCCCGTATCACTGCCGGCGTCTGAGGGGATGTGGTACTCGTCTTTCTCTTTGTCAAATATCCGGTAATAGTGATCGCCGCCAAGAAGCTCATGCTCTACGGTCAGAGTGGAGCTCTTGTCACTGGAGGAGGTGGTAATATAGTAGTCACGGCCGCCGTCCACGGAGACGCAGATATACGTAGTCTTCTGGACGTCATAGCTTTTCTCATCGAAAAGTGCACCTCTGGAGATCGTAAATTCATAGCGGTCCAGGGCCAGATCGTGTTCAATCGCGGCATTGATGGCGTCTGCCGCTTCCTGCAGTTCGTGTTCACTGGTTTTCCCGAAACAGCCGGAGACCATCAGGGAAGCGGCGGCCAGAGCGGCGGCCGGAACCAAAAGCCATTTACTTTTCCGTAACATCGTAATCCCTCTTTATTCTTCGATGACCTGGATTTCCAGAAAATCGAAATCAATGTGTTCGATAAAGTTGTCCTGATAAAAACGCGCCTTGTCATGAACCTTAAACTCGTGAATGGTGGCGTCCAGCCAGATCGGCTTCCCCAAATCAAATTCATAGCAGATATCATCAAGAGCCTGGAATACCATGGCGGTTCTGGACATCGAGTAATCGGAGATGCAGATAACGGTATCCCGGACGAGTCTCGTATCTTTTATAATCTTTCCCCACATGCGAAACATAGAATCTTCCTCCTCCCGTATATCTGTGGTTTTTATAAAAAGTGTATGCAGTTGATTATATCATCCTGGCGGGAAGCAGTGCAAGGGAAAAAACTTGAGATTAAAAATTTGTAAAAATGAATAGAATATGATAGAATCAAGTTAGCGTTTTTTGTGGAATAAAATCGGATAAAACCGAAGGAGGACGACGACGAATGGCACAACCGATAACAGACCAGGTCGGATTCCTGTCAGAGGCATGCAGAGCCGTACAGGAGCTGTCTGCGAGCAAAAATTCACTGGATAAAATACGCCTGGATGAGAAGCGTCTGGAGAAAGAACTGGAGGCGGAAAAGAAGGCAGTGACGGATGCGATCAGTCTGACTGTGAAGAAGCGTATGGAAGAAATTAACGGTTCCTACGACAAGGAGATAGCAAAAGGACAGGACCGGTTAAAGCGGGTTCGGAGCAAACGGGAGAAGGCGAAGAGCCAGGGCGTGAAGGAACGGATTGAGGAAGAGACGAAGGAACTGCGGGATGACAACCGGGAACTGAAGCTGCAGATGAAGACGGCGTTCCAGCAGAACCGTGTGCCGCGTTTCTGTAAATCCACATGGTACTATTCCCTGTATTTTACCAGAGGATTCTCAGAATTTCTGATTTTACTGGTGACGATTCTGATTTGCTTTCTTGCGGTTCCGTGGGGAATCTACATGCTGCTTCCGCAGAAGTCCAACTACTATCTGGCGGGGATCTATTTCGTGGTTGTCGTTGTCTTCGGAGGACTCTATATTCTGATTAATAATAAGACAAAGGTGCGTCATCAGGAGACGCTTAAGCAGGGACGGAAAATCCGCGATTTAATGAGGACGAACGATAAGAAGATTCGCGTCATTACCAGCGCGATCCGGCGCGACCGGGACGAGGCTGTGTATGATCTGGAAAAGTATGACGATGAGATCGCTCAGATCGAGCAGGACCTGGCGGATATCACAAGCAAGAAGAAAGAGGCGTTAAATACATTTGAGAAGGTGACGAAGACCATCATTTCCGATGAGATTGCCGGTGGAAGCAGGGAGAAGATCGAACGGCTGGAGGCTGATCTGCGCCGTACTTCGGATGAGGCCAAGGAAGCCGAGGTGAAAGTGAAGGAGCAGACGCTCTTTATCACGGATAATTATGAATCCTATATCGGAACGGAATTCATGGTGCCTGAGAAGCTGGATGAGCTGGCTGATTTTATACGGCTGGGGAAAGCCGCTACGATCAGTGAGGCGGAAGCGCTTTATAAGAGTGTAAAGGGATAACGAATATATAATAAGAGAAAGACGCGGTGCGGAACTTCTATTGCAGCAGATAGAAGTTCTGCACTGCGTCTTTCTTATTGCTGCTTTTTCACTTCCGGCTACGGCAGACGCCTCTGAAGCAGATCCCAGTCCGAGTTTACGATCAGTTTCTCCGGAAAGGAGATGCTTTTTAACATCTTTAAGGCCGCGTCGTGGCTGCCAACTGCATATTTGGAGTGGGCGTCGGAGCTGACCAGTACGGAGACGCCGTATTCCATGCAGAGCCGGGCGACGGTTTTGCAGTTCTTATCGCTTCCGGGGCGGACTATGAAGGAGTTGGAGTTGATCTCGATTAACTTTTCCTCATGGGCGCATGCCTTGATGACGGCCTCATAGTCGCATTGAAAGACCGGATTCCCGATGTGCCCCAGACAGTCCACATCGGGATTTTTCAAGATCTCGATGAGCCCCCGCGTGTGATCCGCCGGTGAGGCGGGGGCAATAGCTTCCGCGTGATAGGAAGCAATGACAATATCCAGATTCTTTAAAATGGATTCAGGCAGGTCCAGCTGTCCGTCATACGACTTGATATTTACTTCGGCGCCCTTGTAAAAACGAATACCGTAAAGCTCGTCCGGAAGGTTTCGTAAACACAGGAAGTGAAGTTCCATGGCGCCGTCCAACATCCCGGGACCGTGATTGGTAATGCCAAAGGCTTTAAAACCTTTAAACTTTGCGGCCAATGCCATCTCATCCAGAGTGCTGTAGGCGTGCTGGCTGACGCTGGTATGCATATGTAAATCCGCGATTGTTTTCAAATACACCCCTCTTTTCTTCTTATATAATTTTGTGGTAAGATAAATTTATTATAATGTTTAGTAAACAAAAAATCAATACAATCTGAAAAAAATACGAAAATACTAAAAAATAATATAAACTTTACAAAACATTTACTTATAATTTTATTGACAAAAATAGTCAACATGCTATAATCTAACTATAAAACATCAATAAATACGATGAAAAAAGTGATTTAGCACAAACTGGTACTAGGAAACTAATGGAAATGGAATAGAGAAAAGTTTACTGAACGGAAGAAAAAGCAAAGACAAAGACAAAGGCAAAAGGAGGAAACAATGGGAAGCGTATATGCAGAAGGGCAGGAGTATCACCTGCAGATCAAGGAGAGAGATATCGGCCGGTATGTAATACTGACCGGTGATCCGGGAAGATGTGAAACCATTGCAGGGCTGCTTGACCGTCCGGAGAAAAGGGCGGCAAACCGGGAGTATGTTACTTATACCGGATATTTAAATGGGGAGAAGGTCAGCGTGGTGTCCACCGGAATCGGCGGGCCGTCGGCGGCCATAGCCCTGGAGGAGCTGGCGCACTGCGGGGCCAGTACCTTTATCCGTGTTGGAACCTCGGGAGGTATGCAGCCGGAAGTGCTGGGGGGAGATGCGGTGATCGCCACAGGAGCTGTGCGCATGGAAGGCACGAGCAGGGAGTACGCCCCCATCGAATATCCGGCAGTTGCGGATTATCAGGTGGTTATGGCTCTTAAGGAAGCGGCAGATGCGGCCGGACAGCGCTGCCATCTGGGCGTCGTGCAGTGTAAGGATTCCTTTTACGGTCAGCATGATCCGGATACTATGCCGGTAGCAGATGCGTTAAATTCAAAATGGAAGGCCTGGGTCCGGTGCGGCGCGCTGGCAAGCGAGATGGAGTCCGCGGCGCTGTTTACGGTCGGGCAGGTCCGCAGGCTTCGCATGGGTACGGTGCTCCTCGTCATAGGAAACCAGACAAGGCGGGAGATGGGACTTGAGGATATCCAGTGCCATGACACCGGAAAAGTGGCAGAACTGGCCGTGGAGGCCATGAAGCGGTTAATAGAGCACGATAAAACCAATCAGAAAAATTATGGAGGGAAAACATTATGAAGAAAAAAGGCAGAGCATTGACGGCAGTATTGCTGGGTCTGACCATGGTGATGAGCCTGGCTGGATGCGGTCAGAAGAAGGAGAACACAGCCGATACGGCAGCGGCGGGCAGCGAGGCGGCTAAGACGGAGGAAAGTACGGGAGAAAAGAGCACGTCTGCGGAGATGGAGACAATTACCTTAAAGCTGGGCTTTAACGGAGATTTCCTCACAATGCCGGAAGCGGTACTGGGAGCCGCGGAGAATTTAAATAAGAAGTACGAGCAGGAAGGAAAGAATATCCGGATCGAGTTTGAGACGGATTATCAGACCATCGACAACAGTGAATACCATAACAACATCGTGTTTGCACATAAGAGCGGGGACGCACCGGATATCTTCATCTGTGACGCCGATGTGGCCGGATTCGTAAAGGCCGGATGTGTTCTGGATATCACGGATGTGATGAGTGATGCATTCGTAGACGGCGTATTCACACCGACTATGGTGGATGGAAAAGCCTACGCCATGCCTTTCGACCTGCCGCTTCGTGTAATCTATTACTCCAACAAGGACCTGGCGGATATCGGATGGAGCCAGGACGAAATCGACGCGTTGCCGGAAAAGATCCGGGACGGGGAATTTACTCTGGAACAGTTTATGGATCTCTGCAGTGAAGTGGTAGAAAAAGGCGGAGCGAAGTACGGTCTGGTTCACAGACCAGGAGCCGGCAATGACTTTTTCGATATGTTAAACGCGTTTGGCGGTCAGTATTACGATGAAAACGGCAGCCTGGTGTTTGACGAGGCCGGAATAACGAGATTTTTTGAGAGCATCTACGAAAATGCCAACACGACGAAGATCACACCTCCCAACTTAAACCAGCTGGGTTGGGATACAATCAATAAGATGGTAGGTACGGGAGAAGCCTTCGCCTACTACGGTCCGATGTTCTCCGCGACGTATGTGGCGCAGGCGGCAGGACTGGAGACGGAAGAGTTTGCGAAGAATGAGACGTTTGTGCTATTCCCGAAATCCGAATATACGGATGCCCCGTTTGCAACGGTAGCGCCTCAGATGATGGCGATCAGCGCCGATACAAAATATCCGGATGTCTGTAAGGATATTTTCCGCGAACTGGCCGGCGATTCCAACTCTCTGTTAGCAAAACATGCAGGCACCATCTACACGCTGTCCTGTATCAAAGAAGCCAATAAGAACCCGGAAGTGACGGAGAATCCGATCCTTAAGAATGTAACTTACATGGCAGATTACGCAAGGTCCGTTCCGGCAATCAACAATTTATCTTCCTTAAAGAGCGAGATGTTCACACAGATTGTCTCCCTCGAACTGGGACAGACGACTCCGGAACAGGCGGTTGCCGACTTGAAGACTCAGATCGAACTGAATGTTGACAATGTAATTTTCAAATAAAAACAGTAAGGTTTGCCGCTGCTGCGCCAGGGGGTGTGAAAGATCCCGGCGCAGCAGCATTTAGGAAGGCGGTTCCTCATGAAAAATAAAAATGGACAGGCATATATGTTTTTAACGCCTTTTTTGATTTTGGTGACGATTTTCTATGTGATCCCGGCCGTACTGACTGTGGTGATGTCATTTACGAATCTCGATTCCTCGTTTGTGTGGGAATTTAACCATTTCAAAAATTTTATTAAGATATTTAAAGATCCAAATACGCTGGTCATTGTAAGAAATACCCTGATCTTTGTCGGGGTGGCGATTGTGGCGACGGTTTTCTTAAATCTCCTGTTCGCCGTGCTCACTACATATTTCGTTAAGACAGAGCGGTACTCCAGCATATTTAAGGCGATTCTGATGATCCCCATGATCACACCGGCTGTTGTGTATTCCGTACTCTGGATCTGGCTGTTGGAAGCCGGCGAGGGAGGAATGGTCAACCGGGTCTATTTATCCTTTGTGGACTCCCAGCCGATTAACTGGATTGCCAAGTATCCGATGCAGATCGTCCTCTGCGCGACGATTCTCGTCAATATTGCGTATGGAACCATTATATTTTCCAGCGCGATCAAGAGCATTCCGGAAAACCAGTTTAAGGCGGCTCATGTGGATGGGGCGGGAGAATGGGAGATTATCAAAAGCATTATCATCCCCAATATCCGCTACCACATCCAGTTTATCGCCCTGTGGGAGGCGCTGGGGCTTCTCACGAACTACGTGACGATTCTCCTCATCACCAACGGCGGACCGGGAATCCAGACCGAGGTCTGGTCGCTGTCAGCCTACCATAAGGCGTTTAACGACCAGCAGTATGGATACGGCGCGGCTATTTCCCTGATGCTGATCCTGGTGGTACTGGTTCTTATGATCCTGATGAACAAAGTCATGCAGAAGCAGAATGAAAGATAGGGGGGAGAACGAATGGCAAAGGTTACGTTAAGCAAGACGGAGAAAAAGAAACAGAATATCGCGATAGCGGTACTGGTTCTGCTCTGTGCACCGATCCTGTATCTGTATATCAGCTTCTTCAGTCTTGCGTTTTTTAATGCGGATGGCGCGTTTACATTAAGCAATTTTGATTTCCTGTATAAGCCCATGAAGCTTAAGCAGACAACGATTCAGCCCATTGGAAAATCATTTGTAAATACGGTTTATTTTACAATTATAGTCACTCTGAGTGAAGTGGTCATCAGCTGTCTGGCCGGGTATGCGCTGTCGAGACTTCAGTTCCGGGGAAGGAAGACGATTCAGTATTCACTTCTGATTCTGAGGATGTTCCCAAACCTGCTCTTACTCATTGCCGTGCTCTATGTTCTGATCGCACTGCATATCGTCAATACCATGGTGGGCGTCATTCTGGTCGCCATCGCATTTCGGATTCCGGGGTCCACCTTTATTATTAAAAACTTTTTTGATGGGATACCCAGGGATATCGAGAATTCCACGCTGGTGGACGGATGCAGCAGGCTGAGCGGTTTCTTCCAGGTTATTATCTATCTGGTTAAGCCAGGCATCGCCTCGATCTCGATTTTCTCATTCCTCAGCGCATGGTCCAACTATATTTTGTTTAACACGCTGATTTTCAATTCCAAGACGCCGGTTATCGCCACGTACCTCCATTCCCTGTCGCGGAGTGAGCAGATGATCGCGGATTACGGTGTATTTGCGGCAATGGCAATCGTATATATGCTGCCGGTATTCGTATTTTTCGTTATATCTCAGAAACAGTTGATGGAAGGCAATATCGGAGGCGGAAAGGGAGTATAATTATGATTTCAATCAATAAACTGCGTAAGGAATTTGACCAGGGCGTCGTGGCGCTGGACAGTATCGATCTGGAGATCCGGGACACAGAATTTGTCGCGCTGCTGGGGCCGTCGGGCTGCGGGAAATCCACAACCTTAAACTGCATCGCCGGACTTTTGGATGTGACCAGCGGGCAGGTGATGTTTGATGATGCGGATGTGACGAACAAGGCGCCAAAGGACCGGAATATCGGTATGGTATTCCAGTCTTATGCCCTGTATCCCCATTTAAAGGTAATTGATAACATTGCATTCCCCTTAAAGCAAAAGGGGGTATCGAAGGAAGAACGCCATAAAAAGGCGAGGGAAATGGCGGTAAAGCTTCAGATTGAGCATCTTCTGGACCGGAAGCCGACCCAGCTCTCCGGCGGCCAGCAGCAGAGAGTGGCCATGTGCCGCGCCCTCGTGAAGGAGCCGAAGATCCTGCTTTTAGATGAGCCGATGTCTAACCTGGATGCCCGATTAAAGATCGAGATCCGCGAAGTAATTAAGAAGATTCAGCAGGAGTTAAAGGTTACATCAATCATCGTGACCCATGATCAGGAAGAGGCCATGGCGATTGCGGACAAAATTGCCATTCTTGACAACGGAAGAATCCAGCAGTACGATACTCCTGAGATGCTTTATCAGTATCCGGCCAACTTATTTGTGGCTAATTTTATGGGGAATCCGCCCATGAATTTTATCGATGCCAAGCTGGAGACTGCCGGGGAAAAGCTTATGTTTACCATTGGGGAGTCTTCCGTGGAGGTATCCGGGCAGCTTCTCGAAAAGCTGAGACCCCACACCGGCAGGCCGGTTAAGCTGGGAGTTCGTTCCCATCAGATCAAGGTAGGGGCGGAGCCGGCAGCCAATACCTTGCCGATGGAGGTCCAGATGGTGGAGAACTTAGGCAAGGAACTGCTCTTAAGCGGGGATGTCCACGGCTGTCATGTGCGGGTATCCGTGGATGATACGTCTGCCTTCGGGCGAATGAAGGCACTGGTGGGCGACGGTGAAAAACGTGTATATCTGCGGTTTGCGGATTTTATAAATGTGTTTGACTCTGAGACGAAGGTGAACCTTGTATTATGAGAGAACTATTAGAACATGCGGACCGGGTGCTGATTGGCGGGCACAGAGGCAGTGCCTGCCGTTACCCGGAAAATTCCATAGAAGCCATGGAGCACGGCCTGCTGTCGGGCGCGGATTACCTGGAAATTGATATTCAACTGACAAAGGACGGTGTGCCCGTGGTCTATCACGATACCGCTCTGGAGAAACGGACCGCTTTGCACGGATACGTCCACGAGCATACGCTGGACAGGCTGCGGGAGAACTGCCCCGGCCTCTGCACCTTTGAGGAGGCCATGAGATGGGGCAGCGAAAGAGAAGCGTGGTACGCGCTGGAGATTAAGACAGTTCCCCTGGATATGCAGGAAGTAAACTTCCGTCTGCTGGAGGCCATGGTACCTGTTCTGGAGAAAACAGGCATGAAGAAGCGAGTATTCGTATTCGGTCCGGATTATCAGGTCCTTAAACGGATGAAGCAGCTGGATCCGGAGGTGGAGATCGGCCTGATCGTTCCCTTTATCCCGGAGGACCCTGTGGAGCTTATGAAGTCCATGGATGCGATGGTCTATTTAACGTATATCTATAATATAACACCGGACATGATAGACGGACTCAAGGCACATGGATATTATGTGAGCGGCGCTATATTAAGGGAAGAAAAATGGATGGAACGTGCATACGCATGCGGCGTAACCATGTTTGAAGCCGATTATCCGGAAACGGCGCGCAGACTGGGAAGTGAAGGACCGGAGGAAATCGCGTGATTGACGTATAGTGATGATTCTGCTATGATAAAAAATAGTTAAAACAGGTGAAGGAAGGGGTGATGTGTGTGGCAACATTATTGGATATTGCGGAGAAGGCCGGCGTGGCCAAGTCTACAGTTTCCAGAGCGCTGAGGGAAGATCCGACGCTTTCTATTACAGAGGAGACGAAGGAAAAGATCTTTTCCGTAGCGGAAGAACTCCAGTATAAGATGAAACAGGAGAAGAAATTAAAACGATGCCGGAACATTGCGATCGTTCATAAGGACACACATTTCATGAACCAGATTGATAACGCGTTCTATTTTTCGATCAGGAGTGCCGTCGAGGAAACGTGCTATCAGAAGAATATTGGGTTTACATTTGTCCCTTATTCCTTCCTGGATTCGTTTGACCGACAGATCGACGGAGCGCTGGTCGTGGGGAATTTCGACCGGAAAGAGGTGGATACAATCTGTGCCGCGGTGAGGACCGGCTGTATGGTGTTTGTGGGCAAGGTGAATTACTACCCGGACCGCATGGACTGGATCTCTTACAGTATTAAGGACTGTGTTTATAAGGCCATGGGGCATCTGGCAGCCATGGGACTTAAGGATATTGCCTATATCGGCGGGTATGACAGCGAGGATACACCGGAGGAGTTCAGCAAGTTTTCTTATTTTAAGAAGTTCATGGCCGAGCAGAAGCAGCTTCATTTTGCCGGTTCCATGGTCGGGGAACACGGCGTGGAGAGTGGTTACCAGATGATGAAACGCTGGCTTGGCGAGAAGAAGGCGGTTCCGGATGCATTTTTCGTATCCAATGATCCGATTGCTATCGGAGTGATCAAGGCGCTGAATGAGGAAGGAATCTCCGTGCCGGACAGCGTATCGGTGATTTCCATAAACGGGGACAGCTCCGGCGAATTTTCGTTCCCGGCCCTGACCACGGTCGATGTCCACACGGATGCCATGGGGCGGGAAGCGGTGGAGATTCTGGAGGAACGGATCGAAGGAAGGCGGAAGCTGATTAAAAAGGTGGAATACCAGGTGACGCTGGTGACGCGTGGAAGCGTGGGGAAAATAGAGTAAGAGAGTAATTAATATTAGCAAAACAACGCAGGATATCGGTTCGTAACTGATGTACCTGCGTTGTTTTTCGTAGTTTAATCGAAAAAATAAAATTGTTTATTTAGGCTAAAAGGTAAAAAAAATCCGGATTTTGGTAAAAATATACTGTTCAATTGGGAGGAAAAAATGACTATAATTTGACTATAAATACTTAGGAGGTATTGAAAATGAAAAAGAGATGGCTTAGTATACTATTGACGATCAGTATGACAGCTGTGCTGACGGCCTGTGGGGGAAATAGCGCGGTACAGGAGACCAAGCAGAGCGCTGTAGAGAGCACATCGGCAGGGGAAGAGGCACAGACAGGTGAGGGGACAAAAGAAGCGGCTGAATCCACCGAGGAACCGGTTACGCTCTCCATGTGGCATATTCAGACTAATGCAGAGGATTTGACGGCAAAGGCACTTTTGGATGCGATTGCACTCTATGAAGAGACCCACCCGAATGTAAAAATTGTACAGGATGCTACTCAGGGGGAGCAGTATAAAGTGAAAATCCGTACGGCGGCCGCCAGTGACGAGCTTCCTGATATCTTTTTTGCCTGGGGATACTCATTTGCTGAAGATTTTGTAAAATCGGGAAAAGCCCTGCAGATGGATTCCTGGCTGGAGGATGGGACAAAGGATAAGATAAAACCAGGCCTGCTCAGCGTTCTCTCCTACAACGATGCCGTATACGGCCTGCCGGTAGATTTTTCCGGAATGCTGATGTACTATAATAAAACTGTATTTGAGGAAAATGGTTTGGAGATTCCTGATACGTACGAAGACCTGGTAAATGTGGTGGATGCCTTTAAACAGAAGGGAATTGCTCCAATGATTATGGGTGGTAAGGCCATGTGGCCTCTGACCGCTATGTTTGAAGATTTTTCTATCCGCACCGTAGGCGCAAAAACCTGTCTTGATGTGGTATCGCAGCAGGATACCATTAACCAGGAGGGATTCGTAAAGGCTGCGGATTATTTACAGAAGTTTTTGTCCAATAAGACACTGACTGAGGACAGCATGACAATGATTCCGCCAGAGGCCAATACGAAATTTGCTGCGGGTGGTATCCCCATGACCTATAATGGAACGTGGTCTATTGGAGTATTTGAAGGTGAAGGCTCTCAGGTGAAGGATCAGCTGGTGGCAAAACCCTTCCCGTTGATCGGAGGCGAGCTTAATAATCCAGAAGAATATGTGGGTGCATCTTTATCCGGATATATGGTTTCTTCTGAGACGAAGTATCCTGATGTGGCAGCAGACGCAGTGAAGTTTATTACGGAGCAGGCGGCAAAAAACTTATATCAGTCAGGAGCGGGGTTACCGGCGTGGGACGTTGAGGTAGATGAATCGCAGCTGAATCCATTGATTATTGCCGTAAATGAGTTATATGGAGGCATGACCAGGGGCGTGGCCAACTGGGACACCCTGCTTCTGGCAGATTACGTGGAGGATTATAAGAATACGACCACGATGCTGACTATGGGGGATTTATCACCGGAAGAATATACTCAGGAAATGGCGGAAATTCTGGGGAAATAAAAAAACGGATGAAACCTGGAAGAGGAGCTGCTGTAAATCTGCAATCAAGTTTACAGCAGCTTTTTGTTTCATCTAATGGCGGAAATTTGACTTAGTCAGAAAAACAGCCTGTTGAGTCGAAAGATCCGGATTGGAAGAGGGGATAGCTGCATGAACAAAATGATGTCAAATAAAAAAGCAATTGCAATTTTTATATTGCCCACATTTCTTATTTTTTCCATGGTGATTCTGGTAACGATTGTCAGTTCCGGAGTCATTAGTCTTCTGGATTGGAACGGTATGGGAGAGGCCAAATTTGTAGGGATAAAGAATTATCAGGCATTGTTGCATGACAAGGTTTTTCGCAGTGCAATCGGAAATTCTTTTGTTTTCCTGGCCTGCACATTGATTTTGCAGCTGCCGACAGCCGTAATCTTAGCAGTGCTGATTGCGGACTGTGTCAGGGGGGAAAAGCTGTACCGGACCATTTACTTTATACCGGTTATCATTATGACCTCCGTAACTGGGCAGCTTTGGATGAAACTGTATGATCCGCTTATCGGTTTGGTAAATCAGTTTTTGGGAGCTGTGCATTTAGAACAGCTGCAGCGTAACTGGCTTTTTGATAAGAAGACAGTTATGATAGCAGCGACACTTCCCAGTGTATGGCAGTGGATGGGATATCATATGCTGATCGTTTATTCTGCAATTAAATCGCTGCCAAAGGAGATTTACGAATCGGCGCAGATTGATGGAGCGGGTCGGTTTAGGCTGGCGTGGAATATTACGATGCCCAATATCATGCCAATGTTAAAGGTGAGTGTTACCTTCATGGTAGTAGGATCCATGAAAGCATTTGACTTAATCTATATATTAACGGAGGGCGGACCGGTACATGCTTCCGAGGTGCCTACAATTACGATGTATAAGACAATTTTTTCAAAGTATCACTATGGTCCGGGAAGCGCCATGGCGATGGTAATTGTTGGTATCTGTCTGTTTTACGCGCTGGTAGTCAACAGGCTGTTTAAAAAAGCGGAAGAAAGGCTGGAATAGTATGAAGAATAGGGCTTTGAAAATTATTAAGTACGCGATTTTGAATGTATTTTTAATCATACAGCTGATGCCCCTGGTATGGCTCTTTTTGTTCTCTCTTAAGGATAATAATCAGATATTTAACCGTCCGGCCTTTTCTCTGCCGGCACCGTTTGTGTTTGAAAACTATACGAGAGTGTTTCAGAACTTAAAGATACATATCTACCTGTTTAACAGCGTTATCGTGACTGTTATGACCATGCTTGTTACACTTCTTTTTGCCACTATGGCTGCCTATGCCTGTACAAGAATGCGGTTTAAATATGGAAAAGCATTGATAATGGTTTTTTTGGCGGGGATTATGATTCCGGTTCACGCATCCCTGTTACCCTTATTCATTCTGTTTAAAAATATAGGAATTTTAAATACCAGATGGTCCCTGATTATTCCCTATACCGCTTTTGCACTGCCGGTGGCACTGTTTATAATGACGGGTTTTTTAAAGACACTGCCGGTCGAATTGGAAGAGGCAGCCTGCATTGACGGATGTAATATCTATCAGGTGTTCTTTCGGGTAATTCTGCCGCTGCTAAAAATACCGCTCTCAACCATTGCCATCTTTACGTTTATCAATGCCTGGAATGAGCTGATGTTTGCATTGACATTTACGACGGAAGCCGGGATGAAGACGCTGCCTGTGGCCGTTATGTCCTTTCAGGGTATTTATATGACGGACTGGGGTCCTATTGGTGCGGCAATGTTAGTGGCTACGGCGCCTACATTTTTGATCTATCTGTTCCTGAGTGAGCAGATGCAGAAAGGGATGCTGGCTGGAGCGGTAAAGGGGTGAGTGTGGTGAAAGAAATCTATCGGGACAGCAGCTGTTCATCCGAGGAGCGGGCAAAAGATCTGATTAAGCGGATGACTCTGGAAGAAAAAGCAGCGCAGCTTAAGTCCATACCTGTTGTAGAGGCAGAGGTGTTTCAGGGGAAGGTGCAGATAAATGGGCTGGAAGGGACGTTAAAAGACGGGATTGGGTCATTTCAGCTTCCAGGAAGAAGTTTTTGTCCTGAGGACAGTGCAGCCGTTATTAATCAGATTCAAAAAATGGCTATGGAGGAGAGCAGATTTTCCATACCGGCGCTGATTCAGGAAGAGTGTTTAAGCGGTCATGTAGCGAAGGGGGCCAGCATGTTTCCAAAGCCAATTGGCCTGGCCTGTACCTTCGATTTGGAGCTGGTGAGATCGGTTTACCGGGCAATCGGTTCGGAAGCTGCATCCAGAGGCGGAAATCAGGCGTTTACCCCGGTTTTGGACCTGGGAAGAGACCTAAGGTGGGGAAGGCTGGAGGAGACCTTCGGCGAAGACGTGTATCTCGTTTCTGAAATGGGGTATGCTGCGGTAACGGGTCTGCAGGGTGGAGAAGATGGCGTTGAGGAAGGTTTTTTGGCCGCATCGGTCAAGCATTTCGCGGGATACGGCCAGTGTGATGGGGGACGCAATTTTGCGCCTTGTCATGTTACAGAGCGGATGCTCTGGGATGAAATTCTGCCTCCCTTCAGACGAGCGATTATGGAAGGAAAAGCCCGGGGAGTCATGCCATCCCATTCGGAAGTAAATGGAGTTCCATGCCATGCCAGCTATCAGTTGCTGAAAGAAATTCTGCGGGATAAATGGGGATTTAATGGTGTTGTCATTTCGGATTATTATGATATCGGCAGGCTGGAGAGTGTGCACCGCATTGCAGACTGCGGACTGGATGCCGCCGTTGCTGCGCTGCGGGCTGGAGTGGACATGGATCTGCCGGATGGGAAGAGCTATATGTTTCTTCCGGAACTGTGCAGAGGAAATGCAGAGCTGTCTGCCTGCCTGGACCAGGCGGTAATGCGGGTACTTCGACTGAAATTTGAACTGGGGTTGTTTGAACAACCGTTCACTGATCCGAAGAAGGCCAGAAAACTGGTGCGCTGCGGGGAACACGGAAAATTAGCCTTCCGTGCTGCCGCTGAAAGTCTTGTTCTGTTAAAAAACGAAAACGGGATTCTTCCGCTTTTGACGTCCGTGCCGCTTAAGATTGCCGTAACTGGTCCATGTGCCCATCCAGTACATTTCAGCTATTACAGTACAGCGCCGGCTGAAGGTGTCAGTATTTTACAGGGGATCGAAGAGGCGGCAGCAAAGCTTGGGGCAGAGGTATTCTATGAAAAAGGCTGTGGGTTAACAAAGCAGGAAATATCGATGGATACAGAGGTTGATGCGACCATGATAGAAGAACCCGAGCTATATACGTTGGAAGAAGAGGAAGTGTGTTTAAACAGGGCGGTGCGTCTTGCCAATACGTGTGATGTTGTGGTGGCGTGTGTAGGGGGAAGCGCTTCGACCAGCCGGGAAGCAATTTTTAAAAATAATAGCTCCGGAGATAATGATACACTGGAACTGGCGGGACAACAGAGAGAACTGCTTCGCCGTCTCAGCAGCACGGGAAAACCATTGATTGTTGTCTCTGTGGGAGGAAAGCCATATAGCAGTGCGGAACTGTACGATCAGCCATCCGCTGTTCTCCAGTGCTTTTATGCGGGACAGGAGACCGGGAGTGCGGTAGCGGAAGTCCTGTTTGGTATGGTTAGTCCATCCGGGAGGCTTCCGGTGACGATACCTTATAACGTGGGTCAGATGCCGGTCTACTATAGTCAGAGGGATTCCGGCCTGATGAAAGGTTATTTATTAGGGGCAAAGAAAGCGCGTTACCCCTTTGGATATGGACTTGGCTACACAACCTTTGAAATTTTTGATATTTCTGCCAGCAGCGAGAGCTTTCTGCCGGGCGAGAAGCTTACCATCAGCGCCTGGATTCAGAATACCGGACAGAGAGCGGGTGTTTGCGTGCCACAGTTTTATATACGGGATAGAAAATCTTCGGTTACCAGACCTGCAAAGGAGTTAAAGGGATTTTTAAGGGAAGAACTGGAACCGGGGGAAAAGAGGCGTGTGGAGTTTGATGTGTCTGAGGAGATGCTGTGTTTTACCCGATTGGACGGAACCTATGGGAGTGAACCGGGCGACTTCGAAGCTATGATTGGCGTAAATGCCTGGGACTATGTATCGTGCACATTTACGCTGAAGGAGAAATGAAATGGAAAAGTATAATATAGTAATGATTATGGCGGATCAGATGACTCCATATATGATGAGTTGTTACGGAAATAAGGAAGTGATCTGCCCAAATATAGAAGGACTGGCGCAGTCAAGTATCTGTTATGAAAATGCTTATACATCGAATCCGCTCTGTACTCCTGCCAGGGCTTCGCTCATGACAGGGAAGTATACGTCAGCGCTGCACTGTTACGATAATGCATCAGCATTTTCCTGTGAGGAGCCTACATTTGCCCATTATTTGTCCAATGCGGGATATGATACTGTTTTGTGCGGAAAAATGCATTTTGTAGGGGCTGATCAGCTTCATGGCTTTTCCAGAAGACTGACTACTGATATTTATCCTTCAGGATTTTCATGGCTGCCCAACTATGTCGATGAGGAAAACCATATTCTTCAGTCGGAGGCATGGGGAAATGCGATTCATTACAATGCCCGGACTGCGGGACCGCGGAAATGGAATGAGGGGTTGCAATACGATGAAGAGACCCATATGAAGGCAAGGGAGTATCTGTATACCCATGGAAGTTCTGCCCAAAATCCATTTTTCCTCTGTGTCTCGTATCACCATCCCCATGATCCGTTCAACCCGCCCCAAAAGTACTGGGATTTATATGAGGGAAAGGATATCACCATCCCGGATATCGAGAATGCCGCACAGGAAGGGGATACAATTCTGGACAAGTGGCTGAATACCGGATTTCACAGAACGGATATATTTCCTGTGAAGGGAAGAGAAAATTTGTATGCAGTTAGACGGGCATACAGTGCCCTGGTCACTTACATAGATGATAAGGTCGGTGAATTGATAAGTGATTTAAAGGAAACAGGATTGTATGAAAAAACTATTATTATTTTTACAAGTGATCACGGGGATATGCTGGGGGAGCGAGGTATGGTTCAAAAGCGATGCTTCTATGAGTGGTCCAGCCGCATCCCGCTGTTGATTCACTATCCGGACAGCCGGAGCGAAAGGGTTCGTACACCTGTGTCTATTGTGGATTTAGCACCTACGCTGGCAGATCTGAGTGGGGCGGCCCGGATGGAGGAGGTGGACGGTATTTCCCTGGTGTCAAAAACGCTGGCTGTAGATCGCCCTGTTTTTTGTGAATCCCATGGCGAAGCAATTCTTTGGCCCTGCTATATGGTCAGAAAGGGTGCCTACAAGTATACTTATATTCATGAGAAGGAGACGCAGCTGTTCTGCCTGGATACAGATCCGGAGGAAAGGATCAATCTGTCTGGAACAGCGGAGTACAGTGAGATTGAGGAAGAACTTAAAGGGCTGATCTTAAACCGGTTTAATCCGCAGGAAGTGCTGGACTATCTGGATAAATCAATACGAAAAAAGAAAATCGTAAAAGAAGCAATGGAGAAGACAGAAACTGCCTGGGATTACGTTCCGGCAGTGGATGAGAGCGAGCGTTTTTCTAGATAAAGAATAGGCAGGAAAAGGGGGAAGGGCTGCATGTACATAGGAATTGATATAGGAGGAACAAAATGTGCTGTAACTGGCGGAATGTTTTTGGACGGACGTATAGAAATCGTTCATAAAAAGAAGATTGAGACGCCAAAAGACCGGTCGCCGGAGGAGGTTATTGAAATTCTTGCGGATGAAGTTATGAAATGGAGCGAAGAAAAGACTTCGGTAGGAATCAGCTGCGGCGGTCCGTTAAACAGCCGGGAAGGAATTATTCTGTCTCCCCCCAACTTAACAGGCTGGGATCATGTGTGCATTACCAGTATTCTGGAAGAGCGTCTGAAGATTCCGGCATATCTGCAAAACGACGCAAATGCCGGGGCACTGGCAGAATGGTTATTCGGAGCCGGAAAAGGAATGAAAAATCTGATATTTCTCACGTTTGGGACGGGAATGGGTGCAGGGCTGATCTTAAATGGCGGACTTTATGCAGGTGCTCAGGACCTGGCGGGAGAAGTTGGGCATATTCGGCTGGAACCGTATGGACCTGTGGGATTTGGAAAAATGGGATCATTTGAGGGTTTTTGCAGCGGCGGCGGAATTGCTCTTTTGGCGGAAGCGGCGGCGAAAGAGCGGGAACAGCAGGGACGAGGGACGGTTTATTGGGGGCCGGGTAAGACAATTACCGCGAGATGCGTGGCTGAATGCGCAAAGCGGGGGGATGAGACTGCGACAGAGGTATTTCGCATCTGCGGAGAAAAGCTGGGAAAAGCTCTGGCTCTTCTCATCGATACGCTGAATCCGGAGATGATCATACTGGGAAGTATTTATGGAAGATGCCGGGAGCTGTTAGAGCCGTCCATGAGGCAAGTGCTGGAACGGGAGTGTCTGCCAGGGGCACTTGAAAACTGCAGGATTCTGCCGGCTGTTTTAGGAGAAGAGATTGGGGACTATGCAGCACTGGCTACTGCTGTTTATGGGAGGAAAGAATGGAACTGTATGACAGATATCCGGCACTGAGAAGCTGCCGTTTTGAAATTGAAGAAACTGTCTCTATAGTGGAGAAGGCACTACAAAAAGGAGGGAAATTACTGCTCTGTGGAAATGGTGGGAGCAGTGCGGACTGCGATCATATCGTAGGGGAATTGATGAAAGGATTTTTGAAAAAGCGGCCGGCAGCAGTGCCGGAAGCTTGGAAAGATAACGGAGAGGCTGTTAAGCTGTTTGCTCAGCTGCAGGGGGCGCTTCCGGCTATTTCCCTTTCGGCTCAGTCAGCAATTGTGACGGCTTATGCAAATGATGCAGACCCGGATATGGTATATGCCCAGTTGACGTATGGATATGGAAGAACTGGGGATGTATTGGTAGCAGTATCGACGTCCGGAAATTCAGAAAATGTATTAAATGCGGTAAAAACAGCAAACTTTTTGGGTTTAAAGACGGTAGGGCTGACAGGAGGAATCCAAAGTAAGATGGATTCGCTCTGTACGGTAACAATTAAGGTTCCTGAGACTGAAACTTATAGAATTCAGGAGCTTCATCTGCCTGTTTATCATTATCTGTGTGCGAGACTGGAAGAATATTTTTTTTAAGAAACGGCCATTTTTTTGGCCGTTTTTGCGCCATCCTGGAAACAATTATCTTTTTAAACAAAAGAATTCCGGAAAACATGAAGGGAGAAAGAGAGGGGAATATGCAATTTGTAAAAAGAGCTTCCATTGGTATGAAGATGATGGTTTTTACCGGAGCGCTGTTTTTATTTTGTACGGTCTTAAGTGCCTTTATCTATTGGAGCGTGATTGAGGGAGCCAGCAGGCGGGAGATGGAACGGATTTCAGGGCAGACCTTAAGCTCAATCAATGATGGTATGAACAGCCAGTTTGAATATATTCACAGATTTGCGGCTGCACTTATGATGGGGAATGCTTTTCAGGCTATGGTAAACCGCCAGAATACGGAACCGAGTCTGGAAGCACAGATTGGAATGGAGCGCACCTTATATAATATTACGGAGTTTTCGGACCAGATAGAGGCTGTTATTTTCCGCGATTTAAATGGAAAACTTTATGGTGTTAAGCGAAGCGGGGAGACAATTGGAAATTTAATTTTAAAAGAGGACGCGGAGCTGTTTCTCGAGGCGGCCGATTATAAGGGCAGATGGGATATACTTCCTGAAGCATTATTCTCCGATTCAAAATCACATATTTCTATGGTATTTGATTTACAGAGTATAACAGATTTTCAGGAGATGGGCATAGTTGTAATCGAGATTAGTATGGATAAATTAAGCAGCGCTTTCCACGACACGCTGCATCGATATGATCTGGATATAAAAATTCAGGACAGTCAAGGAAGCGTAATAAAGGATTTCGACAAGCTGCCGCAGGAATATGAAAAGGGAAGCTGTATTGCCCGCCTGGCAGTGGAAAATGAAGGTTTTACATGGGAGTATACGAGTGCCACACCCATGGTAAGAATGGATGACGCGTATTTACAAAGCAGAAAGATTACGTTGATTGTGCTGGCGATAAACAGTTGTGTTTTGTTTCTTGGTATTTATGTAATTATCAGAGGCTTTTTACTGCCGTTAAAAAGGATGGTTGGGGTAATCGACCGGACAGGAGAAGATGTATTGGTTCATGTGGACTTAAAATCGGATACATTGGAACTTAGACAGCTTGAGAAAGCTTATAATTGCATGACTGATCGGATAGAAAAGCTGCTTGAGCGAATTGTGGCAGAGCAGAAAAATTTGCGAAAGATGGAATTGAGTCTGCTGCAGGCACAGATTAATCCTCATTTTCTGTATAATACTCTAAATGATATCAGTGCACTGATCGTGACAGACCGAAAGGAACAGGCCTGCTACGTAGTAAAAGCATTCAGCAATTTCTATCGGAGAACGTTAAGCAAGGGCAAAGATGTTATTTCTTTAAGAGAAGAACTGATGATAGTGAATGACTATCTAATAGTACAGGGGATTCGTTTCGAGTCAGTTTTTATGGTGGAACGGGAGATTGATGAGAGTCTGTTGGAAGTCAGTGTGCCAAAGCTGATGCTGCAGCCCCTCGTGGAAAATGCCATTTACCATGGCCTTAGACCACTGGGGCACAAGGGGACGCTTAAAATAACGGTGAAAAAAGAGATAACAGGAACGATAGGTGTAACTGTTGCTGATGATGGTGTGGGTATGTACGAAAGCCAGATTCGTGATATTTTAAATGGAAACAGAGAATCTGATGGGGGACAGGGATTTGGACTGCAGAAAACGATAGAACGTATCTGCCTTTATTTTGGAGATACAGATTGTGTGGAGCTTCACAGCTGTCCGGACAGGGGAACAGAGATTACGATACATGTAACTGATTTTAATGGTTAAGGAGAAGGTAAAAATGAATATCATGATTTTGGATGATGAAACGCTGGCCAGGGATTTAATTAAGTACTGTGTACCCTGGGAAAAACTTCATCTGGATTTGGTGTATGAGGGGGGAGACGCGGCAGGAGCACTGGATTTTATGGAAGAAAACAGGGTAGATATTATATTGACGGATATTACCATGCCGGGCTTAGATGGCCTGGAGTTTACCAGAGAAGTGCGCAGGAAATGGCCGGATACGGAGATTATTGTTATCACCGGTTATGACGAGTTTGAGTATGCCAGAAAGGGGCTGCGTTTAGGGGTTTCTGACTTTATTTTAAAGCCGGTTGATGGGGCAGAGCTGGAAAAGGCATTGTCGGAAATATTGTACCGAAAAGCAAGATCCAGGGCAACTCTGCCGGAGATTGCCATGGGTGGAAAGAGGGAGCAGGGGCTTATCGGAAATGTAATGGAATATTTGGAGGAAAATTATATGGACATGGAAATGGGGCTTGGAAAGCTTGCGGATCAATTCCATGTGAATGCCAGTTACTTGAGCAGGATGTTTAAGCAGCAGTCAGGAGTAAACTTTTCCGAATACCTTTTTGAACTGCGGATGAAAAAGGCTATGCGGAAATTGGAGCAGGCTGATGAAGAATTAATGATTTATAATTTGGCAGAGATGGTAGGATTTTCGGATGCAGACTATTTTGGAAGATGTTTTCGCAAATATACCGGGATGTCATTCAGCCAGTACAAGAAACATAAAAGATCAGAGTAAAAGCTGCTTTTAGAAATGCGATGGTCAATTGCCTTGTATTCTATTCCCTGTGAATAATTCCCGAATTCACGGCTTATAATAGAACAGAGAACAAGAAGGACATCAAGGCAGGAAATTATGAGACTATGGGAACGCATCGCAATCCGCGGCAATCGGGAAGTTTATTATTATGATACAAAACAGTCCTTCGAGGCGGAAGAGTTTGCTTCGAGGCTTTATGATTTGATATGTACGGAACAGGAAAACGGAAAGACGGCGGGGGTTGTGTTCCTTTGTATCGGCACCGACCGCTCCACGGGAGACAGTCTGGGACCGTTAATTGGGTACAAGCTGAAGGAAAAGCGACTTGAGCGGGTGGAGATTCTGGGAACGCTGGAACGCCCCGTCCATGCCATGAATTTAGAGACCTACCAGGCTATCCTTAAATTTCAGTATCCGGATCATGTGGTGGTGGCGGTGGATGCCTCGGTGGGGAACATCGAGCATATCGGTTATGTGACCCTTGGGAAGGGATCGCTGAAGCCCGGGCTTGGAGTCAGCAAGGAGCTGAAGGCGGTAGGCGACATTTTTATCACGGGTATTGTCGGAAGCTGCGGCAGCTTCGATCCCTTAATGCTTCAGAGCATCCGGCTGTCTGTCGTCATGCGGATGGCGGACTGCATCAGCAGAAGCATTTATCTTGTCGAAAAGTTATGGGAAAACGCTTCCCTCATTTGACAGGTTTTGCGCTCATCCTGTGCTATG
Organism: Hungatella hominis; assembly: GCF_014288005.1. Classification (NCBI taxonomy): domain Bacteria; kingdom Bacillati; phylum Bacillota; class Clostridia; order Lachnospirales; family Lachnospiraceae; genus Hungatella; species Hungatella hominis. Next base: position 93,599 of record NZ_JACOPB010000013.1, read on the forward strand.
ATTCATTGGATTAAAATGAATAGCGGGGTGAGCCTATGGGAGAATTGTACAATCCGTTCCCGAAGCTGCCGAAGAATATACGGCAGATCGGGGAGCGTGACCAGATCGTAAAATTGTATGTGGAAGACTACGTGAATACGTATTTGAGACGTCTGTATCCGGCGGGTGGACAGGACCTACGGGTCGGCCTACTGCTCGGAAGCGTGGAAATGAATGATGGGACGCCGTATATCTTTATCGACGGCGCCATGGAAATGGAAGATGTGACGGAACAGGGCCAGAAAGTGGTCTTTTCAGAGCTCGCGTGGAAAAAGGCGTATCAGAGTGTGGAGCAGCTGTTTCCGAAACGGTCCGTCCAGGGCTGGTTTCTGTGCGGAGCGCCCGGAAATGATTTAAGTCCTCTCAATTACTGGAAGCAGCATGTCCAGTATTTTCAGGGACCCAATAAGCTGATGTATTTGAGCAGTGGTGCGGAGGGAGATGAATCGGTTTACATAACGTCAGAGGACGGATTCTATAAGCTTTGCGGCTACAGTATTTACTATGAAAGAAACCAGATGATGCAGGACTATATGGTTCTCCGGAAGGATGTGAAGAGAATTGAGTCCGGATCGGATGAGAAGGTTATTCAGGAATTCAGAAAGCGGATGGATGAGCACAAGGACGAGGTGACGGACAGGCACCAGACTCTTGGGCTTTTACGTGGTATGTGCATGGCAATGTCCATCGTGATTCTGGCAGGCGGAATCGTCATGTTTAATAATTATGAGCGGATGCAGGAGATGGAGAGCGTCATTGCGTCGGCCATACCGGAACGGGTGGAGTCTGCCCTGATGGGGAAGGATAATGCGGCGGGGAAGGATAAGCCAGAGTCTCATGTGGTGGTGGAAGAAGCGGAGGGCGGAGTCTATCCGACGACGGCTGCCGTGACAAAGGAAACCATGTCGGAGACGCAGCCGGGCGGCCAGAACGGCGGGGATGACCAGGCGGCCGGAAGTGGACAGAACGGCGGCAATAATCAAGCGGGCGGAAGCGGCGGCCAGGAGAATGCACAGACGCCGGGCGGAAATAAGGGCGCGTCTCAGGAGAACAGTTCTGACGGCCAGAGTTCAGCCGGAAACACGGCAAGCGGGCAGACCGGGGACGGCCAGAAGAGCGGAAGTGATACGGGAAGCAAGCCGGCAGAGAATGGCGGCGCCTCCCAGGCGGCGGCCGGAGGTACCCAGAGAGTGCACGTAGTTCAGGATGGAGAGACACTGTATGGGATCTGTATTTCAGAATATCACGATGTAAATAAATTAAAGGAAATCTGCGAGTTAAATGGACTGGAGGACGAAAATAAGATCGTATCCGGCCAGCAGCTTCTGCTTCCTTAAAATTTGCGGTCTCGCGGAAAGAAAAAAATAATGCGTTTCTCCTGGAAATGATGTATACTACAATCAAACCACTTACGGCATTTTTTAGGAGAAAACATAATGAGTGATTTAGACTCTATGAACAGAGAAATTAAAAAAAGACAGCTGAGACGGCAGATCGTTCCATCACCTGCCCCTCAGGAAGAAGACAGTGAGGAAATCGTCCGGAAGGCCCGAAAACGTGTCAAACTGAAACGGCTCAGGATTTTCCTGATTATTGGTGTGATCTTAATTGCGGTCGGCATTGGCCTGTTTCAGTATTTCCGGTATTACCAGTATACGGGCTATGACGTCGTGTGGGAAAAAGAGATGAAGGAAGGCAGTTTCGTGGGCTATATGGATTTTGGCGGAAACGTCTTGAAATACAGCAAGGATGGCGCTTCCTACATCGATAATCAGGGAAAAGAAATCTGGGTGCAGAGCTTTGAGATGAAGTCCCCCACGGCCTGTGTGAGCGGCAATTACGCGGCAGTGGCGGACCAGCAGGGCAACAGCATCTATATATTTGACAAGTCGGGTCCTACAGGGACGGCAACCACACTGCTTCCGATCATCAAAGCCACAATCTCGGCCCACGGCGTTGTCGCCGCGGTTCTGGAAGATTCCACCTCGAACTATATCTATTTTTATAAGAACGACGGCAATGTCCTGGACGTAAAGATTAAGGCGCTGTTAAACGGCGAAACCGGATACCCGGTGGATATCAGCCTTTCCCCTGACGGAACACAGCTGATAGGCGCGTATGCTTACTTGAAGAACGGGGCGCTTAACGGCCGTGTCGCATTTCACAATTTTGCGGAAATCGGAAAGAGCGTACCGGACCGGGTGGTGGGCGGATTTGACGAGCCCTATGAGTCGTCCCTTGTGGCGCGGGTACATTTCCTCGACGACACGTATTCCTGTGCGTTTGCAGATAACAGCGTATCCTTTTATTCGACAAAGAACGCGCTGTCGCCGGAGCTGCTTAAGCAGGTTGTGGTGGAGGAGGAGATCAGATCCGTCTTTTACTCGGACAAGTATGTGGGGATCATTGTAAATAACACGGATGGCGAGAACCCGGACCGGATGAACGTCTACAATCCCGACGGGACCCTCGTATTTTCGGAGGCGTTTCATTATCAGTACACCCAGGCCGATATTGACGGAGAGCATGTAATTTTGTATAATGAAGATTCTTGCAGGGTTTATAATATGTCCGGAAGACTGAAGTTTGAAGGAACATTTGATTTTCCCGTATCCAAGATCCGAAACGGCAGATTTCCAAACACGCTGCTGGTAACCGGGCCTCAGAACATGAAAGAGATAAGATTACAATAGACCAGGAGGATTAATACCAATGAGTAAGATCGAAACCATGTCAGTCAATGCAATTCGCGTCCTTTCCGCCGATGCCATACAGAAAGCGAAATCCGGTCATCCCGGTCTTCCGCTGGGCTGCGCTTCGGCCGCCTATGAGTTATGGGCAAATCACATGAACCACAATCCGGCAGACCCGAACTGGGCCAACAGAGACCGCTTTATCTTATCCGGCGGCCACGGCTCCATGCTTCTGTATTCCCTGCTCCATTTATTCGGTTATGGAGACTTATCAAAAGAAGATATCATGAATTTCAGACAGCTGGGTTCCCTGACACCGGGACATCCGGAGTATGGCCACACGGTCGGTATCGAAGCAACCACAGGACCGCTGGGCGCCGGTATGGCTATGGCTGTCGGTATGGCGGCTGCCGAGACTCATCTGGCAGAGGTCTTTAATAAGGAGGAGTATCCGGTAGTCGATCACTATACATTCGTGCTGGGCGGCGACGGATGCATGATGGAGGGGATTTCCTCCGAGGCGTTCTCGCTGGCAGGAACACTGGGACTGTCCAAACTGATCGTCCTCTATGATTCCAATAAAATTTCCATCGAGGGAAGTACGGATATCGCATTTACTGAGAATGTCCAGAAACGTATGGAAGCGTTCGGTTTCCAGACGATCACCGTGGAAGACGGCAATGATCTGGAAGCAATCGGACGAGCCATCGAGGAGGCAAAAGAAGACACCGAGCATCCGTCTTTCATCACCATTAAGACGCAGATCGGCTTCGGATGCCCGGCCAAGCAGGGCAAGGCAAGCGCTCACGGCGAGCCTCTGGGAGAAGAGAATGTGCTGGCGATGAAGGAGAACTTAGGCTGGCCATCTATGGAACCGTTCTACGTGCCGGACGAGGTATATGAGCACTATGCTCACCTCGCGGAAGAGAAGGCCGAGACGGAAGCCGCATGGAACGTAATGTTTGCGGCATACTGCGAAGAATATCCGGAGATGGAAGCGCTGTGGAATGCTTATCACGATGAGAACGCAGGCGAAAAAGCCATTGAGGCGTGTGCTGATTTCTGGAGCAAACCGGAGAAAGCCGATGCCACAAGAAATATTTCCGGAAAGATTTTAAATAAAATTAGGACCTGTATGCCGAATCTGATCGGTGGCTCCGCCGACTTAGCGCCTTCCAACAAGACGAATATGTCGGATATGGGCGACTTCTCCAGAGAGAACCGCGGCGGACGCAACCTGCACTTCGGTGTCCGTGAGCTGGCAATGACCGCGATCGGCAACGGAATGATGCTTCATGGAGGACTGCGCGTCTTTATCGCTACCTTCTTCGTATTCAGTGATTATACAAAGCCCATGGCGCGTCTTTCCTCGCTGATGGGAGTACCGCTGACCTATGTATTTACGCATGACAGCATTGGCGTCGGCGAGGATGGGCCGACCCATGAGCCGATTGAGCAGATGGCCATGCTTCGCGCCATGCCGAATTTCCATGTGTTCCGTCCCTGTGATGAGACCGAGACCGAGTGCGCATGGTATTCCGCGCTGACCTCCAAAAAGACACCTACGGCGCTGGTTCTGACGAGACAGAACTTAACACCGATGGAAGGCAGCAGCAGAGAGGCGTTAAAGGGCGGCTATGTGATCGATGACTGTGAAGGTACGCCGGATCTGATTTTTATTGCCAGCGGTTCCGAGGTAGAGCTGGCTGTCAATGCGAAGAAGCTTCTTGCAGACAGAAAGGTCCGTGTCGTTTCCATGCCGTGTATGGACTTGTTCGAGGAGCAGTCCGCGGAATATAAAGAATCCGTACTTCCGAAGTCTGTTCGGAAACGTGTAGCCGTAGAAGCCTTAAGCGACTTCGGATGGGGCAGATACGTTGGTCTGGACGGAGCCTGTGTAACCATGACCGGATTCGGGGCCAGCGGCCCGGCAAACCAGTTGTTTGAGCATTTCGGCTTCACTGCCGATCATGTGGCCGAGGTTGCCAGATCCTTATAATGGTGACAGCACAGTTGGATAATACGAAAGGGAAAAAGGAGTATAGTTAAAAATGGGAAAGAAATGTATTGGCATTGATGTAGGCGGAACCAGTGTAAAGATCGGATTATTTGAGACTACAGGCGATCTTCTGCTGAAGTGGGAAGTCCCCACCAGAAAAGAAGAGGGCGGAAAGTATATCATCGGTGATGTGGCGGCCTCCATTTTAAAGACCCTGGAAGAGAAGCAGATTCCAATGGAAGAGGTAGTAGGCGCAGGACTGGGCGTGCCGGGACCGGTTATGCCGGACGGCTCTGTCGAGGTATGCGTAAACTTAGGCTGGCACAACGTGAATCCGGGAAAAGAGCTTAGCGCACTCCTGGGCGGTCTGCCGGTAAAGAGCGGCAATGACGCCAACGTGGCGGCCCTTGGCGAGATGTGGCAGGGCGGCGGAAAAGGATTCGATGATATCGTAATGGTAACGCTGGGAACCGGCGTTGGCGGAGGCGTTATCATCGGCCAGAAGATTATTGCAGGCAAGCATGGACTGGCTGGAGAGATCGGCCACATCCATATCCGTGACGAAGAGACAGAGAGCTGCAACTGCGGCGGCGTAGGCTGTGTAGAGCAGATTTCCAGCGCCACAGGCATCGCGCGGGAGGCCAGAAGAAAGATGGCCGCATCGGATGCCCCGTCTGCCATGAGGGAGTTCGGCGACGATATCACGGCAAAGGATGTGCTGGATGCCGCAAAAGCCGGCGATGCGCTGGCACTGGAGACGATGGAGGTGGTAGGCCACTATCTGGGCCTCGCGCTGGCACAGATATCCATGGTAGTGGACCCTGAGGTATTTGTACTGGGCGGCGGTGTGTCAAAGGCAGGACAGTTCCTGATCGATACCATTTATAAGCATTACGATAAGTATACTCCGATCTCCAAGAATAAGAGTGGAATCGTACTGGCGACCCTGGGCAATGATGCCGGAATTTATGGGGCGGCCAGACAGATATTGGATTAAGTTGAATAAATATCCTTCACTTAGTGAAATTACTAATAACAGGAGCTTTAAGTCTGTGTTTGTCACAGATTTAAAGCTCCTGTTGTTAGTGTACGCGGTGGCCACAATTGGGCAGCAGAGTCATAACAGGAGAAGAAGATACAACATGAAAAGTAGGTTCTGAACGTACAATTTTGAAGCGTAAATTATGCTGTAAGGTCGTTGTTAAAACAATTTAAGAATGATATGATTGTTATCAAAGACTTACGAAGGAGGAATTCTGTAATATGAAAAAGCGGTCAGTACGAAATCATGTTCTTCCAATTCTGCTTTCCATGGCAGTGGTTTTAAGCTCCGGCAGTTTTGCGGCACTTGCAGACAGCCTGGAAGAGAACGGCAAGAAGGAAATCATTGTTCTTGAAGAACTGCCAAGTTCAATTAGTAATCAGGTTGTTATACCTGGGACGGGAAGAGAAGATTTGAGTTTACCAGGGACTTTAAAGGCAACCATAATGACGGCATCTTCCGAAGATGCGTCAAACTATGCCAGTCCGGGAAATGCAAAAAAAATAAAGCAAAGAACAGCCTCTCCCAGCACTCCATATGAAAGGAACGTGCGGCTGCCTGTAGACTGGGATAGTTCCCCTGTATATGACAAAGAGGAAGAAGGCACCTATTTATTTACGCCTCGCTTTCCGGCAGGCTATAATCTGGCGGCAGGTGTGGATTTGCCGGAGGTATCTGTGACAGTGCAGGCAGATTCCAACAGGATAAACCGTTTGGACAGAATATTGACCGATTGGAGCTATACGGATCAGAGCAACCTGTCAAACGGGAAACTTCTCTTGGCGGGAGTCGGGAGTGAGATGCAGGCAGACGTAAAAACTATCGTAACACTTCTTCCTGATGAAGTCTCCGGTAATCTTGAAGGAGAAGATGATCCGGTAAAGGTATCAATCACTGAATGGGTCTGTCAGGACTATGTCATGGATAGTCTGGGAAACTGGCCAATTACCGGAACGTATCTTTTTCGGGCTGTCATGGAAGATGGATACCAGTGTGCCCCGGAACCTGTGATTGAGGTAATACTGGGCGGCATCAATATGCTGGCAGCTTCGGGAGACCTCACTGTAACCGGTGGCGTACCGGGAAGTGATTACGTTTATCAGGGGGGAGTACTGACTGTTAAAACGAATACTCCACTGACCATTTCGGGGCAGACTACAGCCGACCGGATCATGGTAAAGTCGGCTGAAGCTGACATAACGTTAAAAAATCTTTCCATTACCAGCAGTAATAACCGTCCCTTTGACATGGAGGGAGCTGATGTTACACTGCATTTGGTGGGAAACAACAGTTTGAAAAGTCCGATTAACCGAGCCGCTCTTTTCTGTCCGTCAGGTTCCAGACTTACTATTGAAGGCCCGGGGAAGCTGACTGCCACGATTCATGATAAAGGAGGGGCGGCAGCAATTGGCGGGGAAAGCAAGAAAAGATCAGACTCTTCATCCTACCGTGACTGGGAAGATGGGGGAGACTGTGGCGTAATCACAATTAATGGCGGTGAAATAAATGCCGAAGCCCCCATTTTGGCAGACAGTAATGCCAATGTCGGCGTTGCGATAGGAGGCTCTTCAGGAGGTCCTGTTATAATCAATGGTGGAACCGTAAACGCAATAGGGGAACATAATTCGGTTGGAATAGGGTCTGTGGGTTCTGAGTTTGATGGAATCTATATCCGCGGCGGTAAAGTAACCGCAAAAACAAAAAAAGGCGACCCTTTAAGCGATACCCCTTATAATTCCAGTCTGGGGCCGGCAATCGGCGTTGTGTCCGGCATTGACTTCACAATTGAGATTACCGGAGGTACCGTATCGGCAGAAAGTAATCCTGGATGCGCAGGGATTGGAGGAGGTCGAAATGGATACGGGGGAAATATCTATATTGGCGGCAAGGCGGATGTGACTGCCAAAGGAAATTTTGGTGCCGCAGGTATCGGCGGCGGTTATGCTCAGAATGGAGGAGGCTGCGGCAGAACCATTGTAATAGAAGGGAATGCTGTTGTAAAAGCATATGGCGGTATACATGGAGCAGGAATTGGCGGCGGTGCTCCAAGGAATAATGGTGATTCTCCAGATGGCTACAGCGGCAGCATAACGATTGCAGGAAATGCCCATGTAACTGCCAGAGGAGGAGAAGGCGCCCCCGGAATTGGCAGCGGCGGAACTACCAATGGAATTTTTGAAAAAGCGAGTATAGTAGAAAAAATTGTTATAACCGGTAATCCTGTTGTTGATGCCAAGGGGGGGACTTCCTCGGCGTGTGATATCGGGCCGGGAGCTCTGCCATCCACCGGTGCTGCAAATCCATCACCAGAGGAACGCTTTGAAGAATTTATCTGTACGGTTCCTGGAATTACCACACAAACCGAGGCAAAAAACAGCCTGACTATTCTATCAAATGGCAATTATAAGACAAAGGGCAGGGTTACGCTGGATCATTCCCTTACCATACCATCGGGAAAATCCCTGATTTTTAATAATACATCTATTATTACTGGCCCAGTTACCATACCTGATGGTGCTGTCATTGAATCTGGAACTGTCAAGGATAGTTCAGGGAATACAATTGCTGGCGGCGTTTCCGCTTTTACACTGACTGTATCAGGCGGAACCGGAAACAGTCAGTTGACGAGAGGCGAATCGACACGTATAACTGCCTCCGTTCCAGCGGGAAAGCGTTTTGACCAGTGGCAGATTACCAGTGGAGACGGGAGTATTGCTGATATTCATGCTGTATCGACAATTTTTACTATGGGCGGCGCCAATACGGTGGTGACTGCTGTCTTTAAGAAAATTGACACCACTGCTGTCATAAAAAATGTGAAGGTCCTGCCTTCCAATACAACGGTTCAAAAAGGATCTGTACAGCAATTTTCAGCAGTTGTGGAAGGCACCGGTGATTTTAATTCTGATGTAACATGGAAGGTGACCGGTGCTTCGTCCTCCACGATTGACAGCAATGGATTACTGACTGTACCAAAAGATGAAAATGCAGACAGCTTTACGGTTCAGGCGATTTCCGTTTCTAATCCATTGCAGCTGGGAACATCGGTTGTAACTGTAACTGATCGACCGGTGACAAGGTATCATATTACAGTAAACGGCGGAACTGGTTCCGGAGATTATGAGTCAGGCTCTGTAGTACAGATTACAGCTGTAATTCCGTCCGGAAAATTGTTTTCCCAGTGGAATTTAGCAGGCGATGGAATAATTACAGATTCAAAGTCTGCCAGTACCTATTATACAGTTGGCAGGAAAGATACCTTAGTAACTGCAGTATTTAAGGATATCAAGCCTGAACAGCCAGATGACAATTCCGGCAGCGGCAATTCCGGCAGTCAGAGTGGCGGAAGCAGTTCATCCGAAAACAGTGCCGGTACAGGACGGCCGGGCAGCAATGTTTCCGGTGGATATTCGGGACCGGGGTCAGTCCAGAATGTAAACTGGATTTTAGAAGAAAAAGGATGGCGTATTAAAAATACTGATCAAACCTGGGTCGCAAATAGCTGGAGAGAAGTTAAGGGTATTTGGTATCATTTTGATGCTGAGGGGTATATGCAGACCGGCTGGTATACCGATCTGGATGGAAATCAATACTATCTTTCTCCAGCCGACGGCTCAGCTCAGGGAAGTATGGCAATCGGTTGGTGGTTGATAGAAGATAAATGGTATTACTTTAATAAGGAATCCGATGGAACAAAAGGAAAACTGCTGCGTAATACAGTTACTCCGGATGGATATTCCGTAGGAACAGATGGTGTTTGGATAGAGGAATAGAGGACTTAAAGAAAAAGGTAAGTTATTTACTCTCCCGGTTTTTTACGGGGAAGGGCAACACGCTGGCGGCCCGAAGACCAGGCTGTTTTACTACAGTTCAATCACATAAGAATTGCCAAGCTGCCCCGACTGCTTAATGTAGTCGGGGTATTTTTTCGTCAGGTGGCTATGAACAATCTTGTTTTATTGTTAACATACAGGAAGGAAAAGCCGGAAAAAATTACATAAGTATGGACATAGAAGATCTTTTTAAGTAAAATGATATGTATAAAAAGTGGAAAAACACTTACAAAGTGGAAAACTCCATTCTGGAATGACGATAAAGTGGAAAAGAGGAGGCCCGGTATGGATTATGGATTTAAACCTGAAAAACGAGTGGTCACAGAGAAGACCCCAGCCGTTTTTACGTGCGGGGCGCTGCTCTTTTATGTGGCCTCCGGCAACGGAACCCTCCACGTAAATGGCGTGAAGCTGGAGCTTGGAAAAGGGAGCTTCGGCTGGCTTCACACGTACCATATCTATCAGTTTGAACCGGAGTGGGGGCAGGCGCTGGAGCTGCTCTGCTGTCCGTTTGACTATGCTTCGGCTTCCTACGTCACCTATCGGAACAGCTTGAAGATCACGATGACTGTCCTGACGGAAAACTCTCCGGTGGTGAGCCTGTATGGGGAAGATGCAGACGATGTCAGGTCGCTGATGGAAGAACTGATGGAAGAAGGCTCCGGGAGCGGGGCCGCGGATATTGTGCAGGGATATTCCCTGTTTCTGGAGATCGTTACGCTGTTTCTCCGCTATTCGGCGAGGGAGTCTGAGCAGCAGGAGGGACAGGGGAAGCCGTTTGAGCGAAGCCTGGCCTGGAAGCTGCTCCAGCATATTTTCACCTACAGCAACGAGAATCTGACGAGGGAAAAGCTGGCAGCCGTCTATGGAGTAACGGTGCGGCAGGTCAGCTGTCAGCTAAGCCTTGTGGCAGGTCAGAACTTTGCAGGCATCCTAAACCGGGCAAGGGTGGACCGGGCCTGCGATATGATGCATTTCGGCGGACTGACGATGCAGTACATCGCACGTTACGTCGGATACCATTCGGAGACCTCCTTTTACCGGTCCTTTAAACAGGTAAAGGGGATGACGCCCCAGGAGTACCAGAAGGCCGTCCTGCCGGAGGCGGGAAAAGAGGCATCCCATATCGATACGCGCGCGCTGCTGATCCTGAATTATCTGTTTGGCCACTACCGTGAACCGCTGACCACACAGGATACGGCAAAGGCCCTGTATCTTGAGAAAAGCTTTATAAATCCTCTGTTAAAGGAGAACTTTGGTCTGGATCACAGCGGTATTCTGACAGAGCTTCGAATGACGTATTCGGAATCGCTTCTGGAAAACAGCCGGATGCCGGTGGTGGATATCGCGTTTGCGTGCGGCTATAACAGTTCCCATACGTTCATCCGGATCTTTTCGGAGCGCCATGGCATGACGCCCGGAGAGTACCGTCGTTTTTCCATACATGATGGTTCCAGTACAGCGCTGTGCAATGCTGTACTGACGGCAGATAATGCAGCGGGAGGGAAATAACATGGAATGTTCACTGGAGACGAGAGAAGACTCCGGATTTCGAGGAAAACAGTATTTTTCGCCGGAATTGCTGCCGGAGAGACTGAAGGCGCGCGCCTTTCGTTTAAACGGGAAGGGGGCCTTCGAGAACAGGGAGGACGTGACCGTACTTTCCATACGGAGAGGGAAAGGGCGCATGGTTTTGAACAATCGGGTTTATCCGCTGGAGCCGGGGATGGTATTTATTCTCTATCCATATCACGTCTGGAAGGCCCAGGCAGATGAGGGATGTGTGCTGGAAGGGGAAGAGTGTGTGATGAACATGGGCGCCATGCTGTTTCTGTTTGCCATCCCGCCCTACCACCGTCCAGTGCCGGTATTTGAAGAGAATCCATCTGTTTACCGTCTGGATCAGGCGTATAAATGCCGCGTAGAACGGCTGTGGGACCGGCTTCTGAAGGAAAATGAATCTACGGACTGCTACGGCGGAAGAATGCAGTTTTCTCTTATTATGCGGATTATGGTCCTCTGCCGAAAACATGGAAAAGTCATCGACTGTTCCGCCTTTTAACTGAATTTGTCAAAAAATAGACGAAAAATCAGGCCATATTGACACTCTTCTAAAATTATTTTATACTGAGTCAAAATTCTGACAGGGTCAGATCAGTTTAGAGGAGGTAGTTCAGTATGACGAGATGTATGATTGGGGCATTAAAGGGGAAAGCAGCTGTAATCACTGGCGGAGGTTCCGGAATTGGAAAATCTATGGTGGAACGTTACCTGGCGGAGGGCGCTTCCGTAGTGGCTGCGGACATCAATGAAGCGAGCCTGAAGGCGCTTTTAGAAGAGCTGGAACCGGAGTACGGCGATAAGCTTAAGATTCTTAAGGTGAACGTATCCAGCAAAGAGGAAGTGGAGGCGATGATTGACTATACCGTCGAGGCCTTTGGAAAAGTGGACGTGGTCATCAACAACGCCGGAATTTTGGATAACCTTCTTCCCATTGCGGAAATGCCGGACGATGTATGGGAACGGATTATGAATATCAACTTAAACAGCGTCATGTATGCATGCAGGAAGGCGGTCCAGTATTTCCTTAAGGAGAAACGTGAGGGAACGATCATCAATACGGCTTCCTTAAGCGGTCTCTGCGCCGGCCGCGGCGGTCTGGCGTACACCACCTCCAAGTTTGCCGTCGTAGGTCTGACGAAGAACGTGGCCTTCATGTATTCCGACGCAGGAATCCGATGCAACGCGCTGTGTCCGGGTGCCATTGAGAGCAACATCGGAAGCGGTATGAGAGAGCCCAGCAAGCTCGGCTTGACAAAGGCCGTAACCGGTAATTCCGGCCGCCACCGCAATGGATCTGCGGACGAAGTTGCCACTGCGGCAGTATTCCTCGCTTCAGACGCCGCTTCCTTCATCAACGGTGAGACGCTGACAATTGACGGGGGCTGGAGCGCCTATTAAACACGTGTGACATTAACTGCATAGAACTGTGCTGACAACCCGGCAGATATTACCTTCCCCCAAGCCGGTTTGTCAGCTGTCTGCAGGAAGCCGGCCAGGAAGCTGACCGCGAAACTGCCTGCGAAACTGTCTGGGCGTACATCCGTAATGGCGTGTAAACAGCTCAGAATAGTAGCTTAAGTGGTTAAATCCGCACTCTGTTGCGATCTGTGTAATGCTCCTATCCGTCTTCTTAAGGAGATGAGAACTAACCTCCAGCCGGTAGGAATTCAGAAAATCGATCGGCGACTGGCATAAGTATTTTCTGAATATCTGACAGCATTTGCTGCGGCACACTCCGCCGGAAGCCGCTATAGCCGACAGTGTCAGCCGCTCCGTATAATGCTGGTAAATAAAAGAAACCATATCTTTCTGAACCTTCGTATCCATATCTTCACTGCCCGGTGCGGCAGGATTACCGGCCTGAAACTGCCGGGCAAGACTCTTCCATACCCTATAAAACAGTCCGATAATCTCCAGCTCGTACCCATACTCCCCCTGCCGTTTTAGTTCCGTCATTTCCGTTAAACTGTCCAGAATAAACGCATGGCCGGGGCAGCCGGAATCCAGATATACATATTCTGTTTCCCGGTCCTCCAGAATCGGCAGCAGGTATTTACGGAAGATCAGCCTGTTTGACGAGAACAGCGCGGGATGGACGAGAATGCAGAGAAAGGAACAATCCTTCTGGTCGATGGAGGAGCCGTAATGCATCTGCCTCGTGTTGACCATGATCCCGTCATGTTCTTTCAATACCAGATTCTTTCCATTGATATAATAGTTCATCTCACCATCGATAATCTTGATAAATTCCAGGTCATCGTGCCAGTGGCACAGTGCCTTCCTGTCCGGATACCGGGACAATTCTCCTGTCTGTATGTAGAGCGGTATGCCTGTTTCGTCGTAGCGGACGATCTCAGAGGCGTCCTGCATAACATCAACATTTATCTTTCCATCATTATTCAGCATTGTTCTCACCATAAAATACGATTGTTATAATATATAACGATTATACCGATATTGAACCCGTATATCAAGTAATATAATTATAAAATATAAATCAAAGCCAGACCACAGCGCTGTACTAGCGGCACACGGTGGATGGCGGCTTACGGGGAGTTCTGATGAGAGAAAATGACAAACACTTTTACAAAAATTTATTCGTTCTGGTTCTGCCGATCGCGTTTCAGAATCTGATGTCGGCGCTGGTCAGCGCTTCGGACGCCATGATGCTCGGTATGGTGAACCAGGATTCTTTATCGGCGGTATCGCTGGCGGCGCAGGTGCAGTTTGTCCTGAGCCTGTTCTGGGCGGCCCTGACCATCGGGACGACGATTCTGGCTGCGCAGTACTGGGGAAAGAATGACCGGCTGTCTGTTGAAAAGATTCTGGCGATCGTCCTCAAGTACTCCTTCGTGATTTCGTTCCTGTTTTTCGCGGCAGCGGCCTTCTGCCCAAAGGCGCTGATGCGCATCTTTACGAACGATGTGACGCTGATCGCGCTGGGCGCCGTATACTTAAGGATCGTCAGCTGGTCTTACCTGCTGGCGGGAATCTCCCAGATCTATCTCTGTATCATGAGAAACAGCGGCAGGACGCTTAAGAGCACGGTGTTTGGCTCGGTCTCCATGGTTTTAAACATTCTGCTGAATGGTATTTTGATATTCGGACTGTTTGGGTTTCCTAAGCTTGGAATCAGCGGCGCGGCCATTGCGACCGTAATTGCCAGGGCGGCGGAGTTAGGTCTGGCGATGTGGGAAAACTGCAGGAAAGATGTGGTACGGATTCGCTGGAGCCTTCTGAAAGAGTCTCATGCCGTGCTGCGGAAAGATTTTGTCAAATATACCTCCCCTGTTATGGCCAATGAACTGGTGTGGGGCTGCGGCTTTACCATGTTTACCGTGATTATGGGCCATCTGGGAAGTGATGCCGTGGCGGCTAACTCCATCGCCGGAATCGTGAAGAACCTGATCTCCTGTCTTTGCATCGGCATCGGCTCCGGAAGCGGAATCATCGTGGGAAATGAGCTGGGAAGCGGAAACCTTGTCCGGGCCAGGGAGTACGGCGGACGGCTCTGCCGCCTGTCACTGGTAATGGGAGCCGTGTCCGGCGTCATCCTGCTGGCGTTCAGTCCCTGGATCATGCGGTATGCCGCCAATTTAAGCCCGCAGGCACAGGCGTATCTGCATGGAATGCTGTTTATGTGCGCGTATTATCTGATTGCGAAGTCGGCCAATATGACGGTGGTGGCGGGAATCTTCTGCGCGGGAGGCGACACGAAATTCGGCTTCCTGTGCGACACGGTCACGATGTGGATGATTATCGTGCCAATCGGCCTGTTGGCGGCCTTTGTCTTTAAGCTTCCGGTGCTGGCGGTTTATTTTCTGCTGAACCTGGATGAGTTTGTGAAGCTTCCGGCGGTCTACCGCCATTATAAAAAATATCAGTGGGTCAGAAACCTGACCAGGGAGGAGCTTGTATGACAATGAAAGAACGTATTGCAGACGGAAAACTGTTTACCGGATACTTCTATAAGGATCGTGAGATTACAGAGGAAGATCTGGCGGAAGAGGCTGCTCTTAGCGGCCGTACTGAATAAAAGGAGAAGGACATGCTGGCGGATTACCATACACATACGTATTACAGCGATGATTCGGAATGTCCCATGGAGGATATGGTGAAAAAAGCCGTGGCCATTGGGCTCGACGAGATTGCATTTACAGAACACGTGGATTACGGCGTGAAGACGGATTTAAACTGCGGCTATGAGGCGTATTTCGAGGAAGTGGAGAGACTTAAGGAGAGGTACCGGGACCGGATCGCCATAAAGGCGGGGATCGAATTCGGGGTGCAGAGCCACACCATTCCTCTGTTTCGCCGTGACTTTGAACGGTATCCCTTCGAGTTCGTCATCCTGAGCAACCATCAGGTGGGAGACCGGGAGTTCTGGAACTATGAATTCCAGGAAGGAAAGAGCCAGGAAGAGTATCAGACGGCCTATTACGAGGCGATCTACGATGTGGTCCGGCAGTACAGGGGATATTCAGTATTGGGGCATTTAGACATGATTAAGAGGTACGACCGCTTCGGAGACTATCCGGATGACCGGATCATGGAAATGGTGGACCGGATTCTGCGCCAGGTGATCGCAGACGGAAAGGGCATTGAAGTCAATACGTCAAGCTTCAAATACGGCCTGAAGGATCTGATGCCGAGCCGCGCCATATTGAGACGTTACCGGGAACTGGGAGGAACCATTCTGACGATTGGCTCCGATACCCATGAGACGGTGCATCTCGGTGACCACATCGCTGAGGTGAAACAGGTGCTGAAGGACATGGGATATCGGACGTTTAACACCTTTTCCAGGATGGAGCCGGTTTACCACGATCTGTAATATAGAATACATTCCATTAACGCGTCAGAAAAGCCGCTGCAAATGAGGAAGCCCAGAGCTTCCGTCTCCGTTTGCAGCGGCCTTTTTAGTTTCATAGAAAATTCGTCCTATGAAACTAAAACCCTCCGGGGTATGCGCACTCCGCGCTAAGGAAATATGGCCACTGAAGCGACCGCGCTCCGGCGCGAGAGTCCGGCGAGCCGGACTCTTTATTTATTTGTGCAGTTACCGGATGTTTACAATTTTTACGGATATGGTATACTATATTGCAATCCATCATCCATCCGAAGAAGATGGAGGAATTCCTGTGATTTTCATGAAATTCTATGCTATAATGAACACGCGGGCAGTAAAAGTACCTTCCCGGGAGCTCTTTTCTGTTACGCAAAAAATCCCCATAAAAATGAGGAGACCCCGGTCGACGAGCAACCGGGGCAATTATGAAAAATCTATGTGCAATTTGACGATATAATCAATTCGCATAAATGATTTCCTATGCATTTAGTATAAAAAATACATGTGAATAAAATATGAACTTCATGTAAACAGATTATGAAAAATAGAAGGAGGCTTCATGGGAGAGAAAATAAGCAGAAAAACCATTGTTATCGGCCACAAGAATCCGGACACGGATTCCATCTGTTCGGCCATCTGTTATGCCAACTTAAAACGGTGCGTTACGGGGGAGAACTACCAGCCGGGCCGGGCCGGGGCGGTTAATGAAGAGACACAGTTTGTTTTAAAGCATTTTAATGTGGAGGCCCCGGAGATTATCGAAAACGTCAAAACGCAGGTCCGTGATATCGAGATCAGGGAGACGGCGGGCGTGAAGAAGAACCTTTCCTTAAAGAAGGCATGGAATATTATGCAGGAGGCGAACGTCGTCACCATTCCGGCTGTCACGGAGGAAGGGCTGCTGGAGGGGCTTATCACAGTCGGTGATATTGCAAAATCCTATATGAACGTCTATGACAGCAGCATTTTATCCAAGGCCAATACGCAGTACGCCAATATCGTGGAGACTCTGGAAGGGGCCATGATCGTGGGGGATGAGACATCGTATTTCAACGAGGGCAAGGTTCTCATCGCGGCGGCTAATCCCGATATGATGGAGTATTATATATCCAGGGGCGATTTAGTCATTCTTGGGAACCGGTATGAATCCCAGCTCTGCGCGATTGAGATGGACGCCGCCTGCATCATCGTGTGCGAGGGCGCGGCTGTCTCCATGACGATTAAGAAGTTGGCGCAGGAGCACGGATGTACGGTTATGACGACACCGTATGATACCTTTACGGCTGCCCGTCTTGTCAATCAGAGCATGCCAATCAGCTATTTTATGAAGACAGAGGCATTGATTACGTTCGAGATGGACGATTATATTGATGATATCAAGGACGTGATGGCGAGCAAACGCCACCGCGATTTCCCTATTCTCGATAAGAATGGCAGATACCGCGGTATGATTTCACGCCGGAACCTGTTAGGTGCCAAGGGCAAACGCATCATCCTGGTGGATCACAACGAGAAGAGTCAGGCGGTGGAAGGCATGGAGAGTGCCGAGATTCTGGAAATCATCGATCACCACAGACTGGGAACGGTGGAAACCATTGCGCCTGTATTTTTCCGCAATCAGCCGGTGGGCTGTACCGCGACCATCGTCTATCAGATGTATCAGGAAAACCGTGTGGAGATCGAACCGTGGATCGCCGGTCTGCTGTGCAGCGCCATCATTTCCGATACGCTGCTGTTCCGGTCACCGACCTGTACCGACGTGGATAAGAGGGCGGCGCTCCATCTGGCTGAAATCGCCGGGGTGGAAGTGGAATCGTACGCTGCTTCCATGTTTGCTGCGGGGAGCAATCTGAAGGGAAAGACCGATGTGGAGATTTTTTATCAGGATTTCAAGAAGTTCTCGGTCGGAAAGGTTTCCTTTGGCGTGGGACAGATCAGCTCCTTAAACGCGGGTGAACTAGAAGAGTTAAAGGACCGCATGCTGCCGTACATGGCGAAGGCCAGAGAGGAGCACGGTATGGATATGATGTTCTTCATGCTGACGAATATTTTGACCGAGTCCACGGAGCTTCTCTGTGAGGGCCAGGGAGCCGAGCAGCTGATCGCAGGTGCATTCCGGACGTATTCGGAAGAGGGCGCAGGCGTTAAGGATCACGTGGTCAGCCTTCCGGGCGTGGTATCCAGGAAGAAACAGCTGATTCCGGGAATCATGCTGGCAGTTCAGGCCTAGTACAGAAAGGAATTATGATGGCGAGACAATACTTTAAACCGGGCAATATGCTGTATCCGGTTCCCGCGGTTATGGTAAGCTGCGGGCGGGAAGGCGAAAAGCCCAATATTATTACGGTCGCGTGGGCGGGAACAATCTGTTCTTCTCCGGCCATGCTGTCCATCTCCGTCCGGCCGGAACGGTATTCCCATGCAATCCTGATGGAGACGAAGGAATTTGTGGTGAATCTGGTTACGAAGGATCTGGTGTACGCCGCGGATTACTGCGGTGTGAAATCCGGACGGGACACAGATAAATATAAAGATATGAAGCTGACACCGTCGCCCTCAAAATTTGTGAAGGCGCCGGGGATCGGGGAGAGTCCTGTGAATCTGGAGTGCCGCGTGACGGAAGTGAAGAAACTGGGGACTCATGATTTGTTCCTGGCGGAAGTGGTGGGCGTCTCCGTAAACGAGAAGTTCATGGATGAAAACGGGAAATTCCACTTAAACAGTACCGGGCTGGTGGCTTACTCTCATGGCGAGTACTTTGAGCTGGGGAAAAAGCTGGGGAGCTTCGGGTATTCGGTGAAGAAGAAAGGAAGGAAGCACAAATAATGCAGAAACTGGACAATATCACACTGATCGGTATGCCGGCTTCGGGAAAGAGCACGGTGGGTGTTCTTCTTGCCAAACGTCTCGGCTACTCCTTCGTGGACGTGGACATCGTGATACAGGAAAAGGAAGGCCGTCTGTTAAAGGAGATCATAGCCGAAGAGGGGCTTGGCGGCTTCATGGAGGTGGAAAACCGGATAAATGCCGGCCTTTCCGTACATAAAAGCATCATAGCGCCGGGCGGCAGCGTGATCTATGGGAAAGAAGCCATGGAACATTTAAAAAAGATCAGCACGGTGGTCTATTTAAAGCTCAGCTATGAGGCGGTGGAAGCCAGGCTGGGCAATCTGGTGGACCGCGGCGTCGTGCTGAAGGATGGGATGACGCTGCGGGATCTCTACAAGGAGCGTGTGCCTTATTATGAGAGATACGCGGACATTACCGTGGATGAAACGGGCAGGGATGCGGGGCAGACGGTCGATCAGTTAAGGGAAATGCTGGAGGATATCTACGGACTCAGAACGTGACAACGGAACGGGGCGGCTTATGGAAAATGAGAATTTGTCCGGCATGCACGGACTGGAGCTTACGAGGCACAGCGCGCAGGCCATAGTAAATGATATCGGCGGCATCGTCCATCAGAACATCAATATGATGGACAAAAACGGGGTAATCATCGCGAGTACGGATAAGTCGCGGATCGGCCATCTGCATGAAGGCGCTGTGAGAGTGATCGGGGAGAAGCTTCCTGAGCTTTACATAACTCCAGAATGCGCGACCAACTCCACCCGTGTTGGGTTAAATCTTCCGATTATCCATATGGGAGAGTGTGTCGGGGTCATCGGTATTACCGGCGGCTATGAGCAGGTAAAGGATTACGGAAGAATTGTTAAGAAGATGGTGGAGATCCTGATTCGTGAGAATTCGGAACAGGATGAGAAACGACTGAAGACCAGAGTTGTCAGCCGTTTTCTGGAGGACTGGATTCTGGGAAACGGCCTGTTAAAATCCCAGGCGCTGGCGGAGCGGGGGTACACCCTGGGAATCGATATCAGCCTGCCGCGGCGTGTGATGGTCGTCAGCGTCAGAAAGCTGGAGAAATATATATCCACGGCGGACGGACAGAAGCTGATCGAGCAGATTGAGAATGATATCTCCAGTGTGGTGGAGTACATTCCCACCAACATGATCCTGAGAAATACAGGGCGCCAGATCATACTGGTCAAACAGTGCGCGGACACTCAGATTCGGGAGCTGGCGGAAAGGCTGTCCGGTATGGTTCTGGAGCGGTATCATATCAAGCTGGCCATCGGCATCGACGGAAAGTCTGAGGATATACCGACGGCATACAGCCAGGCAAACCGCGCGTGGCGATCGGCGAGAATCTCCTCCTCCAATATCCGGTCGTATGACCAGGTGACACTGGAGCTGTTTGCCGGTGATATTTCGAAGCAGATGAAGATCGCCTACATTCATAAGCTGTTTCAAAACTGCACATATGAGGAGCTGTCCGGATGGATCGATATCCTGGAGGCGTACTTCGCCGCGGAAGGATCGCTGACGTCCGCCGCGGACGCGCTGTATATTCACAAAAATACGCTGACGTACAAGCTGAAAAAGCTGGCGGAGCTTACCGGCTACGACGTGAGACTGATCAGCAACGCTCCGGTTTTTTATATGGCAATGCTGTTTTTCCAGGATGTAAAGGTTGAGATAGAATGGTAAGCGGATGTGCTGGAAAACAAAAATTGTGATAATTTTATGTTCTTAGGAACATTGACTGTGCCTTCTTAAGTATTGTATAGTATATACATAGTAAAACGTGTTTCGTGCATTTTAAAGGACAAAGTGCACAAATATTAAGGAGGGCATGGTATGACTGGTTTTCCACTTATTATCGCTTTTGTAATCGCAATTATTGTTATGATTGTGGCAATCTCCAAGTTTAAGATTCATCCGTTTCTCTCGATTATGACGGTGTCTCTGATCCTGGGACTGATTGCAGGTATTCCGCTCGTGAATGTGACGGCGGAGGATGGCAGTGTGACACAGGGCATTGCCAATGTTATCGGAGCCGGATTCTCCGGCACATTTACCAGTATTGGTATCGTTATTATCCTGGGCGCTTTGATCGGAAGCATCCTGGAAGCGACCGGAGCGGCATTTAAGCTGGCAGACATGGTAATCCGCCTGGTTGGCAAGAAGCGGCCGGAGCTGGCTATGCTTCTGATGGGCTGGGTCGTGTCGATCCCTGTATTCTGTGATTCCGGATTCGTAATTTTGAACCCGATCCGTAAGGCGTTGGTGAAGAGAACCATGACTTCCAGCGTGGCGATGACGGTTTCCTTATCCGCAGGTCTCTACATTTCCCACGTATTTATTCCGCCGACACCGGGACCGATTGCGGCGGCTAACACGCTGGGAATCGGAAACAACCTTCTCCTTGTTATGGGAATGGGCGTTCTCGTATCGATCGCTCCGCTCATTGCCGGCTATTTCTATGCGAAATATATCGGCAGGAAGGTTCGGGCAAAAGACGAGGCGGACAGCAGTGAAGTAACGAAGACCTACGAGCAGCTGGTTGCGGAATACGGCAAGCTTCCGGGCGGATTTATCGCTCTGGCTCCGATCGTTGTGCCGATTGTTCTTATGGCACTCGGCTCAATCGCTTCCATGGCTCACTGGACCGGATTTTTATTCGATATCTCAACATTCCTTGGAACACCGATTATCGCTCTGGCTGTAGGTACCGTATTTGGCGTCATTCAGATGGCACAGGCCGGTAAGATGGATAAATTCTACGGAGTAACCAATGATACCTTAAAGACAGTAGGACCGATCCTGTTTGTAACAGCGGCGGGCGGCGTGCTCGGAAAAGTGATTTCCTCTACCAGTATGGTTGATTATATCACCTCCAACGCGTCTGTACTGGAAAGCATCGGCATCTTCTTCCCATTCATCCTTGCGGCTATCTTAAAATCGGCACAGGGTTCCTCGACCGTGGCCATCACGACTACGGCCGGTATCCTTGCACCGCTCATGGGCGTTCTGGGACTCGCGTCACCGGTACGTGCGGCGCTGGCGGTTATGGCAATCGGTGCTGGCGCAATGACGGTTTCCCATGCGAATGACTCTTACTTCTGGGTAGTTACCAACTTCGGTGAGATGGAGCCGGAACAGGGATATAAGACACAGACGTTATGTACACTCGTACTTGGCATCGCCTCCATGGTTTGGATCTTCTTATTATCCGTAGTATTCAGATAATGGAGACAGGTTGAAGTATTTTACTAATTACAATGACAGGAGAGGTGACAATGAAATTTTTATTTGCATCGGACTCATTTAAAGGGACACTGTCTTCTGAACAGATTATAACGCTTCTGGACGCGGCTGCGAAGAATGTGTTCCCGGACTGCGAGACCATGGGGATTCCTGTGGCCGACGGCGGGGAAGGTACGATCGACGCTGTCATATCCGTGCTTCACGGATCAATCCACGAAGTAGACGTACACGGTCCTCTGATGGAAGAGGTGGTCAGCCGTTACGGCGAGACGGGGAACGGTGCGGCTGTCATCGAGATGGCGGCGGCATCCGGACTGCCGATGGTGCCTGTCGATAAAAGAGATCCAAGGGTTACAACGACTTACGGAACGGGTGAACTGATTAAAACTGCTCTTGACCGCGGATGCCGGGATATTACGATTGCGATCGGCGGCAGTGCGACCAACGACGGAGGCATGGGAGCCATGCGTGCGCTGGGAATTCGTTTCCTGGACGAGAACGGAGAGGAGCTTTCCGGATGCGGAAACGATCTGGCACGGGTGGCGGACATTGATATCAGCGGACTTCACAGTGCAGTGAAGGATGCGAGGTTCACCATAATGTGTGACGTAAATAATCCCTTAACGGGTCCTGACGGAGCGACCTATACGTTTGGAAAGCAAAAAGGCGGCTCTCCGGAGATCTTAGATGAACTGGAGCAGGGAATGATTCACTACGCGGCCCTGATCCGGGAGAAAATGGGTACCGATGTGGACCAGATTCCGGGTTCCGGCGCTGCCGGCGGTCTGGGAGCGGCATTCTGTGTATTCCTTAAGGCGGAGATGAAGTCGGGAATCGAGACCGTGCTGGATCTGATTCATTTTGATGAACTTCTGGAAGGTGTGGATCTGGTCATAACCGGTGAGGGAAGAATCGACTGGCAGTCTGCCTTTGGAAAGGTTCCCAGCGGAATCGGCAATCGCTGCCGGAAGAAGAGAATCCCGGCGATTGCCATCGTCGGCGGTATGGGCGATAAGGCGGAGATGATATTCGATCACGGGATTGACAGCATTATCACCACCATCAACGGGGCCATGGGGCTGGATGAGGCGCTGGAACGGGCGGAAGAGCTGTACGCCGGAGCGGCGGAGCGGGCATTCCGTATGGTAAAGGCGGGAATGAAGATTTCTGTTCGATAAAGCTTTTATAGATAAGTGTTTTGACAGGATAAATTTTATGGCAGGGCTTTCGCAATCATTTGCGCAGTCCTGCCATTTTTTGTGTAAATAAAGGAAATGCAAGACAAATAAATGATATTAATTATCATTATTACTATTGCGGTGTATGATAAACTCTGCTATACTGTAACCAGATGGAAATGACTGGAAATATCACGGCCGGTACCGTTGAGTAAATTATGCGAAGGCACTCTGTTTTCCGGTTCATGAGGCGGTGCAGTCATGCCGTGCCGGACAGCAGCATAAAATAAACCTGGTTAAAGGAGGAGTTCATCATGATAAATATTCAGAAGGCAGCCATTATCGGCTGTGGATTTGTAGGAACATCTATTGCATTTTCCCTTGTACAGAAGGGGATTTTTTCGGAACTGGTTCTGATTGATGCCAATGAAAAGAAGGCGGAAGGGGAGGCGATGGATTTAAGCCACGGACTGCCGTTTACGAAGCCTATGGAGATCAAGGCCGGAGGCTATGAGGATATCGCTGACTGTGCCATGATCATCATCACAGCGGGAGCCAATCAGAAGCCTGGAGAGACACGGCTCGATCTGGTCCATAAAAATGTGGAGATTTATAAGAGTATTATACCGAAAATCGTGGAAAAGAATCAGGAGGCGACGCTGCTCATTGTGTCCAATCCGGTGGATATTATGACGTATGTGGCGCTTAAGCTTTCCGGTTATCCCAGTCACAAAGTCATCGGTTCCGGAACCGTTCTGGATACGGCCAGGCTGAAATACCTATTGAGCCGCCATCTCGACGTGGACAGCAGAAGCATTCATGCATTTATTATCGGGGAGCACGGCGACAGTGAGCTGGCTGTGTGGAGCGCGGCAAACGTATCGGGGATCCCGTTGAATCATTTTTGTGAACTGAGGGGATATTTCGATCATATGGAGTCCATGGACCGCATTTACCAGAGCGTCCGGGACAGCGCGTACGAGATTATAGAGAAAAAGGGTGCCACCTACTACGGTGTGGCCATGGCGGTCTGCAGAATCGCTGAGTCTGTGATCCGGAATGAACATTCTATTATGCCAATATCTGTGTACTTAGACGGGCTTTATGGACTTCACGATATCTGCTTAAGTATTCCGACGGTAGTCGGCCAGGAAGGCGCGGAAAAGGTGCTGGATATCCCGCTGGATTTAATGGAGATGGGAAAACTGGTGTATTCGGCCGAGGAGCTGAAGAAGATTATTGGAGAGCTGAAGCTGTAAAGCTGTCCTTAAAGAAGATTGCTACGGGAATGGGAATGCTGGAGAAAACGAAATAACTGACAGTTTAATTAAAAATAACAGAGGCGGCATCCCAGATTATATCCGGATGCTGCCTCTTTTTTGGTGTGCCAGATAGATTAGATGTCCAGTTTTTTGACACTTCTTTTAGCATGATGGTCTTTCCGACCTGTCTTTTACAAACACCTTTCGGTATTCGCTGGGGGTAATCCCCTGGTTTAATTTAAAACGCCTCGTAAAGCTGGAGATATTGTAATAGCCTACGGCTTCGGAAATCTCTTTCAGCGGAAGCGCGGTGGTACGTAAAAGTTCTTTTGCCCGTTCCATCCGCAGGTGAATGGTGTAATCCATCACATTCTGACCGGTATGATCTTTAAAGTATTTGCTGAAGGCCGGAAGCGTCATCTCGAAGTGGCCGGCTGCCTCATAAGCGGAAAAATCGCAGCGTAGGCAGTTGGCCTCTAAGTATTTCATAACCTCATCCAGAACGACCCGTTTGGCCGCGGAGGTGGTGAGCCCGCTCAAATGCTCGCTCCAGGCCCGGAGCATCTGTATAATCTCCTGCGCAGTCTCCATACCCGACAGTTCGATCGGAGAGTTGGAGGCTGCATTTTTCTGACCGCGGCAGTGTTCATTTACGAGATGGATTAAGTCAAAACAGATGCTTCTGGCCAGATAGAGAGGAAGCTGGCTCTGCTCCATAAAATGAATGATATTCTGAATGGCATCCCTGATGTTCTGCTCATTTTGGGAAAAAAGTGCATTTCTAAGACTCTCAAATTCCTTGTGAGGGTAAACAACCGTTGCGTGCGCCGGCCCCAGGACCTCCCGAAACTCAATGACGGTGCCGTTGCCCTTTACGAAACGGTAGTCCAGGGCGCTGACGGCCTCCATGTAGGACTGGGCGATGCGCTCCGTACTGTCCACGCAGGTGCCGATTCCGACGGTGGTCAGCAGCCCGTACTGCCTGGATAAATATTTCTGCACATCCCCGAAAAATCTTGCAGGGACCGGCATACGATCCGGCTGGTTCATGAGCAGCACGATCTGATTGGGATGGAAATTATGCAGATAATAGTAAATATAAGGAACGGAAAACTGCTTCTTAATCTCCTGCGCCAGCCCGTCCAAGTTGTCAAACTGTTTATGAAGCATCACGATACTGACGGTAAAGTGCTCATTTGGCAGGGAGAGGTCCAGCTCCGAACAATCCAGATTGAAGTCTTCTCTGGAAGCGTAGGCGCCGTTTAAGAGGCGGTATAAGCGTTCATTTTTAACGGCTGTGAGGCTGTTGGCCAGCTGAGTGGACAGTGAACTGTTCTGAGTAGATAAGTAATCCAGCGCTCCGGCAATGGTTTCCAGTTCGTTGTAGGAAGCTGCGTCCGGGGAGATCAGCTTTGCCCTGTCCCGCAGACGGCGGACGGGCGCGTAATTCACCTTCTGCAAAAAGAAGATGGTGAAGCTGGCGATAAGCAGAATAATCACGATAGCCAGCAGGAATTCTTTCATAATAGAAGAAACCTGGGAAAATGTGGTCTGCCTGTCCGGAATAAAAGCCAGATACGTCCACCCATTTTTCTCGGACCGGTGTGTGCGGACGACGTATTCTTCCCCATCTATACTGGTCGTGGACGACAGTTCTATGGAATCTCCCAGATAAGTGCTTAAAATGCCGCGCATCCGATCGTGTTCCCCTGAGGTGGTTACGACGGCCCCGTTCTGGTCCAGGATATAGGTCTGCGCCTGATAGCTCTGAAGCTTCTGGCTTAAAAGTGCCTCGATGGAGCTGTTGTTTACATAAAAGAGAGCTGTGCCCTCGTGTTTCTGATAATCGGTAAAGACCGGGTAGGAAAAAAGCACGACGTTCGCCTCGGCAGGGCCTAAGTCCAGGTTGAGAAGCTTCTGCCTGGGAAGACAGAAGGAGGCCTTGCTGTTTAGAAGCAGATCCTGAAATTCCCTGGAGCTCATGCCGGGAACGCGGAAAATGCGGCTGAAGTAATAGTCCTTCCGGCAGGTCGTGGAACTGGTGGCCACGTATTCTTTCCCATCCAGAATCAGAACGATATCCTGGATAAAAGGGTTCGCAGAGGTTAAGGCCGACAGATAGGTGATGGTCGGGCTCAGGGCCAGTGGAGTTTCCGCCTCGGAGGCATCGTGTATCGTTCCGGTCAGCGTCAGCTGCCCTACGATGTTTAACATGGACTCCAGCTCATTG
Source organism: Hungatella hominis (assembly GCF_014288005.1). NCBI lineage: Bacteria > Bacillati > Bacillota > Clostridia > Lachnospirales > Lachnospiraceae > Hungatella > Hungatella hominis. Next base: position 120,395 of record NZ_JACOPB010000013.1, read on the forward strand.
TCGAGCTGAGTGCTGATCTGCAGCAGCTCTAAGTCTACGGTTTCGTAGATCTCATCATAAAATTTCTTCATAAATCGGGATGAATAGAAGAAGGTCAGGATGACGAGAGGGATTAAGAGCACGGTCATATAGGAGATCAGATAGCGGATATAGTGCCTCCCGAATTTTCGCTTTTTCCCTGTTTTCAGCATAAGATATCACCGCCCCCGTTTCTGATATTTAACAATATTTATTATATGGTAAATGCACAACACTTTCAAGCGAAGTACCGCGAAAGAAAATAAGGACAAGGAAAAGATAAATAAAAAATGGCGGAAAGCCCCATGGAATCTAGTGCAAATTCTGCAAAGAAGCAAAAAATGGCAAATGCAGAAAGCAAAAACAGTATGCGGTTATGACCGCTGGAAAAATGGCTGGAAGGTCTGCAAAAAATGTGAATTGAAACGAGGCGGGAACTGCCGCTATACTGGTGTCAGACAAATAAATATGGAGGAGGTTTCAGGGAATGAAGGGGAGTACTGACACGAAACACGCGGTCGGGCCTGCACCCGGAAAGCCGGGGATTTACAGAGTGAAAAGGGCGCTGAGGCGCGACTGGCAGCTTCTGTTATTATGTGCAGTTCCTATTTTGTATTTTATTCTGTTCCATTATGTACCCATGTATGGAGTGCAGATCGCCTTTAAGGATTTTCGGGCGGTGGACGGAATCTGGGGGAGCCAGTGGTGCGGCTTCAAACATTTTGATCGCTTTTTTTCATCTTCCCAGTTTTGGCCATTAATTAAGAACACGCTGGGACTCAGCTTTCTACAGATACTGCTGGGGTTCCCGATTCCGGTTCTTCTGGCAATTATGCTGAATCAGGTGAAGCACCAGAGGTTCCGGAAATTTGTGCAGTCGATCGTGTACTGTCCGCACTTTATATCGATCGTCGTCCTGACCGGTATGCTGTACATATTCTTATCACCGAGAAATGGTCTGATCAACCAGGTGATTCAGCTGTTCGGAGGTGAGCCCATCTTCTTTCTGGGAGATGCGAAGTATTTTAAGCTGACATTTGTACTTTCGGGTATCTGGCAGAACGCGGGGTGGAGCGCAATCATCTATATCGCGGCGCTGGCGGGAATCAGCCCCGACTTATATGAAGCGGCACAGGTGGATGGAGCCAATAAGTGGCAGAGGATCTGGCACATCGATATTCCGGGTATCCTGCCTACGGTTGTGATGATGCTGATTCTGGAGGTGGGAAAGGTGATGAATCTGGGATTCCAGAAGGCATATTTAATGCAGAATGCCCAGAATCTGGCAGCCAGTGAAATTATATCGACCTATATCTATAAAGTTGGTATGATAGATGCACAGTACAGCTATTCAGCGGCCATCAACCTGTTTAACAATCTGGTCAATATCATACTTCTGGTCACTGTCAATCACGTTGCGAAGAAGACGACTGACAACAGTTTGTGGTAACGAGCCGCCAAGTGCTCGTAACAAGGAGGACAAAATGGCACAGAAAAAAACGAAGCTGCACAGAAGCTTTGGGACGCAGGCGCCGGCCGACCGCCTGTTTGATATCTTTAATTATCTCGTACTCGGCCTGGTGGCAGTCTGTGTGCTGTATCCACTATATTTTATCGTAATCGCGTCGGTTTCCGATCCGGTGGCGATCAACAATGGCCAGGTGGCATTTTGGCCCGTCGGGTTTAACACGACCGGCTATGAAAAAATATTTGAAAATACGAAGATCTGGCGATCCTACAGCAATACCATTTTTTACACCGTGGTGGGAACCACCATCAACGTGATTCTTACCATGATGCTGGCGTATCCGTTAAGCAGAAAGAACTTTTTTGCCAGGAAGCCGCTCACGCTGTTCGTTATGTTTACCATGTACTTTCAGGGGGGACTGATTCCTACTTACTTATGGATGAACGACCTTCATCTGTACAATACGCCGTGGGTTATGGTTCTGCTTCCGGCTATCAACGTGTTTAACCTGATTATCGCCATCAATTATATCAGCAACAGCATACCGGAGGAACTGTACGAGGCGGCTTCCATCGATGGCTGCAGTCATATCCGGTACTTTTTCAGCATTGTGCTTCCGCTGTCGAAGACGATTGTGGTGGTGCTCGTCCTCTATTACGGTGTCGCGCACTGGAATGAATTCATGAACGGCCTGATCTATTTAAGGGATGAGGGGCTGTATCCGCTGCAGCTGACACTGAGAAATATTCTGCTTCAGAATCAGGCTTCCGGCCTGGGTGATGTGGACAGCATCATTGAACAGCAGAAGGCTGCCGAGCTGATCAAGTACGGCGTCATTATTGTATCGACTCTGCCGGTTCTGGTGATCTATCCGTTCCTGCAGAAGCATTTTGCAAAGGGTGTTATGGTTGGCTCCGTCAAGGGCTGACCTGGAAGGAAAATTACATAAACTACATTATCTTAGGAGGGAAACAATGAAAAAGAGATTTATGAGTACACTGCTTACAGTTACGGTTATGGCATCGGCCCTGACGGCCTGTGTGCCCAAGGCTGTCAACGAGACGGCAGCGCCGGCGGCCACCAAAGCCGCGGAAGCCGGAGAGACACAGGCTGCGTTTGAAGTAAATAAGGAAGGTCTGCCCATCGTCAACCAGCCGATTACGTATGAGATCGCGGCCAGCACACAGAAAAATAAAAATTTTAAGGAGCTGGAATTCTTTCAGAAGCTGGAGACGGATACGAATGTAATCGTCAACTGGAATATGTCCTCTGATGACGGATGGAATGAGAAAAAGAGCCTGCTGTTTGCAAGTAATACGCTGCCGGATGCATTTTACGGACAGGATATCTTAAAAGATGTGGATATCATCAAGTATGCGTCCCAGGGAATGCTGATCCCGTTAAATGATCTGATAGACGAGTATGCGCCCAACTTAAAGGCGATTCTTGACGCGAACCCACAGTACAGGAAGCAGATTACGGCGCCGGATGGCAATATCTACTCGCTGCCGACCATCAATGAGTTAAATCCGACCACCCATGACAAGCTGTTCATCAACAAGACCTGGCTCGATAATCTTGGCCTTCAAGTGCCGGAGACCAGGGAAGAGCTGGAAACCGTTCTTCAGGCCTTCAAGGACGGAGATCCCAATGGAAACGGCAATACAAACGATGAAATCCCATTTTCGTTCCGTATGAGCTCCAGCGACCCTTACAACAGGCAGCAGGGAATCCAGTCTTTATTCGGAACCTTCGGACAGCTGGATGATATCTATCATTTCGTGATCAACGATGGAGATGTTGTATATACGCCGATGACAGAACCGTATAAAGAGGCCATTTCCTGGTTCCATTCCCTGTACGAAAAGGGGCTGGTGGACAAGGAAGCATTCACACATGACTTTAACGTCTATGTGGCCAAAATTCAGGATCCCAACAAGATTGTCGGCATGTTTTTAGGCTGGAGCGGCAATGCCACAGCGGCGGCCAACAAGGATGACTACGCAGCCATGGCGCCGCTTATCAATACCAACGGCGAGCGGATCTGGAGAACCGTGGATGCAAAGATCATCTCCAAGGGTTCCTTCGCAATTACCAGCAAAGCGGAGCATCCGGAAGTTCTGATGCGCTGGATCGATCAGTCCTACGATCCGGAAAGTTCCCTGGAGATCTGCCAGGGCTTGCTGGGTTACGTTCTGGAGAAGACCGGAGAAGGCCGTTACCACCAGATGCAGCTGCCGGAAGGCGTCACTCTCGATACGGCAATTCATGATTACAGCCCGGGAAATGACGGAACCTTTGCAGTGATGCAGCCGATCATTGACAAGCTGGACTTAAACGCTAACTTAACAGAGCGTAAGGAACTGGATGCTTTCTATGCTCCGTACAATGTACCGGCCGACGAGATGTATCCCAATGTGTTCTTCACTGGGGACGAGATTGAAGAAATCGGCGTGCTGCAGACAGATATTGACTCTTACGTAGCCCAGAAGTATGCAGGCTGGATCGTGGAAGGCGGCGTGGAGGACGAGTGGGATTCGTTCCAGAAGAAGCTTCAGGATATGAATGTGGAACGCTATATCCAGATTTATAAGGACGCTTATGCCCGCTACAGCGCAGAATAAGGAGAGCAGGAAGTTGAAGCCACACATTATTATAATTATGGCGGACCAGCTGCGGTATGATGTGCTGGGAAAGGGATTTACCCCCAATATTGACTCAATCGCAGCGGATGGGACCGCGTTTGGCCGGGCCTACTGTGCCTGCCCTCTCTGCGTGCCTGCCAGAGGTTCGTTTTTTACCGGAACGTATCCCAACAGAAACGGTTCTCTGATCAACCCGTGGGAGCCGGCCGACGCCGTTTATGGAGATGTCAGGCCGGAATTTAGCAGCTTATACACAATGATGGAGCGGGATTGGGACAGTATCCACAGTGGGAAGCAGCATTTGTTTACAACCGGAGGAAAATTGGAAGACCGTGTGGATTCCGGTACGCGCTGGTTTTCCACGGAGAAGAGTTATAAAGAATTTTTGAAGGAACACGGCGTTGCCATGCCGGGAGGTGGGAAATTCCGTACAAAGGTACCGGAAATGGTGGACGGAAAGGCTACGAGGGTGAGCAGCTATTCCAACGCGGAGACCGGGAGGTATGAACCGGGAGAGCAGTATTATTTTGATTCTTATTTTACGGAAATGGCGCTGGAAGGCCTGCGGCGGCGGGATACCACGAGGCCTCTTCTGTTAAACGCCATGTTTTTAGCGCCTCATCCACCGCTTCAGATACCGGATCCATGGTACAGGGCGGTGGGCGCGGAGGACTTTGCGCTTCCGGATAATATCGGCGTGTACTATCCCAGGCAGTCCCCGCTTCAGATGTATAATCTGACGGGAATCGTGGGGACCCGCTACGGGCGGGAGCACTGGAAGGAGGCATGGAGAGTCTATTTGGGGCTGGTGAGAATGCTGGATCACTGCGTGGGCCGGGTTCTGGAGGAGCTGAAGCGGCAGGGAATCTATGATGACAGCCTGATTCTCTTTACCAGTGACCACGGAGAGATGCTGGGCTCCCACGGCCTGTTTCAGAAGATGTGTATGTACGAGGAATCGGCCCGCGTGCCGCTGTTTATGAAGTTCCCGAAGAAGTTCAGACCTTCTGAGAAATTGTATGACCAGGTAGTGAGTCACATCGACGTACTGCCCACACTGTGTGATTACCTCCAGGTGGATAGCGGAAATGAAATGGACGGCACATCGCTGATGCCGCTGCTTCGTGGAGAGAGCAGGGCGGAGGACAGAAATTCTGCTTATATCCAGTATGACGGAAATGGCTCCCGGTCTAATTTTCAGCGCTGTATGATATGGGGGAGATGGAAGCTGATCGTGGATTTATTTAAGGATGAAACCTTCTATGAACTGTACGATCTGGAGGCGGATGTGCAGGAAACTTCCAATCTGATGTTTGACGGAAAACACGATGAGATAGCGGAAGAGATGGCGAACCGCTTAGCCGCGCACAGCCGGGAAACAGGGGATTTACTCACAATGGCTCCCTTTGATGCGGCCGGATTCCGGCGTAAATATGAGGCTTTTCCTGTGTTATAATAAAAACAGGAAGAACAGGAGAAGAGAATGAAAAAAGAAGAGTTACAGAACTATCCGAAGCTGGCTCCGGCGGAACTGGAGGAGGCCCTCGAAACAGCCGTGTCCCAGACCCGTTTTTCCATGTCCAGATTCGGAACCGGGTTCAAACATATTTTCAGTACCAATCACTTTTACACGGAAGCACCAAATAACCAGTGGACCAACGGCTTCTGGACGGGACAGCTGTGGCTGGCATATGAGTGTTCCGGCGATCCCGAGATGAAACGGACGGCGCTTGCGCAGACCCAATCCTTTCGGTACCGCATCGATCATCAGATTGAGACGGACACCCATGATCTCGGATTTCTGTATACGCCATCCTGTGTGGCGGCCTGGAAGCTGACCGGCAGCGAGGAGGCGAAGGAAACCGCAATTAAGGCGGCCCGCAGGCTTCTGGAGCGTTTTCATGAGAAGGGGCAGTTCCTGCAGGCATGGGGAAAGACAGATGAGCCTGGAAATTACCGGTTGATTATCGACTGCCTTTTGAATCTGCCGCTGCTGTATTGGGCCGGCGAGGTAACCGGAGACAGAATTTACAGGGAAAAAGCGGAGGCCCATGTACATACGGCGCTGAGCGTGCTGATCCGTCCTGACAGTTCCGCTTACCATACCTATTATTTTGACCCGGAGACAGGGGAACCGCTGAAGGGAGTCACACATCAGGGGTATTCCGCCGACTCCGCATGGGCCAGAGGGCAGGCCTGGGGCGTGTACGGCATCGCATTGAGCTATCGCTATACGGGAAATCCGGAGTATGTCAGGCTGTTTGAGGAGGTAACCGGGTATTTCCTGGATCATCTTCCCCACAGTCTCGTTCCGTACTGGGATTTTATCTTCCAGGATGGCAGTATGGAACCCCGGGATTCCTCTGCGGCGGCGGTCGCGGCCTGCGGTATGCTGGAGATGGCGAAATATCTGCCGGAGGAGAAGGCCTCGTACTATACCGGAATTGCCAGCCGGTTGATGAAAGCGCTTTATGACACCTGCGCGGCGAAATCTGATTCAGAGTCGGATGGACTTCTTCTGCACGGAGTATATGGGAGAAAGACGCCTTACAACGACTGTATTGACCATGGGATCGACGAGTGCAATCTCTGGGGGGATTATTATTATCTGGAAGGCCTGGTGAGATTAAAGTATGACTGGAATCCATACTGGTAATGGGGGAAATAATATGGCAGAAGTATGCAGAGATCTCCTGAAGGAATGGTGCGAAGCCATGCTTCGCCTTCAGATCAGGAATACGAATAATCCAAGGCTCGACGGCGGCCTTCTCTGCCCCGCGTGCGGAAAGATTCACGGGCGCTGCTTTGAGGCGATGTATCCCTTTTTATGTATGGCTGCGCTTGAGAGAGATGAAAAATGGGTGAAAGCCGCTGAGAGGCTTTTTATTTGGGCGGAAAATACGGTGTCACAGGAGGATGGCTCCTTTTTAAATGACATTGACTCCGGTTGGAAGGGCACGACGGTTTTTAATGTGATCCAGCTGGCGGACTGCCTGTTGTTTCATGAAGCGCTGCTGTCAGACGAAACGAGAGCCGCCTGGAGACAGCGCCTGAAGCTGGCGGCAGAATTCCTGTACCGGTTTGATGAATTGAAGGATAATAATATCAATTATCCCATATCCAATGCGTTGGCCTTATATGAGTGCTGGCTGGTGCTGCACGAGGAACGCTATAAACGAAAAGCGGAAGAACTAGCTGAGCCGTCCGGGCTTCCATTTACCGAACATGATCTGCTGTATGGAGAGGGGGTGCCTCGTGAAAAGAGGAGTCCAAGAGGCTGCCGCCCCATCGATATCGGGTACAATGTTGAGGAGACGCTGCCGTCTCTGGCTCTGTACGGCTATCTGAGCGGAGACCGGATAGCTCTGGAGGCTGCGGAAAGGGGACTGGCTGCGCATCTGCCGTTTTTGCTTGAAAATGGTGCCTGGGACAACAGTTTTGGGACAAGAAATTATAAATGGAGCTACTGGGGGAGCCGCACTTCAGATGGCTGTGCGCTGGGATACCTGCTTCTGGCAGATGATAACCCGGATTTTGTATTGGCAGCTGTAAGAAATCTAAATCTGCTGAAGGAATGTACCGTGGATGGATTGCTGGCAGGAGGTCCGCATTATAGGCTGGCCGGTCAGGCAACCTGTGTTCATCATACGTTTACCCATGCAAAGGTATTGGCTGGAATTCTGGACAGAAATTTAGTGCGGAAGGGAGCGGACGACCGGGCAGAGCGGCGCCTGCCAAGACAGCGGATTGAGGGAATCCGGTATTACCCGGAGACGGAAAGCTGGACTGCAACAAAGGGATCCATGACAGCCACGGTGACAGCCTGTGACTGGGAGTATTTACCCGGAGGCCATGTCGGGGGCGGAACACTGTCTCTTCTTCACCATGAGAGACTGGGAACTCTGCTGTGTGCCGGGATGAGCAGGTATACTTTAAAGGAACCAAACAATATGCAGGTTCCCTGCCGGGTCAGACAGGAGTGTCTGGCAGTGAGAATTGAAGCCGAAAAGGACGGTATTGTCTACAGCAGTCTCTATGATGACGATGTCCGGGTATCGGTAGAAGGCGGACTGGTTACTGCCAGCGGAAAGCTGAGAGATGAAAAACGCAGAACATTGTATGGCAGAGAACAGAGCTATTGTTTTACTTACCAGGTTTCAGGGGAAGAACTGCGCATTCGGGCGGAGTTTGATGACGGAACGCTGATCTGTCCATTGGTGACCGGCGCCGATGAAGCGGTGTCAGTGGAAGAGAATGGGAAACGGGTAATGATAAGTAAGAAGAACGGGCAGGTGCTGATGGAGTCAAACCGGGAGATGATTTTACCGTACAGTACAGAGCGTATCTTTAATCTTATACCCGGACTGCAGGCACTGCGGGTGCAGATTGATCCGCAGGCAGGCTGGGCTGAGGTAGGAATAAGAGTTAAGAGTGGGGAAGAGGATGGATTATGATTTTGTTTTACTCCATATGGTTGTAAATGGGGATTGCTTTATAAAAGGAAATATTATCGTTAATAATAGTGATATTTACGGTACTTACATATCTGGATAATCACCAGAATAGAAAATGAGCTATCCTCTTGGCAGAGAGGATAGCCCGGTAACTTAAAATTACTGTTTGCTTGATCGGCAATCATCGGTTTCTTGTTAGCCCTTGATTACTTCTGCTTATATTATACACTGGGTACTTGTATTTTTCAAGTACCCTTTTAAATAAAAAATTATAATTCTTTGAAATATTCTTATATCATTATCTGCTCAACCCTATCCCCTCCCAGGAATACCACAGCCTCAAACGCCCGAAGCTTTATATGTACCTCGCAGGCCGGAGCGTCTTCATAATTCCCAATCAGCCGGACCCCGTTTTCCGGAAGGCACGCTTTTGGAAGGTCAATGACAGCCGGATCTGAGAAAAAGTTAAGAACCACCAGGAGCATCTGCCCCTGATAGCGCCGTGTATAGGCATAAATGGACGGATGTTCTTCACATACCGGATTGTAGTCTCCATAGACAACAACTTTATGATTTCTGCGGATACGGATTAGATCCTGATAGTAATGATAGATACTTTCATTGTCACGGATGGCCGCTTCGGCGTTTATCTCTGTGTAGTTTGGATTGACGGGAATCCATGGGACCGCGTCGGTGAATCCGGCATTCGGGGAGGCATCCCACTGCATTGGCGTCCGGGCATTGTCGCGCCCTTTGGCGTAGATCGCTTCCATAACGCGTTCCGGATCCTCGTGAAATACCGTGACAGCCTCGGTATAATGGTTGAGTGTGTCAATGTCCTTGTACTGGTCGATGGAGCCGAACCGGATGTTGGTCATACCCAGCTCCTCGCCCTGGTAGATATAAGGAGTTCCCTGGAGCGTATGAAGGAAGGTAGCCAGCATCTTGGCGCTTTCCACGCGGTATTTTCCGTCGTCCCCAAAGCGGCTTACCATTCGTGCCTGATCATGATTATTTAAGTACAGACTGTTCCAGCAGCCGTCCGCCAGGCTGGTCTGCCATTTCCCGAATACAGCCTTTAGTTCAGACAGCTTCCATTGGCGGATCTGCCACTTGTCTTCACCGACCGCATCGAGATACATGTGCTCGAAGGTGAAGACCATGTTTAACTCATGGCGGTCTTCGTGAGTATAGAGGCGTGCCTGGTCCGTGGTGACCGAGACCATCTCGCCGACGGTGATGAAATCCCGCTGGCTCAGGATGCCCCGGTTCATTTCCTGAAGGTATTCGTGGACGTGCGGGCCGTTGGCAAAGTAAGGTGTGGCCAGACAGGGTCCATCCTCAGGCATATCAGGAAGCTCCGCGACCTTGGAGATGTAGTTGATTACATCCATGCGGAAGCCGTCAATTCCTTTATCCGTCCAGAACTGCATGATGCGGTACACCTCTTCCCGCACAGACGGATTATCCCAGTTCAGATCAGGCTGTTTCTTTGTGTACAGATGCAGGAAATACTGTTCACCTTCCGGTTCCTTTTCCCATGCAGAAAATCCGAAATGACTGCACCAGTTGTTAGGCGGCAGACCGCCCGGTTTCCCATCCCGGAAGAAGTAATAATCCCGGTAGGGGCTGTTTTTGTCCTTTAATGCAGCCTGGAACCAGGGATGCTCGTCAGAGGTATGGTTGACGACCAGATCCATCATCAGCTTTAATCCTCTCTCGTGCATCGCCTTAAGCAGCCGGTCAAATTCCTCCATGGTGCCAAACTCTTCCATGATTTCGCAGTAGTCACTGATGTCATATCCGTTATCATCATTGGGAGAACGGTAGATGGGAGAAAGCCAGATTACGTTTACGCCCAGCTCTTTCAAATAATCCAGTTTCCGGATAATTCCTCCCAGGTCTCCGATTCCGTCTCCATTGGAATCCATAAAGCTTCTCGGATAAATCTGATAGACAACCGCCTCTTTCCACCAAGTCTCTTTCATTGAAATCCCCTCCTTTTAACGCTATTGTAGCATGAGAAAACCAATCCCACAAACGTTTTCATTCATATTTGAAAAAGAAGTAAATATTCTATATAAAATATTTGACTTTTAAGTGTAATATTGCAATAATAGAATCATATTTGTACCACAAACGTTTTGGAAAAGTGAGGTATTTTATGGAAAAAATAGAATTGGGGGAATGGAGCGTGTCGGTGTCCCGGTGGGATCGGGCGTGGCAGCCCCAGATGGAATCGCTGTTCTGCCAGGGAAACGGGTATCTGGGGGTACGCTGCGCGGTGGATGAGCCGGTTCCCGGGCAGAAACGCGATACGTTTATTGCAGGGACGTATGATTCCTGTTTTGGCGAGGTCTCTGAGCTTCCGAATCTTCCGGATGTGATGGGAAAGGAGATTACCATTGACGGGGAGCTGCTCCAGCTGAGCGGAAGAAATCATGAGGATTACTGTGCCGTGCTTCATCTGGATAACGGGCTGGCTGAGAGGCACTTTACATGCAGAACGGAACAGGGAAAAAAGGTGAAGGTAAAGATGGAGCGGTTTGTGTCGCTAAAGAACCGCCACCTGCTGATGCAGAGACTGTCTCTGATTTTGGAGGAACCGGCAAAGCTGGAGATCAGGACCGGAATCAACGGACAGGTGAGTAACAGCGGGGCCCAGCATTTTACGGAAGGTACGAGGCGCTGCGTTCCGGGAGAGCGGGAGGAACTGTCGTTTCAGGCGTGGGATTCAGGGGTGCGCTTTGCCGCTGCCTGCGCTCCGAGGCTGACTGCAGGATCATACCGCGCTTCCATTGACATGGACCGGCGCAGGATTGGAACGCTCTACCATATTTCCGCGGAAAAAGGGGAGGAGATCGTGCTTGAAAATGCGGCCGCTTTTTATACCTCCAGAGATGCAGAGTATTGGGACGGCGAAAGCCCTTTTGCAGATACACCTTTTAAAGAGACAGCGTGTGGGAAACACAAGAGCATTTCCATAGTGGATGATGCCAATGCACTGGCGGCCGAAGCCGCCAAAGCAGGATTCGATCATTCGCTTAAAGAGAGCGGCGAGGAATGGCAACGGTACTGGGACTTACATGATATCCGGATTGACAGCGACGAGGTGTTTGATTCCTGTGCGGCCAGATTTGCCCTTTACCACCTGCGAATCATGACGCCAGTGCATGACGAGCGGATGAATATCGGTGCGAAGGGGCTGTCCGGGGAGGCATATAAGTGTCATACGTTCTGGGATACGGAGATGTTCCTTTTCACCTCCTGGTTGTACACGGAGCCGGAGGTGGCCAGACGGCTGCTGCGCTACCGCTATCTCACGCTGCCGAAGGCGAAGGAAAAGGCGGCGCAGTACGGATGTGAGGGGGCGCTGTTCCCATGGGAGAGCGCCTGGATTACAGACGGAGAGGTTACACCGTCAGAGGGGGCGCCCGACGTGGTGACGGGAAAGCCGATTCCCATCTATACCGGTACCCAGGAGATTCATGTCAATGCGGATATTGCATATGCAATCCAGCGGTATTTTGAAGCCACGGACGATACCGAATTTATGGAAGCGTGCGGCTATGAGATGATACTGGAGACGGCGCTGTACTGGGCTTCCCGCGCGGAGTGGAACGAAGAGAAGAAACAGTACGATATACACGGCGTGATCGGACCCGATGAATACAGTGAACACGTATCCAACAATGCCTATACGAATTATATGGCTTCATGGAATATCAATGAGGCGCTCCGCATCCTGGAAAGGCTCCGGCAGGCAGGTAAGACGGATCTTCTGGAAGCACTGGAGGAGAAGACGGGCGCTGTCTCCAGAGAAGTATGGATGAAGGACCGGGCGGAGAAGCTGGCGCTTCCAAAGCCGGATGGCAGGGGAATCATTCCGCAGGATGAGGCATTTTTAGATCTGCCGGAACTGGACCTGACGCCGTTTAAAAAGGGTGGGAAGAAGATTCTGGAAAGCTTTAATGTAGAACAGCTCTGCGGATATCAGGTCTTAAAGCAGGCGGATGTGGTAATGCTGCTGTCCTCGATGCCGGACCTGTTTCCGGAGGATATTATTCTTAAAAATTATCAATATTATGAAGCGCGTTGTGTACACGATTCGTCCTTAAGCTTTAATGTGCACAGCGTGACGGCGGCCCGCCTCGGAATGGCAGAGGAGAGCTTCCGGCTGTTCCGGAAGGCCGCCGGAGTGGATTTAAACGGCGGGCTGTCCTCCGCAGAGGGAATTCATGCGGCGGCAATGGGCGGAATCTGGCAGTGTATCGTTCTGGGGTTCGCCGGATTATCGGTAAAGGATGGGCGTCTTGCGATGGAACCCCATCTGCCGGAATCCTGGCGAAGTGTTTCATTTTCATTCGTCTGGAAAGGCGAAAGGTTTGAGATCACAGTGGATCATGAGGAGGTGCGGTATGGTAAAACTGGTGGATGTAGCAAAGGCCTGCGGCCTGTCGGTGTCACAGACGAGCCGGGCGCTTAACGGCAGACAGGACGTCAGCGAGGAGACGAAACGGCGCGTGAGCCAGACGGCCGCGGCCATGGGATATGTGAAAAATCTGACGGCACAGACGTTATCTGCTAAGACGCCGATGCAGCTGGCTGTTGTCGTGACAGGGGTCAGCGAGCAGACGGAGAACTCCTCCTTTTTCTTTGGTATTATGCAGGGAGTGAATTCATTTGCCAATCAGAACGGTTACGAGACCGTGGTATATATGATGGAGAACAGCCCGGAATGCTTCGAGACGTACTGCAGGCAGCGGGGAGCGGGAGGAATGATCCTGATGAATGCGGATTACGATGAACCGGCGGTTAAGAAGCTGGCTGAAGGGGATTTCCCCTGTGTCTTCATCGATATTCCGTATACAGGGGAGAGAAAGGGATGTGTCATCGTCAACAATGCCTATTATTCAAGACTTGCCGTGGAACACATGGTGAAACGCGGCCGGAAACGCATTGCCATGATAACCGGAAGCGGCCATTCCATCGTGGAAAAGGAGCGGGAAGAGGGATATAAGCAGGCGCTTCGCCAGGCGGGGCTTACGGTCGGGCCGGAATGGATTGTGAAGGGCGATTTCCGCTACGACATGGCTCATGAACAGGCGATCCGGCTTATGGAGAAGGAGCCGAGGATCGACGGATTCTTCTGCGCCAGCGATTTGATGGCCCTGGGAGTCATCAACGCGCTGCGGGGGCAGCACATAAAGATTCCGAAACAGATTTCCGTATTTGGATTTGATGGACTCCTAAGCAGCGAATACGCCAGACCAAAGCTGTCAACCATCCGCCAGAACCAGAAATACAAGGGATTTCTGGCGGCCAGGATGCTGACAGATATTCTGGGGAATGAAGCGTATGAGCCGACCGTGATCGTGCCCTGCGAGGTATGCCTCCGGGAATCCGTATAGAGAGGTGGGGGGATGAACTGGTATAAACATATTCCGCTTCAAAGAAAGATTCTGGCGGCCTGTCTCGTCGTAATTCTGGTTCCATTAACAATCCTGGTCAGTCTTGTGCTGAGAAGAAGCATGGAGGAGGAGATTGACAGAAGCATCGTGAACATGACGCAGGCAAATGAGATGATCGATGACCGGCTGGAGACCATTGTGAACCATTTGAAGACCACTTCAGCCATGTATCTGGTCTATCCGGATATTATCCAGTATGTGAAAAATGATTTTAACATGGATCGGCCGGAATACATCACCACTCTGCGGGAGCTGAGAAAAAATGTGATGTCGGCGAAAATCAATCCCTACGTCTCCAGCATCACTTATCTGTCCAACAAGAATAACGCCTACAGCGGCGCCGGATATAATGAGAATTACATGAGCCGGATCGAAGGCTTTGCCGAGACCATGAAGGAGGAAAAGATTAAAAATATGCTGTCACCGGTCTACGAGACCGTGATCAACCAGCAGAGTGTCAGGACGATTACCTACGGGTTCTCCCTGGTGGATACCTATACGTTTGAACAGGTGGGGGACGCCTTTATCAACCTGGATTTAAAGCAGTTCGGGCAGAGTTTTATGGTCTTTACCGAGGATGGAAGCATGGATACCCTGGCGGTGCAGGGAGATTACGTAATCTATCAGGGACAGCGGGTGACGGCTGCCATGGCTTCCCATGTGAGGCAGGCGCTTCTTGAGAGGAAGGAGAGCTTTGCCGCCAATAAAAATCAGGTGATGAATTTGAATTTTTCCGGAGAAGACTGGCGTATGGTGGCGACTTATAATGAAGCGCTGGATTTAACCATCGTCAGCATGGCTGCGGGGCGGGTGCTGAAGCTTCATATGATGCAGGGAATGGCCTCCTATGTGATCATTGTTGTTATTATGACCGCGGTATTTATAGGCGTCAGCATCCTGCTGAGTGTGAAATTGACACGGCCGATCCGTGTACTGGAGGAAGGCATGCATCAGGTGGAAAACGGGAAACTGGTTCCCATCACACAGGAGCTGAACCGCCAGGACGATTTAGGCCGGCTGATTCTTGGGTTTAATAACATGACTGTCAGGCTGAAGGAGAGCATTTTAAGGGAGTATGAATCGAAGAATCTACAGAAAAAGGCGCAGATCATGATGCTGGAGAGCCAGATCAATCCCCATTTTCTGTATAATACGTTAAATGTCATCAATTCCATCGCCATCCTGGAGGACGTGCCGGAGATATCGGAGCTGGCGACCGGGCTGGGAGATATGTTCCGTTATAACATCAGCGGAGGAAGTCTGGTAACGGTGATGGATGAGATCACGCAGATCGAGCGGTATGCCAATATTCAGAAGCTGTGCATGGCGGGGCGGATCGAGACCGTATTTGATGTTCCCGAGGAGGTCAGAGGGAAGAAGATTCTCAAATTTTTGCTTCAGCCGCTGGTTGAGAACTGTTTTGAACACGGATTTTCTCAGGATAAGAGAGATGGACGGATCGGGGTCAGGGCTTCCTCGGAGGAAGGCGTCGTAACGCTGACAGTGGAGGACAACGGCGCCGGGATGTCGGAAGCTCGTCTTAAACAGCTGACGGGAAAATGCCGGGAGCAGGGATCGCTGTGTCTGGAAAAAGAGGAGACGGATTCCATCGGTCTGCTGAATGTGAATTTCCGTCTGAAGAATTATTATGGAGAAGAGTACGGTTTGATCCTGGAGAGTGAGGAAGGCAGGGGAACAAAGATCACCATCAGGATCCCTGAGAGTGAGAAAAAGTCATAGGAAGCGGGGGAAGTCATGAAGTTTGCAGTTGCGGATGATGTTCTTTTGGCCAGAAAGGCTGTAGAAAAATTAATACTGGAATGGGACAGGGACAGCACCATATGCTGCTCCTGTGACAATGGCGATGAGGTTTTGAAGGTGCTGGAGGAGCAAAACATGGATGTGCTGGTGGCGGATATCCGGATGCCGGGACTAAACGGAATCGCCTTATCCGAGGTGGTGCGCCAGCGTTTTCCATCGGTGGATGTGGTTCTGGTGAGCGGATACGCCACGTTCGATTATGCCAGAGCCGCCCTTCATAACGGGGTGCGGGATTATCTCCTGAAGCCGCTGAGGAGAGAGGATCTGTTTCACACCCTGGATACCATAAAGAAGGCGCGCACAGAGGAGAAACGGCAGGAGGATCTGCTCCGTGACGTACAGAAACGCGCAGGAAGTTTTCTCCTGCTCCGGTATTTATCGGGGGAGGAGCGTCCCGAGGACGTGCTGCCCCAGGAGATGACAGGACTGAAAAACGGGTGCTTTTTTGCGGCTCAGATCATGGTGGATGGAATGGGATTTGAGGAACTGTCGATACGGCTGCGGGATCTGTCTTTTGGCCGGGACCTGATTTTCGAGGATATTCTGCATTCTGGAGCGGGAATTATCGTCTCCTGCGGGGAGGAACGCGCCATGGCGGTGTTTGATAAGAAGCTCCGGGCTTTAAATACGCTGGCGGAACAGGGAAAGAAGGATGGCCGTCAGGCCGCAGTCGGAGTCAGCCTGCTTCTCACGGGACCGGATTCCATAAGGGAGGCATATTCCCAGGCGAGAAGGGCCTGCTGTCTGCGGCTCCAGGACCCGGATCGGGGATTATATCTTTTCGATCATGACAGGGGAAAGGAACTGCTCTCAAAGGAAGACTTACATTTAATTCGAAACCATTTGAATGCCAGGCGGATGAAGGAGGCAAAAGAGTTCTGCTTCAAGAAACTGGTACAGCAGGAAAAGACGACGGTCCTGCAGCTGGAGCAGGCATACCAGGCGCTGCTGGGCATTTGTTTTACCATGGATACGGAAACGATTTACCGGCCTCTCTGGGATTTTGAGGACATGGGCGGGCTTCTGGACTATATCTGCAGCATGGCGTGCTGCATCGAAGAGGCGGACCGGTCCATAAATGAAGGGGACATTATTGACGAGATCCAGGCATTCCTGGAAGAAAATTATTACTGTGAGATCTCTTTAAATGAGCTGGCAGCGACAAAGTATTTCATGAATCCCAACTATCTGAGCCGTCTCTTCAAGGCGCGGACCGGAATGGGATTTTCCAAGTACCTGCTTGGTCTGCGTATGAAAAAGGCGGAAGAACTCCTGGAAAGCGGGGATATGAATATCAATGAGGTGGCGCTTATGGTGGGATACACCAGCCCTTCCTATTTCATTCAGAATTTTAAGAAATATTTCGGCCGGACTCCGGGAACACAGAGAAACAGGCCTGAATCACGCTAATGTAAAAATACGATAAAAGACGTGTGATATAAATGTAAAATTAATGCATAATAACGAAAAAGTAACATAATTGATATCTGTTGATGTCAGTTTTGCAATATAATTGAAAAAAATAAACGTTATAATATGGGTATAAGATACAAGTGACTTATACCCATATTTTTCACATTGTAAGGAGGATATCTATGAAAAAAGTATTGAGTGCAGCAATGGCGGCGGTAATGGTAGTGTCTATGGCCGGATGCGGTTCGTCCAACAAACCGGCAGAGACCACGGCGGCGCCGGCCGCGTCCACGGAGAAGACGGAGGAGACGACGGCAGCCGAGACGAAGGAGGCCGCATCAACAGGAGAAGTGACAACCATTGAGTTCTTCCAGATGAAGGACGAGGGAACCGATTATTACACGGCGCTGATCAAGGAATTCGAGGCTCAGAACCCGGATATCAAGATCGAGTACACCAACGTTCCGGATGCGGAGACCGTCCTGATGACGAGAATGGCTTCCGACCAGGTTCCGGACGTATTTACCCATTTCCCGCTGGACGCTTCCTTCCGGGAGCAGGTAAAGGCCGGATATATGATGGATTTAACCGGAGAAAAGATGCTTGATAATGTGGCGGATGATATTCTGGATATCAGCCTTATCGACAGCAAATCGTATTCGATCCCGGTATCCTTAAACATGCTGGGCGTTTACTACAACAAAGATTTATTTGATAAAGCCGATGCAACGATTCCGGCAACCATTGAAGACTTATACAAGGTCTGCGATACGTTAAAAGCAGCCGATATCACACCGTTTACATTCCCGGATAAGGATGTATGGACGGTTCGCCAGTTCTGTGACCGCGCCAGCGTAACCATGCTGGAAGATCCGGTAGGACTGTTTGAAGACATTGCAGCAGGAGGGACTACAGCTGCCGACTCCAAGGAGCTCCGCCAGATGGGAGAGACCATTGTGAAGCTTCGCCAGTATGGCCAGGAAGATAACCTGGGAACCGGCCAGGAGCAGGCCATCGCAGATTTTGCAAACGGCAAGGCAGCCATGTTTTTCTCCGGAACCTTCGCATACCCGGAGATCGTAAAGAGCAACCCGGATCTTCAGTTTGCCATGTTCCGCTACCCATCCTTCAATGGAAGCAGCATTGACCGTCTGGGCGTCAATATTGATACGGCATTCAGTATTTCCGCAGCAACAAAGTATCCGGAAGCGGCAAAACGTTTCGTAGAGTACTGCACCAGCCCTGAAAATGCACAGCAGTTCTCCGATTACGATGGAACTCCGTCGGCAATCAAGGGCGTCAACTTTAATAAGACCGAGTTTGAATCCATGTTTAAGGATTATGTCCAGACTGGTAAGACCATGAGCGTTCCGTCCAACAGCTGGCCGCCGTCATTCGGTGGAGAGTACGGCAATATCTGCCAGGAACTGATCGATACCAAGGATGTAGACCAGTGGCTTGACAACTTAAATCAGTTAATTATGGATACCTATAACAACTAAGGTTTTACGAGAGGGTGAGATTCTTGCCAGGACGCATTTTAGTCCGGCGGCGCTAGTGCCTCCCGGCGTAAATACGCCGGTATATAGCGCCTGATATCCGCGTCAGGTGTGCGTCTGCGAAGCGACGGCGTAGTGGGCGCTACGACTAGCTTCGCAGGCGTGCACCTGTCGTGGAGAGCGGGTGCTATATAGTGGTGTATTTGCGCCGGGAGGCACTAGTTTCACCCTCTTTCTAATTAGAAGAGAATCGTTCAGAAAGGGTGATGGACCGTGAAAAACAAACCAAAACGGCCGAAGGCGGGACGCGCCGCTTATATGGCATTTACACTGCCGGCAATTATTCTATATACGGTCTTTTTCGTATTTTCCGTAATCTACGGAATTTACTACAGTTTTACGAACTGGAACGGATATGCAAAGGAGTATAAATTTGTCGGTGTCAACAACTATGCAAGGCTGTTTTCAGACCGTGTCTTCAAACGTGCGCTGGTCTTCACCGTAGAATACAGTGCAATTCTTGTGGTGGGAGTCATCACCATCGCGCTGATTCTGGCGGTTATCCTGTGTTCGAAGATTAAACAGCAGACTTTTTTCCGGGCCGCTTTCTTTTTCCCGGCAACGCTGAGCCTCGTTACCATAGGCCTTGTTTTCAATGAAATCTATTACCGGGTGATCCCGCTGATCGGAAAGAGTTTAAATATTGATTTCCTGAGTAAGAATATTCTGTCCAGTTCATCTACCGCCATGTGGGGCATCCTGATCGTCCATATCTGGAGGAGCGTGTCGATCCCCATGGTGCTGCTGATCGCCGGGATGCAGAATATATCCGGAGACTTATACGAAGCGGCCGCCATCGATGGGGCCAATGGAGTGCAGCGTTTCTTCCGCATCACGCTTCCGCTTCTGATGCCGGTCTTAAGCGTCTGTATCATTCTGGTGACAAAAGAAGGACTGACGGTCTTCGACTATATTACGGTCATGACCAGCGGCGGACCCGCGGGTTCTACCCAGTCCATTGCGTTCTTAATCTATGAAAATGCCTTTATGAACCAGAAATTCAGCTATGCGATCACCCAGTCTGTCGTCATCTTTGTGCTGGTGTGTGTCGTGTCGTATTTCCAGTTCAGGACGACGAGGAAGGAGGACTGACCATGAGTGTAAATAAGGAAAAGCAGCTGCGGCCCTCCAGTTTCTTCAAATATTTGTTTTTGATCTTGGGCTGTCTGGTGATTGCCGCGCCCTTGTATGTGACAATTATTACTGCATTTAAGACGAGAGAGGAATCGACGGTCAATTTCTTCTCCTTTCCCAGCCAGTTTTATCTGGGGAATTTTCGGGAAATTATTGAAAAACAGAACTATTTCCGCTATTTAGGAAATACCGTTATTATTACAGTCTGTTCCCTGATCCTAATGGCACTTGTCATTCCCTCGCTGTCTTACGCGCTTTCCCGGAACATGAGACGGTCCAAATTCTACCGTTTCTCTTACATCTATCTGGTCATCGGTCTCTTCGTGCCCTTCCAGGTAGTTATGATTCCGTTAGTGAAGATAGCCAGTTCCTTTCATATGTCCAATATCTGGGGGCTGATTGTATTAAATCTGGTGTTTGCGCTGCGCGACGGCGTGTTCCTCTTTGTGGCGTATATGGACAGTGTGCCCCGGGAGCTGGAGGAGAGTGCGTTTATCGACGGGGCCGGAGTGGTTCAGACGTATATCCAGATCGTATTCCCTCTGGTAAAACCCATGACCGCCACGATTATGATTCTGAACGGGCTTTCCGTTTGGAACGACTTTATGCTTCCGCTGCTCCTGTTAAACAAATCCAAGGACAGCTGGACGCTGCAGCTGTTCCAGTATAATTTTAAGACGACGTATTCCTTTGACTATAATCTGGCCTTCGCGTCATTTTTGCTGTCCATGCTGCCGGTGATGGTGGTCTATGTATTTGCTCAGAAATACATCATTCAGGGCCTGACCACAGGCGCGGTCAAAGGCTGAGTGCGAAAGGAGATTAATATGGAAATTAAATATCTGGGCACGGCCGCCGCAGAAGGATGGCCGGCCGTGTTCTGTACCTGTGAGGCGTGTAAGAGGGCGAGGGCGCTGGGAGGAAAGAATATCAGGACCCGCTCCCAGGCCATTGTGGATAATACGGTTCTCATCGATCTTCCGCCCGATACGTATCTCCATGTCCTGCGGGAGGGAATGACAATTGACGCGGTCGAATCGGTGTTGATTACCCATTCTCATCAGGATCATTTTTATCCCATGGAGCTGCTGATGCGCGGCGAGCCATACGCGCACCAGCCCGGAGCGCCGGTTCTCACGGTCTATGGAAATGATAAGGTGGAAGCTGCATACCGGATGGCCATGGAGATGAACGACAGCCCTACGCTTCACGCACAGCTGGATTTTAAGCGGGTAATGCCCCTCGAACCGGTAACACTGCCTTCCGGATACGTGGTGACGCCGCTGGCGGCCAACCATGCAAAGGATGAAAACTGCCTCGTATACCTGCTGGAAAAGGACGGAAAATGTCTCTTCTATGGCCATGATTCGGGAAGCTACCCGGAAGAGACATGGGATTATTTAAGAGGGAAAATGATCAGCCTTGTCAGCTTCGACTGTACCAATGTGGAGGCGCCCGACGGAAATTATCACATGGGGCTGCCTGACAACCGGAATGCAAAAGCACGCATGATTCGTGAGGGATGCGCCGGAGAGAACACGGTGTTTGTGATCAATCATTTCTCTCACAATGGAAAGCTGATGCACGAAGAGATCGTGGACTGTGTCCGCGAGGACGGATTCGTGGTGGCATATGATGGTATGACGGTGGAATTCTGATCATGGAAATGGGGGAACGTTTAAGGAGAAAGCAGAAGGAAGTGTTTCTATTCTGCTGGACCGGTTATTTCCTGACGTATTTCGGGCGGCTGAATTTATCCGTGGCCATGAACGCCATGGCGCTGGAATTTGCCAGCGGCGCCGCGGTGATCGGCCTGACCGGGAGCGTGTTTTTCTGGGTCTATGCGGTGGGGAAGCTGGTCAATGGTTATGCGGGGGATTATCTGGACAACAGGCATCAGGTGTTTTTTGGGCTGATGGTGTCGGGAGCTGCGAATGTGGCTATCGGATTCGTCCACAACATATGGATCATCATCCTTTTATGGGCGGTGAACGGATTCGCGCAGAGCGCCATCTGGTGCAATATGATCAGTCTGATTGCCCACTGGTTTTACGAGGAACAGCACGCGGGAGCTGCGGTGTGGCTGTCCACCTCCATGGTGGGAGGAACGCTGGCCGGCTGGGGGATCTGTGGCTTTATTATCCGGGCGGCATCCTGGAAGTGGGTATTTTTAATACCTGGCTTCGCCCTGATTCTGTTTGCGCTGCTGTGGAAGACGTATGTAAAAAATACGGCGGTGGAAGCCGGATTTACGGATTTTCAGAGCGTTCGGGTGATGAAACCGTCCGCGGCATTTCTGGAACATACGGACTCCTCTTCGGGCATCGGAAACCGGCTTGGGAAGTTTATTCTGGTTTCCGGCCTGGTCTGGATTATACTCGCCTGCCTGGCGCAGGGGGTGATCAAGGACGGAATCGGCCTGTGGGGACCCACCATGATACAGGATATCTATGGCGTGGACGCCGGTACGGCCTCGTTCCTGCTGTTGTTTATACCGGTGATGAATTTTATGGGCATCACCCTGGTGGGAATAATTCAGAGAAATCGGCTTCTGAAGGAAGAGACGCTGGTGGTGATTATGATGGTCCTATCGGTATTTATCCTGGCCGGGCTTCGCGTCTTTATGGGAAAATCGCTGGCTGCCGGGGTACTTTTATTAGGCGGCGTCAGCGCCGTGATGTACGGTGTAAATACGATTCTGCTGGGAGTATTTCCGCTTCGCTTTGCAAGGGCCAACCGGGCCAGCTTCGTATCGGGGCTGCTGGATTTCTGCTCCTATGTGGCAGCCGGTCTGTCCTCCGTGCTTTCCGGGCTGGTTATCCAGCTGGGACTGGGGTGGAACAGTGTGTTTTTGGTGTGGCTGGCGCTAACGGTGATGGGGATTGGGGCGTTGGGGGTGTTTGGGTGGAAGTATAAGGCGCAGACCGGAAAATAGAATGGAAACGGAATAAGAGGGAAATAAAAAGTCTGACTCATTCAGTTTATGACTTTTTATTCCCCTCTTTTACTGTACGATTATTCGATTCTGGCTGTACCACGAATCTCTTCGAAGGACGAGATTCCCATTTGTCCGGCCAGCACTTCTAAATCCTTCAACAGGCGGTGCATAAAGTCTGGCCTGGAAAGATTGGCAGATCCAACCTGTACTGCATAGGCCCCTGCCATGATGTATTCGATCACATCCTCTGCACATGAAATACCGCCGATTCCAATGACGGGAATATCTACGGCTGCGGCCGCTCTGCGGCACATCAGGATTCCCACCGGTTTAAAGGCCGGGCCGGAGAATCCGCCGGATCCGCCTCCGCCGCAGCGATATGCTCCGGTCTGGATATCAATACAGGAACCGTTTAGGCTGCTGTAGCTGGTTATGGCATCGGCGCCTCCCTCCTGACAGGCCACCGATATTTCCTCTACAGGAATGTCTCCGCCTGGAACCTTGGCGATCAGCCATTTGCGCGGGGCTGCTGCACGGACACGGGCTACAAGATCTTTTAATTCATCCGGATTTTTCCAGTAGGGAGTTCCGGGTCCGTAGGGACAGTTCAAGTTGATTTCAATGCCCATAATCCGGTCCATCTGTTCGATAGAGGCGGCCAGTTCTTCCATCTGATATTTATCAATAGCTTTCATGTCAATAATAAGCGGTGTGGTCTCGCAGGGAAGATGCGGCAGTATCTCTTTTTCGAATTCAAAAATGCTCATGTTGTTTTTAGAGAGAGCACTGATAAATCCATTATTGGTCTTACATATTTTTTTTGCCATGGTTGGTGATCCGCTGTCTATGAACATGGAGTTTGGCATCATGGCCCCCAGTTCATTCAAATCAAAGTACCTTGCGTGTTCGATTAAGTTTCCCAGCGTAGCCGCAGCGGGCATAAGCGGATTTTTTAAGCGGATATCTCCTATGGAAGATGGGATTGTTACATTTAAATTCATAGTCTGTGGTCCCTCCTATTTAAAAGTCTGAAAACATTTCCGGTCTTTTTCAAAATCGATCATGTTAAATGGCAGATACGGTCCGTTGCAGCATACAGGGATGCCCATCTGGATATCCGGGCTGTGTAAATAGCATGACTTACAGGCGCCGATCCCGCACCCAATCCGGGTACTGGCAAATACCATTGTACGCTCCTTTAAGGAATCATCGGCGCAGTTCATAATGGATTCGAGCACCGGTACGTTGAGAGCCATATATACGGCATCGGATCCGTCCGCCAGATATTTCAGCGCCTGGGCTCCGTCGGATACGAAGTGGGTAATGGAAGGAAGCAGTTCTTTGGGAACCGCGCATTCGGAACCAATCAGGAACAAAGTTGGTGTGGTGCAGGCGTGGATGAGCGGAGCCAGTAAATGAATCGTAGCGGGTTCTGCCACAAACACGGCGTTTGCGCCGGGGGCACAGCCAATTCCGTTGGCTCCCCATATGGCGGTCTTTGCGCCGGCAGTCAGAGGAAAGAGTGAAGAGTTCTTTGCAGCGATCACCTTTAGACCGCGGTCAGTTCCTTCGTAAATCATGTATGGATAAGACCAGTGAAAACTGTCCCCCTGATTCTGGATCATAACAAACTGCCCAGGTTCATAAGTAAAATCCGGATATTCCAATTCCAGTAAGTGAAGCGGGTGACCGTCACCGGCCGTCATCGTCTGCACGGATAAAACCGTAGAATCGAGTACGGGTATGTAATTGGCCGGCTTCCATACGCCATCTTTTTCCATTTCCTCCTGAAGCGGACGGGCCAGGGATAAGTACCGGTCCCATTCGGGAGCCCTGTTGTCTCCCTCTGTATAGGGGAGGTCAATCAAACCGAGCAAATTCTGATGCTTTAAAACGCTCATGGTAATAAGATCGGATAAGTTATTAAATCCTGCGCCGCTGGTAGAAATATAGTCGGGACAATGATATTTTGACTGCCTGTAATACTGCTTGAGTTCTGGATCTGAAATCTCTTCCTGCGTGTCTGCAAATATCTCATCATAAAAGAGCCGTACAATTTTACCAGCTTCAACCACAATCTGAAGTCTTCCGGTTACACCTGGCTCCAGTTCTTTCGCCAGACCGTAATACCTGGCAGAGCTGGGATCCGACATGCGGGCAGCTATCTTTTCAGCGAGAGGCAGCATGGAACGCTTAATGCTGTTGGAGGCGCCGGCCACCAGATCAAAGTCTCCGGTCAGACGGTTTGCGGCTACCATCTGTTTTTCCACACTTGTGATTCCATTGACCAGAACGACTCCCGTGACTGCGGTACGCTCTTTGGAAGCCTGGAAGAAGCCGTAGTCAGACAGACGCTTGTCCATATTTTGAAAATGTCTCATATAGTAAGTGGGGCTGCACTGCTCATTGAATTCTACCATGACGATGCGTCCGTCATCTGCCACCACTTCGAGGACGCCTAAGTGTCCCAGATCGCCGTTAAAGCAGGAAGAGAATCTGGCTTCTTCCCTATAGTAGCAGCCCTTGATTAATCCTTTTGGCGGCTGTACGCTCCAGGAGAGGCGATCTAAAATAGATACTGTTTTTTCCCGTTGTTTCATTAAAAAATCCTCCTTTTTTTCTTGAGTATTTCTCATTTGTATTGAGCATAATCCAGAAAAAATTGAAATTCTATAACTGAACTGACTTGAATTATAAGTATTCTGACATATAGGGCGATATTATGTTATAATGTCATAAAAGTAGAAAATCAAGTCAAAAAAGTTATAGAATAGTGGCCTTCCACCTGTTTATACTGAATATACAACGAAAGAAAGGAAGGGGAAACGATATGAAAAAAAGAACCCTGAAGAGAATTGCCAGCTTTACACTTAGCAGTATGATGACCGTGAGCCTGCTTTCCGGATGCGGCGGTGGGAAACAGGCAGAGAGCCAGCCGGCAGCAGGCGAGGCAACAACCGCGCAGACGAAGGGAGAGGAAAAGGAAGAACCATATGTGGTTACCATGCTGACTCAGGGGGAGCAGCAGGAGGACCTTCCGAGAATTATGGAGAAGGTAAATGAGATTCTGGTCAGAGATCTGAATATGAAGCTGAATCTTTTGGTAGCACCGTATGGCAGTATAAATCAGCAGAGGCAGCTGATGCTGACCAGCGGGGAACCCCTGGATCTCGTTTACCTGGATGCCTCCTCGGCAATTGGTTTCATGAATAATGGCCAGATTATAGATTTGAGTGATCTTATTGATAAATATGGAACTAATATTAAGAAATACTGGGAGGATGAGGCGAAGTCTGCCAACATAGGTGGTTTTGTGTTTGGCGTCCCTAATTTAAATGAAGTGGGTAATATTCCGGCAATCGGAATGAGAAAAGACATGGTAGAAAAATATGACATTGATGTAGAGAGCATCAAATCGCTTGAGGATCTGGAGCCGGTTCTGGCTATGATTAAGGAGAAAGAGCCGACTATGACACCAGTTCATATCTGTGCGGACCAGCCGCCGATTTCACGCCAGCTCAGCGTGATTGATCCTCTGATTGACGGAATCGCCGTTCTGGATAACAGCGGGCAGGATACCACTACAATTATACCGGTTACCCAGAGCGAGGCCTATAAGGAGAAGTGTGAACTGTTCCATAAATGGTACCAGGCCGGATACATCAATCAGGATGCGGCAACTACTACGGTCCAGTTCGAATCTGCATTTAAGGCGGGCAGTACATTTTCCGCAATCATGGTCTGGCATCCCATGTCTCCCAAACAGTTTGGCGGTGTAGATATGGCTTATGCGTTTTTAGGGGAGCACAGAGCGTTATCGGGAGCTACCAGCAATGCGGATTACGGAATCGCCACTAATTCTCAGAACCCGGATAAAGCCATGCAGCTTCTGGATTACTTATATGGAAGTGAAGAGGTTGCACAGCTGCTAAACTGGGGTGAAGAAGGGAAAGACTGGGTATACGTCGACAAAGAACAGAATGTGGTCAGCTGGCCGGAAGGTGTGGACTCCAATAATGCAACGTATCATGCGCAGCTGTCCTGGGCTCTTCCCAATCAGTTTATGGCCAGCAGTTGGGAAGGCGTATATGATCCGGATGTATTTGAGCAGATGTTAAAGTTTAATAAAGAGGGGAAGAAATCGAAAGGATTTGGCTTTGCCTATAATACAGAGCCTGTAGAGACAGAGCTTACGGCACTGAAAAATGTACAGGAGAAATACCGTATTTCCCTGGAAACCGGCGCTGTGGATCCAGCTGAATATCTTCCTCAGTACGAAGAAGCCTTAAAGCAGGCGGGGCTGGACAAGCTGATCGAGGAGAAACAGAAGCAGTTTGACAAGTGGCTTGCAGCTCAATAGGAAAATACCATGGATGAAAAAGTGAGAAAAAGAAAGTTCCGGTGGAAAAAATGGATTCCTATATTTATTATGATGTCACCAGGGCTGATCTATCTGTTTATCAATAATTATATCCCCATATTCGGGCTGGTAATTGCCTTTAAAAAGGTGGATTTCCGTGTGGGTATCATGAACAGCCCATGGGCGGGGCTTTCAAATTTTACATATTTATTCAAGACACCGGATGCTTTTATTATTACACGAAACACACTGCTGTACAATTTGGCATTCATTGCAATTAATACCGGCTTGAGCCTGACGTTTGCGATTTTTATTAACGATATGAAAAATAAGTATTGCAAGAAGATCTATCAGTCAGCGGTTCTGCTTCCTTACCTGATGTCCGTTGTTATCATCGGTTATATCGTCTATGCACTGTTAAGCCCGGACAAGGGAATGATTAACAACAGTATATTAAAACCAATGGGAAAATCTCCTGTTTCCTGGTACATGGAGCCAAAGTACTGGCCTTTTATCCTGATTTTGGTAAACGCCTGGAAGGGAGTGGGATATAACTGCCTGGTATTTATTGCAGGACTGGCCGGAATCTCGCCGGGATATTACGAAGCCGCACAGTTAGACGGGGCGACAAAATGGCAGCAGATAAAATACATAACACTGCCATGCATGAAAACCACGATAATTACTCTGGTCCTGTTGAATATCGGAAGAATTTTTTACTCCGATTTTGGCCTGTTTTACCAGATTCCGATGAATTCGGGTGCCTTGTTTGACGTGACGAATACAATTGACACGTATGTATACAGGAGCCTGCTTCAGCTTGGAAATATTGGCATGGCATCAGCCGCGGGCTTCTACCAGTCACTGGTTGGGTTTACGCTGATTTTAATCTGCAACTTTATCGTTAGAAAAATTGACCGGGACAGCGCATTATTTTAAGGGGGAGGGGAAGATATGAGATCAAAAGACCAGAAAATATTTAATCTGATTTCCCATACCGTCATGATTTTCATGACCGTTATGGCGGTACTCCCCTTTGTACTCGTGTTTCTCTCCTCCGTAACGGAAGAGAATACATTGGTACTGAACGGATATTCCTTTTTTCCGGAGAAATTCAGTCTGTATGCCTATGAATACATTGTTATGAAGGGGAAAAAGATATTCAGGGCGTATGCGGTTACCTTGTTTGTCACTGTGGTTGGTACAAGTATCAATGTGATGATCTCGGCCATGCTGGCATATCCTCTTTCCCTAAAGGATCTGCCGGGGAAACGGATTTTTACCTTTTATGTGGTATTCACACTGCTGTTTAACGGCGGACTGGTACCGACATATCTGATGTATACCTCTGCTTTTAACGTGAAAAATACTATTTTTGCCCTGATTGTTCCCAATCTTCTGATGCACACGATGAATGTACTTCTGATGAGAACGTATTACAGCACCAGTATTCCCACGGAACTGTTTGAGGCGTCGGAAATTGACGGGGCGAGTCAGTTTAAGATATTTGGCAGTATTATTCTGCCGCTGGGAAAACCAATAGCGGTAACCATGGCATTGTTTTCGGGCCTCAGCTATTGGAATGACTGGACCAACGGCCTTTACTACCTGACTGGTTATAATGGAGAGAAACTCTATAGTATTCAGAACTTCCTGAATAAAGTGGTGACAGATATCCAGTACCTAAACTCCAGTCAGGTTGGCTCAAATTCAGATATTCTGGCTAAACTTCCAACAGTTTCTGTCCGAATGGCAATTGCATTTGTGGCCATGATTCCGATTTTGATGTTGTTTCCGTTTTTGCAGAAATACTTTTCCAAGGGTATTGCGATGGGAGCTGTCAAAGGTTAAGATGTTAGGAGATGATGCGTTGCATCAGGGGGAGGACTTTCTATGAGGACAGAAAAGAGGACCGGGAATTCAATATCCAGCCGTTTAAGGCGGTTGATGATGATTCTCGTGCCTCTTTCTGCCCTTTATATCGGTATCAGTGTGGCCAGCACCTATTACTTTAAAAAGCAGATTGTGAGCTATGCCGAGACATTTGTGGACTTCTATATTGATAAGATTGAGAATACAGTCACAAACATCAACCGGCGTATGAGCATGCTGATCCTGGGGGAAGGCGAGACGGAGATCGAGCTGGATTCCTATATCAACAGTATTAAGACAACTGATAACATCGCCTTTCGAAATTACTTTATTGGTAAACTGCGGGATGCCTTTCGCATGTATTCTATGGAGTATGGAAGCGAGTATCAGTTTTTTGCCTTTTTTCCGGAGGGAAAACAGTATGTAGGTGCCAATGCGAATGATAAACTGGGACAGGATGTCTGGGAGCAGTACCGGGATGATATCATACACAGGCTGGAGGGAGAGATGCTGATCCCCAACTCCGGGAGCCAGTACTGGCAGTTTGTCGAGGGAAGCGGCGGCTGCAATTATATTATAAAATTTTACAGCATCCGGGAAGTCTATGTTGGATGCTGGATCCGGCCAGCTGACCTTATCGCGCCGCTGGAAAATGCGGTAAAGGACGGAAAAACCACAGCGCTGCTCTTTGACCAGAATAACCGGCGCATTGCAGGGGAGCGTACCATGGAGCCGGATACGATCACGATCGAACGGCGGTTCAGCAATCTGCCGTTTTCTGTGCGTTTGACTGTTCATGATTACGGTCTGTTTCAAAAGACATTTCTGATGCAGATGGGGCTCGTCTTTCTGGCACTGGCCATGCTTTTCATTACACTGTGCAGTATTTATTTTTTGTATAATAAAGTGTTAAAACCTATCAAAAAGTTTTCTAATAATCTGGAGCGGTTAAGCCGGGGCAAGACAGGGCTGGAGGAGATAAGCAGCAGTGAGCTGTCGGAACTGGAGCAGGCCAATGCAGAATTCCGGCAATTGCTGCAGAAGATCAGCATGCTGCAGGAGGAGGTGTACGAAGGGGAAATAAAGAAACAGCTAATGTATATGGAGTACTTAAAGCTTCAGATTGAACCGCATTTTTATTTGAACTGTCTAAACTTTATATACAATACAATTGATTTGGGCAAATACACCCAGGCCAGCAGGATGTCGGTCATGACAGCCGAATATATGAGGTATTTATTTAATAATGGCCGGGATTTTGTGTGTATCTGGGAAGAACTGGAGCATATCGGCCATTACTTAGAGATTCAGAAGCTGAGATTTGAGCACGCGTTTGATTACTATCTGGAGCAGGAGGATGAGACGAGGGAGGCCAGAATACCGCCGCTGGTGATCCAGACGTTTGTAGAGAATTGTATAAAGTATGCTGTTGACTTAGATTCCGTTTTACAAATTACGGTTACCGTATTTTCAGAGGAAATGAACGGGATTCCCTATACAAATATTTGTATTACAGACAGCGGGCCTGGATTTTCGGCGCAGATACTGGAGCAGCTGACGGATCAGAATAAATATATGGAGGAGGAAACAGGGCATATCGGCATATCGAATACGATTAAACGTCTGTACTATACTTATGGTGACCGGGCCAGTATCAGTTTCTATAACGGACCGGTAAAGGGCGCTGTTGTCGATATTCATATTCCATATACCGTAAAAGCGGCTTTAGAAAAGGGGGATGAGCCGGATGAATCTGCTGATTGTGGATGATGATCTTCATGTAATTGAAGGGATCGAACGTAATTTAGACTGGGAGCGGCTGCATATCGACCAGGCTTTCCAAGCTCTGGGGGTTCCTGCGGCTAAGAAGGTACTGTCTTCCAATCCGATCGATGTCATGATCTGTGACATTGAGATGCCTCAGGAGACGGGGCTTGACCTGTTGGAATGGATTCGGGAGGAGGGATTTCCAATTCAGGCGATCTTTCTCACCAGCTATGCCAAATTTGAATATGCACAGAGGGCGATTAAGCTTGAGAGCCTGGAATATATACTAAAACCCGTAGACTATGGACAGCTGGAAAAGGCAGTAGTCCTGGCGGTAGAGCGGTCCTTAAAGAGCAGGCAGAATGAGGCGTTTAAAGAGAGCAGCCGGTACTGGGAGCAGAACCGTCAGAATGTTGTGGAGTATTTCTGGACTGGTGTGCTGGCAAGGGAGGCTTCATCAGATGAGGAAGAGTTAAACTGCAAGATAGAGGAATGTGGCCTCGATTACATACGTGGAAAGGTATTTCTTCCAATTGTAATACAGATGGTCCGTGACGTGGCAGAATCCTATGCAGGGCTGGCGGATGCGGTAGATGCTTTGTGTACGAATTGTCTGGAAGATAATACAGATGATGGCGTGGAGGCATATGAATTTCATGCAAAAATATCAGATCATATGTATTTTCTTATGCTGAGAGCCAGGATGAATTCGGATCCGGATGTATTAAGGCGCGACGTAGAACGCTTTATGGCTTTCTTTATGGAGGGAATGGGGAAGGCGGAGCTGAATGTGCTCTGCGGAGTGGGTATGTGGAGTACTGCAAATCTTGTTTATGAAGATGTGAGCTGTATCTATACCATGATGTATGAATCGCCGCGAAATAAAAAGAAGGTTCTGTACCTTCAGGAATACGAGCCCGTCAGCATGATGTATGAGGTACCGGACCTTAAAAACTGGTGGGATATGATGAAATATGGACAGACAGGAGAATTGAAGGAAGCGGTGGAGCGTTACCTGGATATTCTGGCCGGTCAGCAGAAACTCAGTTCCAGAAATTTGCAGCAGCTGGGACTGGATCTTACCCAGATGGTGTATTCCTGGCTGGGATCTATGAATATATACGCCCATATGCTGTTTGACAATGAGGAAAACAATAAGATCTACGGAAGAGCAGCACTCTCCTCCCATAATATGATGCAGTATCTGGAGTACCTTCTGTCCAAGGCAATGGAATATAAAGATGTAGTAGAGCGCCCCCCATACGATTGTAGATACGATCAGGGACTATATGGACCACCATTTTCAGGAAAACTTATCGCGGGATGATTTGAGCCGTCTGGTATTTTTAAATCCAGATTATTTGTCCCGCCTGTTTAAAAAGGAGATGGGGCTGTCCATCAGCAGTTATCTGATACAAAAACGGATTGATCTGGCAAAAGAACTGCTCTCTACGACCAGAACGCCGGTAAGTGTTATATCATCGCAGGCAGGCTACGATAATTTTGCTTATTTTACTAAGGTGTTCAAAGAGAAGACTGGTATGTCACCCAATGAATATAGGAAGAACTGTCAAAGTGCTGACCGGAAAGATAAGAGATAAGAGAGAAAAGGGGAGAGCAGAGAGGGAGATCCGGAAATGAAAAAAGCGAAAATGCGGGAAGTAAATTTCTATGCTTATGAAACGTACTGCATGGTTCGGATCGAGGAACGACCGGAGGTCAGCACACTTCTGGCCGGCTGCCGCGATCTTGCACTTCAAGTGGAGCAGACATTGAATATGTATGACGAAGAATCCGAGTTGTCGGTAATGTGCCGGGATTACAGACCGGGACAGCCGTATGAGGTATCTGCACTTCTGTATGATTTTCTGGATACCAGTTTAAGCATGGCGAAACGGAGTAATGGAGCCTTCGATCCCACGGTTGGAGCAGTGGTTAAGAGATGGGGAATCGGTTCAGGGGAGGTGCGCATTCCAGCAGAAAAGGAGCTTGCCATCCTTATAAACAGGACCGGGTACCATCATATTAGGCTGCTTCCGGATAAACGAGCCGCAATTATAGATATCGAAGGAATTACCATAGATCCGGGGGCCATTGGGAAGGGGCTGGCAATCGATTATATCATACACTATTTAAAAGATTATCACGTGGGGCAGGCGTGTGTGGATTTCGGGGGAAATTTGTATGTTATGGGGGATACATACAGAATCGGTGTACGCGGGCCGGAGGATCCGGAAAAAATGATGGC
Organism: Hungatella hominis; assembly: GCF_014288005.1. Classification (NCBI taxonomy): domain Bacteria; kingdom Bacillati; phylum Bacillota; class Clostridia; order Lachnospirales; family Lachnospiraceae; genus Hungatella; species Hungatella hominis. Next base: position 153,563 of record NZ_JACOPB010000013.1, read on the forward strand.
AATTGTGCCAGTAAAGGACCAGGCTGTTTCAACGTCTTCCTGGTATGAACATTATATTGAACGCGATGGCAGAGTATATGGCCACCTGATCGATCCGGCCTCCGGTAAACCGGTAGAATCTGAATTTACCAGTGTGACGGTAATCTGTGACAGGGCCATTTATGCAGATATGCTTTCGACAGCATTGTATGTTCTGGGTGCAGAGAAGGGGGAGGCGGTAATACGCTCGCTGCGGGAAGAGAGTGGAATTTGCGTGGATTACCTGGCCGGGAGGGCTGGAGATGGCAAAATTGTGAGCTATTCTGATACATTAAAATAATATCCTCGTCTTATGAAGGTGGCAGCTGTCCTTTGAAATTGTCAGGGACAGCTGTTTGACGGCCTTGATTAAGAACCGGATAGTTTAAATAGTTAAAAGATTAAAAGGGGAATCTTTTATGTAAAATGTCCATTTTTTTTCACGAAATACTTTACAATCTGTATAAATAATGGTAAGATACAAATGTGTAAACGATTACACACTATAATACTAAACAACTACTGGCCTTTTACAAAAACCACTGATTATAAAGGATTACATAATTCACATATTTTCAAATAACCTTAATTTTTTTTGAAAATATGTGTAAACGATTACACATTACTGCATCATGGCCGCATAGTGCGGCCGCAGGAGAAATGGAGTGCAAAATGAGTCTTACGATTAAGGATATTGCTGAAAAAGCAGGTGTATCCGTGGCTACGGTGTCGAGAGTGATCAACGGGTCCGGTTACGTGAGCGAAAAAAACAAAAAAAATATCGAGGAAATTATCCGGGAATCGAATTACTGTCCGAATGCGGCGGCGAGAAGCCTGATTACCCAGGCCTCTGATATGATCGGCCTGGTGATGCCGGAGCGGGTTAATCCATTCTTCGTGAAGGTATACGACGGTGTGACCCGAAAGGCGGATGAGGAGAATATAACGGTTCTCTTTTATAAAACGGACGACGATGAGAAAAAGCAGGGGGAGATATTAAAGCAGCTGAAGGCTCAGAGTGTAAAGGGTATTCTGATCACCCCGAGTCTCTATCAGACCTCCGCCACCAGAAAGATGCTGGAAGCAGTGGAACGGGCCGGGATTCCCGTGGTCCTCATCGACCGTGATACGGAGGGCGGGGATTTCGACGCGGTATTTATTGACAATAAGGGGGCTATTTATAAGGCCACAGAACAGCTGATCCAGGCAGGACATATGCAGATTGCGGCCGTCACCAGCCCTGATTTTTCCAGAGTGGGCGCGAGAAGGCAGGACGGTTTCCTGGAATGCATGAAGAAGCACGGGCTGGAGGTCTGTCCGGACTGGGTGATCGAGGGAGAATTGAGCGTTGAGAGCGGATATGATGCCTGTAAGCGCCTGATGGAGATGGAGAACAGTCCCACGGCAATTGTGGCATTTTCCAGTTCGGAGCTGATCGGATGCGTGAAATACTTAAACGAAGCAGGATACCGGATCGGCAGGGATGTCTGTCTCTTTGGATTTGATGATATCGGTACATTCCCGGATTTCGGACTTCAGCTGTCCACCATCGAACGGCCTATGAGGGAGATGGGGGAGCTGGCGTTTGAACTGTTGTGGGAACGGATTCATAACGGCGGAAAGAACAAAAGGAGCCGTGAGATCCTCCTTCCGACCAATATAAAGTTTGCTGAGAAATAGATAGTAACTTTGCACAGACATCGGAGGCGATCCGTGGGTCGTGTACAATTACTAAATATATATTTACATCACTACAAGGGGGAAAGCAGCAATGAAACATGACAACAGCTACAGCTACAAACCACAGTACGATCCATTTGAGAATGTTATGACGAGGAACGGACTGCACGCAGATGAGGTGATTTCCGCACTGCAGAAAAGCATCCGCCATGCGGACGAGGACACCGCGATCCGGTGCGGATACGAGATGTATGTTACCAGCATGGAGTTGGAGAACTATCTCTGGAGACGTCTTTCCGTCATCAGCGTGGAAGACATCGGATTCGGGGAGCCGACCGCCCCCATTCTAATCCAGACATTGAAAACCATGAGAGAGGAGTTTCCGTACTCTTTAAGCGGCAGCAGGGCGCTGTTCCTGTTCCAGGCGATTCGTTATCTGTGCAAATGCCGGAAAGAGCGCTCCAGCGATACGATTAAGACGATCGTAATCGAGGAGTACAAGCGAGGGGAGTACGCAAAGCTTCCGACAGAGTATGATATCTATGACTGGCATACGAAAAAGGGAAGAGAGGGCGGAAGAACGTATCTGGATTTCCTGGAACATTTTACAGATGTTACGCCATTTATGGATCAGTACGATCTGGAACTGAAGGAGATTTTAAAACAGTATACCAGGGAGAACATCGAACTGGGTGAAGAATAAACAGGGGAACCGGTAAAAACAAAAGGAGAAGAACAGGGAGGTTACAGGATGAGTAAACTAAGACGCATTGCAGCATTGGGACTTACGGCGGTACTGCTCGGGGGTTGTGTACCACAGAAGGTGGCTGCGCCGGAGAAGACAGAGGAGATAAAGGCAGAAGAGGCAAAGACAGAAGAAAGCCAGGCAAAGAACGAGGGGAAGAACGAGGGAACGAATGAGACGGCGGCGACGGAAGCAGAGACGGCCGCAGCCATCGCGACGGAGATTACGGGTCCGGTGGAGATAACCATATGGCATCAGTATTCTGATCAGTATGAGGTGTGGTTTCAGAAGGTAGCGGACGAATTCCACGCGAAAAATCCTGATATTACGGTTAAGCTTCAATATCAGCCCGCAGACCAGTACGAAGCAAAGGTTATGGCGGCGGCAAAAGCAGACGATCTGCCCAGCATGGTTCACTCTGCGGTAGCCAATATGACCAGCTATATCAATGAGGGAGCGCTGGTGAATATGGACGATTACATTTATGATTCGACGGTGGGGTATGAGAACTTTGATGAAGATATCAACTCAGGGCTGAATCAGATGTATGTGCCGTGGGGCAATAAGCGCTACGCCATGCCTCTGTTCCTGGGCGGCAATGTCTTTTTCTATAATAAGACCATGTTTGAAGAACTTGGCATAGAACCGCCGAAGACCTGGTCCGAGGTGGAGGCCGTGGCGACGGCTGTCAGCGACAAGATTGGCAAGCCTGGCTTCGGATTCCAGATTATGGTGGACGGTTACATGGAGGTTCTGACACAGGCCGGCGGAGAAGTGATTGATCTGGAGAATAAAACCATTGGTTTTGATTCTGAGACAGCCAGAGAGAAAATTACCTGGTACAAAGATCTGATCAATAAGAAGGTTGCCCGTCTGGTGGGAGACGACAAACACTTTACCAATCCATTTGCCAACGGCGATGTCGGATGCTACGTTGCATTATCCGGGAACTACGGATATCTTGCCACCGCGGTCGGAGACAAGTTCGAACTGGGAGCGGCGCCGCTTCCTCAGGAGGGCCCCAAGAAGTTTGTCAGCCTTTCCGAGCCGGTATTTGCCATTGCGAAGACCAATCCGGAAGAGGAACTGGCCAGCTGGATGTTCTTAAAATACTTACTGAGCCCGGAAGTCAATGCGGAGTGCGGAACGGTATTTGGCGCCCTTCCGGCATCTACTGCGGCCATGAACGAGAGTGTATACCAGGATTTCTTAAAAGTAAATCCGGTGGCGGCTGCGGTCTACGAGCAGAGAGATTCCTACGGATATATGCCGACCATAGCGGGATGGTATGAGCTTCGCACGAGTCTGGATAAGGCGCTGGAAGAGATTATGCTGGATATAAGCGACATGGATACGGCACTTGCAGAGGCCAGGAAGTCGGCAGAAGCAGCAATCCGCAAATAGTCCAATCAGGTGAAAAGGTGAGCCATGGAGATTAAATTACAGAATATCAGAAAGAGATTTGGGGAAACGGTAGCCCTTGATGATTTATCTTTGGAATTTTGCGATGGGAAACTGACCACGCTTTTGGGGCCAAGCGGATGCGGAAAGAGTACCCTGCTTAATTTAATATCGGGAATTCTGCCGCCTACTTCGGGATCGATTTATTTCGGAGACAGGGATGTGACATCTCTGTCTCCGGATAAGAGAAATATCGGCCTGGTATTTCAGAATTATGCGCTGTATCCCCACATGACGGTGGGGGAGAATATCGCATTTCCGCTGGAGATCAAAAAGGTTTCAAAAAAAGAACGGCTGGAGCGGGCAGCGGAGTTTGCCAAACTGCTTCGGATTGAAGATTACTTTACCCGAAAGCCATCCCAGCTTTCGGGAGGACAGCAGCAGCGCGTGGCTATAGCAAGAGCCCTGGCAAAGGAACCGGAGATTCTGCTTCTCGATGAGCCGTTGTCCAATTTAGACGCCAGGCTCCGCCTGGAAATGCGGGAGGAGATCCGGCGGCTTCAGATGGAGACGGGGATCACCACCATTTTCGTGACCCACGACCAGGAGGAAGCACTCAGCATATCAGATCATATTCTGCTCCTGAAAAAGGGGCGGATCCAGCAGTACGGGCTGCCTCAGGAGCTGTACGATGAACCGTGCAATCCGTTTGTGGCGGACTTCCTGGGCAATCCGCCGATTAATCTATACGAGGGCATAGTCGATGGGAACCGTGTAATATTGCAGGGGGACAATACGGGATTTCTCATTGCCGGGATGAATGGCATCGAAAGAGGAAGAAGGGTGAAGCTGGGAATCCGGAGCGAGGCGTTTGAGGCAGCGGCGGAGGGAGTCTATGAGACGCCTGCAACCGTAAGAAACGTATTTTTAAATGGCAAGGAAACCCTGTATCTTCTGGAAATTGGAGGAAAAGAATTCAGAAGTACGCTGGAAAGCGGACAGACCTATGAAATTGGAGGGAAGATATCGGTTCGTTTGAAAAAGAAGGGGGTTCACATCTATGATTCTGAGACAGAGGAAAAGATCGGTTAAGGTAAAAAGTGATGAAAAAGTCACGGTAAGGACATTTACGGAACCCTTCATCTATCTGCTCCCATTTATTCTTGTAGTGAGTGTGTTCATGGTCTTTCCGATTATCACGGTCTTTCTGAATGCATTTCTGGAGAACTATGATTATCTGGCCAACACCTACACCGGCATGGGAATGGGGAATTTCGCAGCGCTTTTCTCGGATAAGGAGTTTTTACTGTCACTGAAAAATACATTCCTTTACGTGGCATTTGTCGTACCGCTTTCCACAGTCATTGCACTGACGGTAGCCATTCTCTTAAACCAGAAGCTGAAGGGAAGCGCGTTCTTCCAGTTCGTATATTTTCTGCCGATGGTCACGGCGACCATTGCCGTTGGAATCGTATGGAAATGGATGTATCACTACGATTACGGCATTATCAATTACGCGCTTGGAGTGATCGGGATCGAGCCGGTCAAATGGATGGAGAATCCCAGGATGGCGCTGGCGGCCCTGATTATCTATGGGATCTGGACGAAGCTGCCATTTACTATTATCCTGTTCCTGTCCGGTCTCCAGACCATCGGTGAACAGTATTATACGGCGGCAAAAGTGGATGGGGCGAAACCGGCAAAGATTCTGTTCCGCATAACGCTTCCGCTCTTATCGCCCACGATCGCGCTGGTTCTGATTATCAATATTATCAATACCTCGAAGGTGTTTAATGAAGTATTTGCGCTGTTCAATGGAAAACCGGGGCCGGGATACTCCCTTTATACCGTGGTGTTCTACATATATGAGAACTTTTATCATAAGATGAACGTTTCCATCGCCTGCGCGGCCGCACTGGTATTGTTTTTGATCGTGTTTATCATGACCATGCTGCAGATGACGATTCAGAAAAAATGGGTCAGCAGGTAAAAAGGAGAATTGAGATGAAAAATAGACATCTGGCTGTAAAGATCATTTCCTACGTAATCCTGTCGGCCGGCGCGGTGATGATGGTTCTGCCGTTTTACTGGATGATCATTACTGCGTTTAAAACGCCGGAGCAGGTGACGCAGATGCCTCCGATCTGGTGGCCGCCGTCATTTTTGCTGGATAATTTCAAGTATGTGCTGAGTTCCGGGGAGTTCGCAAGGTATATTATAAACTCGCTGTTCGTCACGGTCTCATCAGTGATCCTGACGACCACGGTCAGCATACTGACTGCCTTTGCATTTTCTAGGCTTAAGTTTCCCGGGAGAGACATTATTTTTTCCCTGTTCCTGGGATTTATGATGGTTCCGTTTGAGCTTCTTGCCATTACAAATTACGTTACCATCGTGAAGCTTCATCAGATTGATACGTATAAGGCGCTGATCGTACCGTATACAGCCAACATACTCTATATCTTTATATTAAGAAACTTCTTTCTGGAGATTCCGGGCTCGCTTTACAACGCGGCGCGGGTGGATGGGGCATCCAACTGGAAATTTCTCTGGAGAATCATGGTTCCAATCGCCAAGCCGGCGATCATTACTATCATTCTTCTCAACAGTATTGACAGCTGGAACTCATTCTTATGGCCCATGCTGGTGACGAATGAGTCAAGGATGAGGACCGTGACCGTGGGACTGACTTCATTTGTGCAGTCCGCAGGAATCCGCTATGAGAGGCTGATGGCGGCAGCGTTTATTGTAGTAATCCCCATGGTGGTACTGTTTTTCTTTGCGAGAAAATACATTGTCACCGCGGTGGCACAGGGGGGAATCAAAGGATAGAAATGGAGGACAACATGAATATTGCAGAAAAGATTGATCACACCATACTGCGCGCCGACGCGAGAGAAGAAGAGGTAAAAAGATACTGCCGGGAAGCGGTTCAATACCATTTCGCATCGGTATGCGTCAATACATGCCACGTTCCGCTGGTGGCTGAACTTCTGAAGGGAAGCGGCGTAAAGGTATGCTGTGTCGTGGGCTTTCCTCTGGGGGCCATGAGCACCCGCGCCAAGGCGTACGAGGCACAGGCAGCTGTGGAAGACGGGGCGGAAGAGGTTGACATGGTCATCAATATTGGCGCCGTAAAAGATGGAAATTACGACCGCGTGGAGGAGGATATCCGTGCAGTAGTGGCAGCCAGCAGCGGCGCGGTGGTGAAAGTCATACTGGAAACCTGCCTGCTGACCAGAGAGGAGATCGTGGAAACCTGCCGCCGTTCTGTGAAGGCAGGGGCTGGATTTGTAAAAACATCAACCGGATTTTCGACTGGAGGCGCCACGGAAGAGGCGGTTCGTCTGATGAGAGAGACGGTGGGAGATTCAGCAAAGGTGAAGGCCAGCGGTGGCATCCGTACCTGTGAGCAGGCGAAGGCCATGATAGAAGCCGGAGCCGACAGAATCGGTGCAGGAAACGGAGTTATACTGCTGGAGGAGTGATTGGTTCGGGGAACCAGGAGGTTGTATATGGGAAGAAGAACACTGGTTTTTGGAAGCTTTGTCGTGGATCTCATGGCCCGTGCGCCGCATCTGCCTGTTCCGGGAGAAACGGTTAAGGGGAATGGTTTTAAAATGGGCCCTGGGGGGAAGGGCTTTAACCAGGCTGTGGCCGCCTTTAAAGCGGGCGCAAAAGTCACGCTGGCGACCAAGCTGGGTACGGATTCATTTTCCGATATTGCACTAAATACAATGGAAAAACTGGGCATGGAGACCGGGCGGGTCTTCCGGACCGACCGGGAGGACACGGGCTGTGCGCTGATTCTGGTGGGAGAGGACAGCAGTCAGAATGAGATTGTGGTGGTACCAGGAGCGGGGCTTTCCATAACGGAGCAGGAAGTGGACTCCTTAAAGGAAGTGATCCAGGACTGTGAATATGTGCTGATGCAGCTGGAGACGAATCTGGATGCGGTGGAGCGGGTTGCGGAATACGCGGCAGAGAGCGGGACCAGAGTGATCTTAAACCCGGCTCCTGCGGCAGACCTGCCGGAGGGGCTGTGGAAACGGATCGATGTGATCACGCCCAACGAGGTGGAGGCAGAGTATTACACCGGGATTCCTGTCTGTTCGGAAGCGGACGCAGCGAGGGCGGCGGACTGGTTTCATGAACGCGGAATCGGGGAGGTAATCATTACCATGGCAGACCGGGGTGCCTTTTTATCATCGGCATCCGAAAAAGGGGAGTTTGTTTCGGCGTTCTCCGTAGAGGCCGTGGACACTACCGGCGCGGGAGACGCATTTTGCGGGGGACTTCTGGCGGCCGTGTCGGAAGGGAAGGATTGGAAGGACGCGGTCGTGTTCGCCAGCGCGACGGCGGCACTCTCGGTGCAGAAGATCGGGACGGCGCCGTCCATGCCGGACAGGCGGGAGATAGAAGCATTTTTGGATAACTACTAAAAGAAAAAATTAAGGGGGGTCCTGGCCGTACGATTACGGCTTTCAGGACCCCCTTTCGCGTTTCTCTAAATCAGGGAATGCCTTTTCATGGTTTCCGTCAGCTTTGCCTTGTCAGCGGCACTCATTCTGATGAGAGGCAGCCTGTAATTTTCCCCACATATTCCCATCAGGCTTAAGGCCGCCTTAACAGGCACCGGATTGACGTCCAGGAAAAGGGCATTCATCAAATCAAGCAGGTCTAACTGCAGTTTTAAGCTCTCCTTTTCCTGCCCATTCAAGAAAAGTCTGCACATTTCATGGGTTTCCCGCGGCATGATATTGGCCAGGACAGAGATCACGCCTTTGCCTCCCAGAGAAAGAACGGGAACCGTCTGATCGTCATTTCCCGAATAAATATCCAGGTCTTCCCCGCACAGAGAGGCGATCCGGGCGACGTGGGAGATATTGCCTCCCGCCTCCTTGACAGCCTGGATATTCGGATGCTGTGATAGCACTTTGCAGGTCTCCGGTTCCATGGTCATGCCGGTACGGCTGGGCACATGATAGAGGATTACCGGAATTGAAACGCTGTCCGCCACGGCTGTAAAATGGGCGATCAGTCCCTTTTGCGAGGTCTTGTTGTAGTAAGGCGTCACCTCTAAAAGCCCATCCGCGCCAAGCTCCTGAGCTTTTTTTGACAATTCTACCGCATGAGCGGTATTGTTGCTTCCTGCGCCTGCAATTACAGGCACCCTTCCATGAACCCGCTTCACGGTAAATTCAATAAGCTTATATTTCTCTTCATCCTGAAGCGTGGAGGATTCGCCGGTAGTCCCGTTTACTACAATGGCGTCAGTTCCATTCTCCAGTTGAAATTCCAATAATTTTCCCATTGCTTCAAAATCGATAGCGCCATTTTCGGCCATTGGTGTCACAACTGCTGCTGCAGATCCTTCAAAAATCATCTTACCTTCCCTTTGATTCAATGCCTTGATGTAAAATATGACAAACTCTCCCGGTCTGTTCCTTGCACAAACCAGTTTTTTTCCTCATATAAAATCACTATGGAGAGTGAAGTTCATGAATAATTATTTGATTCTGGGCGGCGATTTAAGACAGATTTATCTGGGCCGCATGTTAAAGCAACAGGGGTTTCCCACCGTTACATCCGCCGACTTAGGCAGGCTTAACCTTTCTCTGGAAGAAGCCATAAAAGCCAGCAGCGTCCTTCTGTGTCCCGTACCCTTTACAAAGGATGGCAAGACCATCTTTTCCACGGACCAGAAAGATTCCTTAAAGATCACGGACCTTTTAAGACACTTAACGCCTGACAATACCCTGTTCGGCGGAAATATACCTGACTTTGTAAAAGACCACGCCAAAGAGCATAAAATCCCATACTTTGACTTTCTGGAGATAGAGGAAATCACCTTAGAAAATACCATAGCAACAGCGGAAGGGGCGATTGCGGAAGCGATCCGTTTGAGCCCGGACTGCCTTCACCAAAGCCGGTGTCTCGTCACAGGCTTCGGCCGCTGCGGAAAAACGCTTGCCTGTAAATTACAGGGATTGTCCGCGGATGTCACAGTGGCCGACAGAGATCCGGTCCAGCTGGCCTTTGGGACTGCGCTTGGGCTTAAGACAAAGCCTCTGTCCGAAATCTCACAGGATATAGGCGAGTATCACTTTATATTCAATACCATACCCGCACCAGTCATCCGTGAAGCCGAAATCCGCCTTATGAGGCCTGATGTCACCATCATTGACATTGCCTCTGCCCCTGGCGGCGTGGATTTTACCGCATGTAAGAGCCGGGAAATAAACGCCAGACTATGTCCCGGGCTCCCCGGCGCCTATGCGCCGAAGGCGGCGGCTGAAATTCTGTTAAAGGCTGTCATGAAAAGCTTATAGTAAAGGAGTTTATATGAAATTAGAAGGAAAAAAAATCGGCCTGGCAATCACCGGGTCTTTCTGTACCTTTAGTAAGATGGAAGAGGCAGTCACCGCTCTGATGGCGGAAGGCGCCTCCATCTATCCCATTATCTCCACAAATGTGCAGACTACCGATTCCCGTTTTGGAGATACCACGGAGTTTATCAGCCACATTTCCGACCTGACCGGCAATCCCCCCATTCTGAAGCTGGAGGATGCCGAACCGATTGGTCCGCAGGGCTACCTGGATATTCTTCTCATTGCACTGTATAATACTGAATACTGCCCTCATATCAACAACTTAAAACCGCTTATTTGGCGGCTGTTTGGATCGACATATATTTCTTCTATAATCTGTTTCCAGAAAGAACGTTTATGAGAATTATCCAGTTTATTGTATAGCTCTTTCCATCTTCCTTGAAACTGCCTTTCTACGAATATCAGCTTTTCCTGTTTTGCTTTTAACTCCAGATCATCAGTTCCGGAAATGATAACAGAAAGTTTTTCGTATTCTGCTTCATAGTAATCTTCAGTGATTCGTCCTTTTTGGTATAGTGTATTAAGGCGTGTCAATTCGTCTTTATATGACTGAATTGATTTTACTGGCTTTGGTTGATTCTTAGAGGTTAGATTATATTCTATCATTGTAGATTGTATAGCAGAATCTATATTGTCAAAAAGATATTTTTCTATGGCGCTTTCTCTGAGTGATGCGCCTCCGTGATATTTGAACTTACCGACACAGTTGTATCGCACATCACAATAAATACTTCCGTCTGATCGGGTGCGTTTTCGCTGCCTTCCGGAAAATTTGCGCCCACAGATCGGACAGGTAATCAGGGAACTAAAAATATACACGTATCCGGTTTGCGAATATATCTTTGCCTGTCTGGATTTCGAAAGTATATTGTACTGCTCCATTGTCATATATGGTTCGCAATATTTATTACCATCAAAATCAATTCCGGCATATTTTGGGTTTCGGAAAAATTTATCTATTTTATAATAGCTGGGAGCCTCCTCTCCATATTTATTGGTAATGTACTGCACTGTTGTTCGAATGGAAAAGCAAGAAAAGTAATGGTTAATAGCATCGTCGACAATATGACTGACAGCAGGATCTTTTTTTATGTATGCATTTTCAATTATATAGCCATAAGGTGCACACTTACCGGTAACACACTGCCCCTGAGATCGCTTGTAGTCGAATACGGCCTTGATACGTTCGGAGGTTCTGTCACATTCAGCCTGGTTCACGGAAAGCATGATATTAATGACCATCTGGCCGTTGGCTGTAGAAGAGTCGTAGTTTTCAAAAATAGTCCTCCAATAACAGTTGTTCGCCCGCAAAATTTCTTCGGTAATATTATAGTCTTTGATATTACGGAACCAGCGGTCAAGTTTAGTAACAAGAACCATATCAACTTTTCCAAGTTTTATATCTTCTAATAATTTTAAAAGTCCCTTCCGGTAGGACATACTTTTTCTGGCAGAAACTCCCTCGTCCGCATATACGCCTACAACAGAATATCCATTTTTTTCGGCGTATTCTTCTAAGGCCAGGCGCTGGGCTGGAAGTGATAGGCCATTTAAATGCTGCTCCTCTGTACTAACACGAATATAAATTGCGGCGCGTAGTATAGCTCCACCGCTATTTGCTTTTACCATAGTATCATCTCCTGTTTGAACATATGATTTCTAGTAACAAAAAATACACCATACCAATTTACAGCAGATGCCGGAAATGATACAATATAAGTGCTCTTAATATCGTATCGGCATCTTGCCGGTATGTCTGTTTTTGCCCTCTGTGTTGGTCGCACAGAGGGCTTTATAAATTTGTAAGAAAGCAACCAGAACGAATGTTCTTTATGGGGTTGATTTTTAGCCCTATAAGTTATATAATTTTTACAGAACGTAAAGAACAAATGTTCGGATAAATTGCCTATCCTTTGTAAATACTATTTTGCAAAGGAGGCAGGTCAATGAAATCGAATTTTGAAATCAAATACCACTTGTTTGATCTACGAAAGCAGAAGAATCTAACAGAACGCGAACTTTCCGCTTTGTCTGGAGTGAGTAAATCACAAATTAGTATGATTGAAGATGGTAATGCAAATCCCACTTTGCACACGATATGCGCCCTTTCCCTAGCATTAAATGTGCAACCTTGCGATCTATTTTCAATCGAATTTTTGTGAAATTCCCCTGAAAAGGGGATACATATTAAACAAGTGTCAAAGTTTGTCCGGTATAACGGACAAATTCGCTAATTGCGTCACATTCGACAAAATTCGACGTTTCTATATTAAAGAGACCTAAAAGGCCGGTAGCATTTTAAAGGGAAAGGGGCGGTACATATGAATAATGAAGAGTGTATTATTGAAATTAACAAATATCTTAAAAAGGAGAAGTCAAATCGTATATTGGGCTTAATATTACGTTTTGTACGGCAAGTATGCAGCTAGGAGAAATCCTAGCTGTGTTTGATATTCTCCATGAGTTTAGCCATCTTTGCAAGAACTTTCCAATCATCAACAGATAACTTTGAAAGCATTTCTGCAAAAGCCTTTGCGTATTGCATTTCTTCAGACATATCTTCTTCCTCCTCTTTTAGAAGAGAAGCAGCCCAATCTATGATAGCTTCATCACGGCTTAATTGCCTATACATAGTGCCTGTTCCGTCTCTGAGCCATTCCTCATTAACGTCGAATTCCTTACATATTAATTTGATAAGTGGTTCTTTTTGTTCTGGTCGAGCGAGGACGTTTCTTTCTATATTATTTATTACAGATCTACTTACGCCTAATTTTTTTCCAAATTCCTCTTGTGACAGTTTCAATTCTGATTTTCTTAATTCTTTTATTCTCTCATACATTTCCATATTGTTCACCTCCTCTTATAGTAATAAGTATACTATCATGAAATGAATTAGTCAAGCCAAAGATGAAAAATAAATGCGCAAAAAGGCTTGACAAAGTCAATTTGAGGCTGTAAAATGAATTTATCAAGTCAATGAAAGGAGATGGATTCATGAATAACAATAGCAGTCCAAACCTCACACCAGAAGAAAATGAGATTTTAGAAGTATTTGCATCTGTGATTCCTTATATATCAAAGGAAGACAAGGCACAGCTCTTGGGGATAGGGAAAGGAATAGCATTTAAGGTAACTGGAGACGAAAAAGTATTACAGCAGAAAACAAGCTAACCAGCGCACGTTGACAATCGAGGAGGTGAGAAAATGTTTTTCAAAAAAGGAGAATTTCTGAAATTAGAAAATGGTACTGTTTTAGAAGTAGTTTTTGCTGATGATGAAAAGGCTATATGCCTTAAGATTCAAAAAAGTAAAATTATCGGCTGGCTGTATACTGGCAAGAGCGTTGTTATTTCCAATAATTTGAGCGATTACACGGAACCGTTAGGTTTTGAAATGATTCCTAATATTGGAGTGATAGGAAAATACCGCTGGGAACCATTAAAGCCGACCATAACGTTTCCTATGGTGTGAACTGACCACAGCACGTTGAAAACTGAAGGAGGTGAGAGAAGTGAGAATAGGGTATAACGTACCAATTAGATCAGCCAATAAAAACGGGCTTGGTATTGAAGGTTATATTACATTGGAAAATGTAGATATGAATCAATCTGATGTAGTTGGGGAGGCAATAAGAAAATTTCTATCCGATTTAAAGAAGATCGACGGTTTTCAGTCCCCGGAATCAAATTGACAACGAGGACTGAAAGGATTTTTAAGAAACAGTTGGGTTTAAAGATACGTTACTGCTATTAATCACAGACTGTAGTTCAGAAGATGCTTTATTATATCTTTCTACTGAACTAATAATTGATGTCATGTATGGAGAGAGCGACTCATGACAAACTGAACAACCGAAACTACCCTGAACAGCTTTTAGACAGTCAATGTTATCCGCTGTTTCGGTTGGAAGAATGACTGTAGCTCCGCATCTTTGACATTTAATAGATATAGACTTTATTTTTTCTAATCGCATCTTTAAGTCTCCTTTCTTTAAGTATTTCAGCATGCCAGTGCTGATATTTGTATTATAAATGGGAGAAACTGGAAAAGCAAGACAATCGTACTGACTGGAGCACGTTGATAATCAGAGGAAACTGGTACAAACGGTAAGGCATATAGTTAGACAAAGGGGGCGTAAACATGGACTTTGAAAAGATTGTAGCCATACTGATTAAACTCTTAGAAGACCAGGAGAACGCAGATATAACTTATCGCCTTATTCCAACAGATGAGAAAAAGGTGAAAGAGGAAGCCGGTTAAAACCGGCATGGGTGGACAAGCAGGAGGTGATACCGATGCGTAACTATTTTGCAGGCTTCAGCGCCCGCTACTGGAACCGTATGTTCCACGAGGCTTACGAAGGCCGGAGGAGTTACCGGACAGCGGCGCAAATCGAGGCCGTGGTGATCGCAGCGCTGGCAGCTATTATATTATGTCTGGTAAGGGGGTGATGGTATTGAGCAAGCGTAAGAATGGTACATACAGAGCCGCAGCGGCCGGCGGTTTGAATCCGTATGGCTGGGGAAACGGCAAGGGAAAAAAAGCCGCGTGAGGTGCGAACTCACAGCGGCAAATGCGAAAATTATTTACAAGCCCATGATACCATGCAGACCGCAGAAAATCAAGAGGGTGATAAAAAATGAGATATCAATGTGATGCATGTGGTTGTTATCTCGATCCGGGAGAGGGTCGGGTATGCGACGAGTGTCAGCGGAAGGCAGACCAGCGGCATAGGATTACGGAGAGAATCCGGCTGAACGGACAACAGTATGAAATGAATATGGAGGAACTGATATGTCAGAATTGAAATTTGAGGTCGTACAGACCGCAGGCGTTATTAATGCAAATTTTGAAGAATATGAGCAGCAGATCAAAGCTGAAGTATCGGAATATGAAGGTGCTTTATTTACAGAAGATTCTAAAGCGTTTGGAAAAAAAGTAATTGCAGAAATGAGAAAAAAGCGGGCGAGTGTTGTTGAAGCGACCCGTCAGGTAAAGACGGAATGGCTGAAACCGTATGATGAATTTAAGGTACAGGTTGATGGTCTATTACAGTACGTAGACAAGCATATTAACGACATTGACAGCCAGCTTAAGGAAATGGAAGCTGTCAGGGTGGCGAAAAGAAAGGCAGATATCCAGGCGTTATATGACAGCGTGATCGGGGAGATGCTGGAATACCTTCCTCTGGAAAAAATCTATGATTCAAAATGGGAAAATGCATCTGTCAAATTACCAGCGGTTAAAAAGGCTATGATAGAGGTGATCGGCAAGTCATACGAAGAGGTTACGACCATTAAAAATATGGATTCCGAGGCGGTCCCCAAAGCGCTGGAGATGTACAAGCGTGATCTGAGTCTTGCGAATGCCGTCAAGTATATCAACAACTACGAATCCCAGCGTCTCGAAATCCTCCGCAGAGAGGAAGAGAAAAAACGTGATCTTGAAATCGAGAGAATCCGTCGTGAGGAACGTGATAGGGTGGCGCAGGAACAGCAGATCAGGGAAGAGACGCGCCGGGAGACGGTAGACGAGTTGAAAACTGTTGATGAATCACTTGCCGGAGTCTGGCCGGTTGAACCGGAAGCAAAGAGAGTTATATATACGGTACTCGGCACTGAGTCAGAACTGGAAGAATTGGAAACCGCTCTCAACAGTCTGGGCCTGTATTTTGAAAGGAAAGATGTGTAATGGCTGAAATGATCTATGGAGCGATTAATGCCGCCATGGCAGATATCGGGGCTATCCAGAAAGACAAGAAAAATAAATCTCAGGGCTTCATGTACCGCGGCGTTGACGATGTTATGAATGCCCTGAACCCCGCCTTTATTGAGCATAAGATTTTCGTTGCAACGGAGGTTCTGGATCAGCGGCGCGAAGAGCGCAAGACGTCGAACAACGGCAATTTGATCTATTCCATATGCAAGGTACAGTTCACGTTCTATTCGGCGGAAGATGGTTCCAGTATTAAGGTTATTACAATCGGTGAGGGAATGGACAGCGGAGACAAGGCTACGAACAAGGCCATGTCAGTAGCTTTTAAGTATGCGTGTTTCCAGCTATTTTGTATACCGACTGAGGAAATGTCAGACGAGCAGTCAGATGCTCGCCCGGTCGATCCAGACAAAGAGAGCCATACCACAAAACCACCTGCCGGGAAGTCGCAGAAACAGGATGAGCGGAAGGTTACTGAAAAGGAAGTCAACGCAATCTACAATGAGTGTGGCAGAACTGGAACTGGCTGGAAAAATGTCTGCCTTACATATGGCGTGCAAGCCTTAAGTGATCTCACAGTATCGCAGTATACCGATGCAATGAAGCGGTTTAAGAAGCTTCCGGACAAAAAGAAGGAACCAGACCCAGAAACCGTACCGCCAGACCAGCCATCCGGGGAACTGCCTTGGGCGCAGTAGCGAGGTGTAGCATATGGATTTTAGGGGTAGATTGGTTGACATTTCGCGGAACTGGAAGACTGGAAAGGTCCGTGTGACATTCGAGGCGGACGAGGATATATCGGGACAGCTTGAAGCAATTTCTGACAAGCTGCTGACCATAACTGCGAAGATATTTCGTAATCGACGGAGCAAGGACGCGAATGCTTATGCATGGGTACTTATGCAGAAGATAGCGGAAGTGCTGCATACGGACAAGTGGAGCGTATACCTCGACATGCTGGAGCGGTACGGAGTATTCACGCATATCATTGTACGCCCCCACGTAGTAGGCCGAGTAATCGAAGAATGGCGTACAGTCAAGAATCTGGGAAAAGTCACAGTCGCGGGCCAGACCGGCATACAATTGCAATGTTATTTTGGAAGCAGCACTTACGATACCAGGGAGATGGCTGTCTTTATCAACGGGATTGTAAGCGAGTGCCATGAAATGGGAATTGAAACAGCGTCGCCGGAAGAGCTGGAGCGCATGAAAAGAGAATGGGGCGTGGAATTATGAAGAGCGTATTACAAACTGAAAAAGAGTGTTATCTCTGCCACACAACGCAAAATCTGGAGTCTCATCACATATTTTTTGGAACATCGAACCGCCGTATATCAGAATTCCACGGATTTAAAGTGTGGCTATGCAATCGTCACCATACCGGCGGCCCGGACGCAGTGCACCGGAGCCGGGAAGTTGATCTCTGCCTTAAAGAAATGGCCCAGTTTTACTATGAAGAGAACGTCGGGAGCCGGGAAGCATTTATCGCAGATTTTGGAAAGAGTTATTTATAGCCTTGTGGCTGGCCCTGCGCCAGTATCACATAGAGGAATGGAATGTGTCACGACATGCCATGGTACTGCCTCCGCCGTCTTTCGTCTGGCGGCGGGGGAACAAAGGAGGAATTAGAATTGAGTTATATAGATTTAAGCGGTATGCATTTCGGTTTTCTGGTGGCCCAGGAATATGCTGGCCGTGGATACTGGAAATGCAAATGCCTGAATTGCGGTATTGAGAAGCTGGTAAAAGGTGAGCATTTGCGGCTGGGGATTATTAAGTCCTGCGGCTGCCTGAAAGAAGATCAGGAAACGCGGGGAATGCGCGGGACGAACAGCTATATCATCCGTACCCACAAAGGCGAAGAGATCAACGTGGACTCTGAAGATGTTGACCGGCTGGCGAAACATTCGTGGTCAATCGGAATCGACGGATACCCGCAGGCCAGAGTGTCCGGTAAAATGATGCGAATGCATGAGCTGCTAGTCGGCCAGTATCGCGGTGATGGACTTGTGATCGACCATATTAACCATAACCGGGCTGATAACCGGAGAAGTAATCTGCGGATTGTTACCCCGGCACAGAATGCAAAAAAGGCACGAGCGGAGTGATAACGTGGGAAATGATGGGAACTACATAAAAATTTTCCGAGGTCTGCTTGAGTGGGAATGGTATCAGGACATAAACACTAAAACGCTTTTCCTCCATATGCTGTTAAAGGCAAATTGGAAAGAAGGAAAATTCCAGGGTACAACGGTTCCGCGTGGTTCCTTTGTGTCGTCGATTAAGACACTTGCAATGGAAACATCACTCACAGAACGAGAGATAAGGACCGGAATTTCCCACTTAAAATCGACAGGCGAAGTGACAAGCAGATCGACAAACAAATTTACCGTATTTACGGTGGTTAATTACAATCTGTATCAGGCAAGCGACAGGCAAGACGACAATCAGCTGACAAGCGAGCGACATTCTAACGACAAACGAACGACAACAATAGAAGAAAGAAAGAAGGAAAGAAGGGAAGAAGATAATAATAATCGTGGCAAAAAGAATGCCACGGTCTTCCCGCCCGACAGTTTTGAAATGAAATGTGTTGATATGCTTATCACGGCATTGATAGAAAATTACCCTGGATCAAAAGTACCAGATACGGTTGAAAAGAAATTTAAATGGTGTGAACAGATTGAATACCTGAAACGTATTGATAAACGTTCGGAAGATGATATCTGGGAAGCGTTGATGTATGCAACTACAAATTCGTTTTGGAAAACCAATATACGCAGCACAAAGAAATTGAGGGACCAATTTGAAACACTGATTTTGCAGGCAAGAAATAAAGGTGGGAAGAATCAGAGCCAGTCAAAGAACCAGACTCAGAAACCCAAAAATCAGTTCCAGCAGTTTCCACAGCGTGAAATTGATTATGATGCCATCGTGATGCAGGACATACAAAATATGGGAGAGGATAGAAATGGGTAAAGGAAATTTTGAGTATTTTATAGATCGTGGATATCTGGATACGCAGATTGCGAAGCTGAAAGCCGGATTGCTTGCGCATATTGATCACAGGTTTGATGAGTTACAGGAGCAATTATGTAATCCAACGCCTGTAGATGCAGATAAAAAATCAACACCAGATAAAAAGAAGGCGGTAGAGAAAGACCCTTGTCAGGTGTGGAAAGAGGAAGCGTACAGGCAGTGTAAAAAACTGGTGAAGGAATACCCGGATCAGCATAACAATTATAACTCTGTGCTGACTAAAATTTACACAAAAATGAAAAACACATATGGCATATGCCTGGATCAGGAGGTTAAGGAATACAAAAACGGTGAGACGGGATACGTCCCAACGATAGATGCAATATCCGTGAAGGGTGATCTTAGAAGTCTTTTTGAATCAATTTTAGGGAACATGGAAGAGGAATGTAAGCTTCGGGAAGAAAAGAAGAAAGCTGTAACAACAGCCATGCTTGCTCGTACCCGTCAGGAGATCATCCAGCCACTCATAGATGCTCGTAACGATCACAGCATATACGGCAGTGCTACATACTCCGCTGTGAGTGCCAGAATGCGGAAAAAGGGTATTGATATTGAGGCTGCAAAAGAGGCTTACCGCAAAAAAATAGGAGCAAAACGCCGGATCAACCGCAACGAATTATTTGATAATGATGCTGACATGAAAAAGATATTTGCGGAGACCGTGGCCGAATTACTCCACGAGGCCGGAAAGGCAGACCATGAAAGAGCGTCATAAGCAGATCAGAGACTACATAGTCCAGTACACCATAGCCCACGGCTGGCCGCCGTCGGTACGTGAGATAGGGGAAGGCGTAGGGTTGGAGAGCAAGAGCAGTGTACACCTGCATCTTAAGCAGATGGCAGACGCCGGGATCATCAAGATGGTGCCAGGGCAGCCGCGGTGTGTAACGGTGCCGGGGCTGGTAATTGAATGGAAAGGGGAACAAGAAAATGTATAGCACCAGACCACAGCGGAAGACGCTTACAAAATTATGCCCGTATTGCGGGAAAACTCGAACGTATACATACCGAGACGGATACGATGAAGTGGATTACGGCACCGGACGCAGCCGGTACATACCGTCAAAAACCGAAGATGATGGCTGTGATTGCATGTTTGGTAAGCTAAACCACACCGCCGGAAAAATTCAGATTAAGAAGCAGTGCGCTAACTGCGCATGGAATGAAAATGGAAATTGCACAAATAAGCAGGAGCGAATCGACGTTTCGGAGATGTTTGGAATAACCGGAGATCTGGTTATAAAAAATGAATCAAAACGCTGTAAACATTATGAGTTATCGAAAAACATGTTCGATGCCCTGATTGAGTTGAAAAATTAACATTTCCGGGATTTTGGAGAAAGGAAAAGGATGGAAAGATTAACTAAAATCTGTTCTGATGGCACGCACAGGGCGGCAGATAATTTGCCATGTGGTGAGAACAGTTGGGATTATAAGGCACTATTGATTGAACGGCTGGGCACCTATGAGGATGCTGGCATGGGGCCGGAAGCTGTCAAAGTGTTAAGAAACAACTATATAGCACTTTCTCAAAGCTGCAATGAAATGATTGACAAGATAGATGATCTGTATTCGAATGGAAAAATATCTGATATCTATACAATTGAGCATTGTCCGTTTTGTGGAGCAGAGAAAGAATCTCTTGAATATGATTTAGAACATTGTGCCGTAGTATGCAATGAGTGTGGTAGGAATTTCAGAGTGAGAGAAGACCTATATTAGTATTTCACAGAGGTGGAGGTTATGACAAGAACAGATCTTCAGGAAATCGGCAAAGAGATTATTAAAAAACAAAAGGATCTGCTATATGAACATGACGATGAAAGGCAGATGGGAAGATACTCTATAGATAAAGCTTGGGAAGATGCAGTAAAAGAAATCTGCTTGTTGCGCTAACTGATAATCAGTAGTTTTAGTATTTTGAAGAGTACGGCAGGACAATAAAGTTTCCGGTTACACCGGGAAAATTGCGTTGCCTGATGTCGTGGGGAAGTGGCGGGGAAATTAAGTTTTATTGGGCGCCGGGCGTCCAGCATGGTGCAGAAGGGTTCAAGTCCCCGAACTGACGGGGTCGACTCCCGCCAGTGCAAGGCGCAAAACCATGCATATTAAGATTTTCAAGATACCCGGAAAGGATGATGAGATTGCGAAAATTATTATTAAAACTGGCACATAGGGTTCTAAAAAAATATGGGGTGATTCCTCTGGATTTCAAGGACAAAGTCCTTTTTATGGGAAATATTTATGAAATTCAGAGTTATGTTATTTCGAAAGAATTTTTCAAAACTGATGTTACCGTAGAAATGTGTGATTGCTTCAAATTCCCTGATTGTAGGGGATCATGACATGAAATTCCGGAGGAGTGGAGGAAAGTGATACATGTTTAATTGGATTCGGCATTGCCTTTGCATACATGATTTTGAAAAAGTGAAACAAAATGAGTATCCAGACAAGACAGTAACGACGTATTTGTGCAAAAAATGTGGCTGGATTCGGAAGGTAACGACAAGATAAGTTAGATTAATATTCCGGGACTGCCGGAAGAAAGGGAAAAATCATGGGATTAATTGATGTGTTTGAGAAAGAGGATCGAACGGAAATAAAGTTGAGCCAACTCTGTGAAATGTTAAGCGCAGGTGCCAAAACTGAATTGCTTATGAACGCTGTAAACTGTGATGTGCCTCACCAGTATATCAGAGAAATGGTAACAGGAGAAAAAGAAGTGTCTGATTGCGTCTTATTTTCAACAAAAAACGATAATCAGTAGTATTAATAATCAGCAGTATTAACATTTCCGGGAAACCGGAGAAAGGAAAGTAATATGGAAAATTATAATGTCAGTATTAGAAATGGAGTTCATAGAGTTCGGGTCACATTACAACAATGGAAATATAAGGGACATATCTGGTTAAACACAGGCGGTAATTGCTATGGGAGATCAATTATAGACTTTGATTTTGACTGTGTAGATGATGATCTCGAAAACGATTGTAATTTGGTATACGAGGAAGAGGATAATTGTTTTACAGCTATTCTTAAGGACGATGATGGTAATGAATGCGTGGTAGAAGGGGAAGCAGACGATTTTAATGACATGATAGTAGCCGTTGAAATAATTGCTTATTTGTCGGAAGAGGAGTATGAGAGAGGCGGCTCTAAGCCGCAAAACTGATAATCGGTAGCTGGGACTACCGGAGAGGAGGATAAGATGGGATATTGTAACGGAGATTGCGAATATTTAACAAACCGGCATCATTGCAAGAAATATAAGAAGTGTCTTGCCTACAGCAGTTTCAGTAGCAGGAGTATATCAACCGGAGCTGTTCATGAGCGGTGTAGAGAGTGTGATAAGGATCATTGGATTGCTAAGTTAGAAGATCGTTTAAAATCTAATAGCAGACCATCACCAACTGATCCTGAAGGTAGTATTCGGTGCGGTCATTGTAATGGTGATGTGCCAATTGATGAGGATTATAAGTTTTGCCCTTACTGTGGACAGAAGCTTTAATCTGGAAAACTGATGATCAACAGTATTAGTATTTACCGAACTAAGACTTGACAAATAAGGAGGTTTTGTCATGGCAGATTTAAAGAGTGTGGCTGGGCTGTTTGGTATGACTGTATCGGAGCTGGAGCAGTTTACCGGATATAGCCGCCAGGAGTTGCACCGGGTTATGAATAATGGAAAGGCCGTAGGCACTGCCAGAATGTCAAGCGTGATCCGTAAGTTGGACGCGGCAAGCTATGATATCTATTCAGTCACAGTCTCCCAGGCCGAGGCTGAGAAGAAGGCCAGAGAGAAGCTGCTAAAATCATTGTCCAATACTTGCGGCCTGTGTTACCAGACGGGGCCATGCCTGTACATAAGGCAGTATGGTCATCCGGGGTGGGAAGGAAGCAAGTGCCGCGGGTTTTCCGCGACGATTGGTGAGGAGCCGGCGGAGCAGTGCAAAGAATGTGAGCAGTGGCGTTATTACGAGGAAGACAGCCGGGAGCCTATCGAACCGAGATATCAATTAGATCGAGACAGTATTTGCTATGGTTGTCAGAACTATAAGGCCGTCGAGGATTGCGAGGAAGCGCCGGAACCTGATAATGTGCAGTGTGGTGGCGCCTGTGATTGTGCAGAACCTTGCTTTGCTGGGAACCAAAACAGATATCATAAAAATTAAACTTTTTAGGAGGATGTATTGTGGAATTGAAATCAAATAAAGAACTTAACCGTCATTTTGAGAAACTAAAACGGCTAAGGAAACTAAGAGAAAAAGAGCCAGACAACACTTACCATTATTGGGAAAAAGAAATAGCAGGGTGTGAACACAATATAGTGGAGGTGGTTGAGGAGATGCTTAAAAAACAGACCCCCATTAAAGTCATAGTGAATGAAGCCTATTATAGTTGCCCGGTGTGTGGAACTATAAGAAGCATTAAGCAGAAACATAATTTTTGCCACGACTGCGGGCAGGCATTGGATTGGGAAGAGTAAGATTTTCAGAAAGAAGGTGCGAGATGATTTGCGAAGAATGTAAAAGCTGTTGGAACTATATGGTATGCGAGAATGGCTGTTATGGGAGTGATAAGCCATGCGAATATTTTGTTTCAGATACAGACAATTAACATTTTCGGAAGGAGAAGCACATGAAAAACGCGGATCGCATTAGAAAGATGACTGACGAAGAACTGGCGTGCTTTCTGACACGTGTAGAAGCAGCCTTGTATCGGGATGACTTTGACATTGTAGCGTATAGAGCGGATAAGGTAGCAGATGCTTTGAAATGGCTTGAGAGACAGGCATATTAACATTTTCGGGATTCTGGAGAAAGGAAAAGTTATGAGGCTGATTGATGCGGATGCATTAATTGCGGAATTAGAATCACGTGCAGAGGCTTGCCATCGTGATTTTAATCGAGCAAAGCATAAAGTAGATAAGGATATGTTGATGGAAGCCCATGTGGGTTATATAAAGTTGATTGGCATGGTAAAAGCTATGCCAACTGTAGATTTGGAAACTTAACATTTAACGAGGAGGGATAGAGCAATGGGACTGTTTAAAAAGCTGGACCTGTGGTCTATAGATGATGGATTACAGAAAATTATAGATTATTATTATGACGGAAACGAAAGAAATAGCCAG
>NZ_JACOPB010000014.1:0-163993 GCF_014288005.1 Hungatella hominis
TCGCAAGAGTAAGACCCCTTGAAGACGACGAGGTAGATAGGGCAGAGGTGGAAGCATGGCAACATGTGCAGCTGACTGTCACTAATAGGTCGAGGGCTTAACCAAGTTGGTTTAGGTTGTCAGAAATGGCAGAGGAAGTAAGAACGGATGAAAGATATGTACAATGTGTGGTTTTGAGGGTATATGCCTTGAAATAGAGGATACCTCATGGTATAATAATCCTCGATAGCTCAGTCGGTAGAGCACGCGGCTGTTAACCGCGCTGTCGTAGGTTCAAGTCCTACTCGGGGAGTTCGTGATACTCAAACGGTAAATGAGGAGAACGAAATGCAAAGCTTAGGCCCCATGGTCAAGCGGTTAAGACATCGCCCTTTCACGGCGGTAACACGAGTTCGAATCTCGTTGGGGTCACTTAAGTTGAAATTCATCAGAACTTCAACTTTTTACAATATCTACGGCGACATAGCCAAGTGGTAAGGCGTGGGTCTGCAACACCCTGATCACCAGTTCAAATCTGGTTGTCGCCTCTCAAAGAATCCTGGAATTTACTTTCCAGGATTTTTTTGTGTCTGCAGATGACGAATCTGAATTGAATTAAGTAAGAACAGAACCATTTCTGTAAGAGGCAGGAGTGGTAACTATTTAGACGGCGCATTATGTGATATACTAAAAATCAGATTTAAAGTGTCAAAAGTAAGTATTAAAAATAAGACAAGTATTAAAAATAAGACAAATATCAAAAATAAAACAATACAGGATTAAAAAAGTAAAGGAGGCTCATTTTGGAAAAGAATCGGGAGCTTTTAAAGACAAATTTGCTGGTCAGTGTGATCCTGGTATGTGGTTTTCTGGTGACGGCGTTTTTTAGTTATCAGGCAAATTATGAGGCTTCGCTTAATAACATCGAACAGGTGGCTTCTCTGACGACGGAGGGCATTTATTATCAGCTTACAGCCCTGTTTACAAGGCCTGTTAATATTTCCCTTACCATGGCCCATGACAGCCTTCTGGCGGCCCATTTGGAGGGCGAGGAAGCTCATTTAGAGGACGAACAGTATGCATGGACGATCAAGAACTATTTGGAGACTTATCGGGAGAAGTATGACTTTGATTCAGTCTTTCTGGTATCGGCCCTGACGAACCGCTATTATAATTTCAATGGGATTGACAGAATACTCACGGAAGGAGATCCGGAGAACGTATGGTATTTTGATATGCTGAAAGATGATCTTGAGTACTCCATGAACGTGGATAATGATGAGGTAAACGGAGCGGACAATGCAATAACGGTGTTTGTAAACTGTAAGATCTATGGGCCTGATCGTGATTTCCTGGGTGTGGTGGGAGTCGGTATGCGGGTGAGTTATTTAAAAGAGTTTTTGAAGAGCTATGAAGAAAAATATCATTTGAATGCATGTCTGATCGATGAGAACGGTGTGATTGAGATATCTTCTGAACATACGGGATACAGCAGGATCGACTGGTTTCAGACGTTTGAGCAGGAGAGTATCCGCAGTCAGGTGCTGGGCTGGAAGGAGGATTCTGCCAATCTGGAACTATGGTCGGATACTGCGGTGGGCGGCCAGGGAAGGAGCTATGTGGTTTCAAGGTATATTCCGGAACTGTCATGGCATCTGGTAGTGGAACAGAATAACGGCGCTATCGTGAGTGAAATAAAGGATCGGCTGTACCAGACAGGGGTTATTATTATAGCGATTATTATTACTGTCCTGGTAGTAATAACAACGGTGCTCCGCAATTTCAACAGGCAGATTACTCAGCTGATGGAAGAACGGCAGGATGCGTTTAAGAGGGCTACAGAGCAGCTGTATGATAATATCTACGAACTGAATATAACGAGAAACAGATATGCGAATAAATTGACAGAACAGTATTTCGGCAGTCTGGGTGCGGGGGATCTGCCTTATGACCAGGGACTAAAAGTGATTGCGGAAAAACAGATTAAGGAGGAGTACCGGGAGGGATACGTCTCCACATTTACTCCGGAAAATGTTATCCGGCAGTATGAAATGGGGAATAATCATTTAAGATATGATTTTAAGATTACTCAGGATGGGAGCCGGTATTTTTGGATGCGGATCGATGCTTATATCTTCTTTTCTCAGGAAGATGAATGTATCCATATGTTTACGTACCGGAAAAATATTAATGCAGAGAAGGAAAAGGAAATTAGGGCCTCTTTTGATGAGATGACTGGTTTCTTAACTAAGATGGAAACGGAAAGGGAAATTACCGCCCTGTTGTCCAAACCGGCGGCTGAGGTCTATGCCTTCTTTCTGTTTGATGTTGATAATTTTAAGCAGGCCAATGATTCGTGCGGGCACGCATTTGGAGATTACTGCATCAGAGAGTTTACTTCTATCATCAGAACGCATTTCCGGGTAAATGATGTGCTGGGGAGAGTGGGCGGAGATGAATTTGCAGCGTTTATTCCGGCGCCTGACTCTGAATGGGTTGAGGATAAGGCGAAGGAGTTGTCGAATGCACTGAGGGTTACATGCACAGAAGGCGGGAAGAGCTGGGAGATGTCCGCAAGTATTGGAGTTTCTATTGCCCCTATTGATGGAAATGATTTTGATACGCTGTATCAGAAAGCGGATGCGGCGCTTTATCAGACGAAACAGAGGGGGAAAAATGGGTATACAATAGCATGATGTCCAGGAAAATCTAAAAAGATTGTGAAACATCAATTGACGAGATTGACTTTTTGCAGGGACTTCATTATAGTTAAGTCATTATGAGGAAAAGAGGCGTTTAAATATATGATGAATAAATGGAGGGAAAAGTTTGCAGGATTTATGGTGGGCCGCTATGGGGCGGATCGCCTTGGACAGTTTTTAATCGGTGTTTCACTTTTCTTTCTGCTGCTTGGAATTTTTATAAGGAAACCATGGGTGGATATTCTGGCGTTTGCGTGCCTGATTCTCTGCTATTTCCGGATGTTTTCGAGGAATATCGGGAAAAGGTATAAGGAAGAGCAGGTGTTTGAAGGACTTCGCTATTCTGTAACGGAAAAGTTTCGCAAATTTAAGTTTAGAATCCGGGAAAAGAAGGAATACCATATCTATAAATGTCCCAGCTGTGGACAGAAGATTCGCATTCCCAGAGGAAAAGGGAGAATCAGCATTCACTGTCCGAAGTGCAATACGGATTTTGTTAAGAAGAGTTAAATCAGATTATAAGACAAAAGACAATATTAATGCAGAAGGGAATTATTATGAACCTACAGTTTAAGCCGGTAGAGGCAAAGGATATCGAGAGAGTGACGCCGTTTTTCGCATTGCGGCCCAATAAGACGTGTGACAGTGTGTTTCTGGACAGTTTTATCTGGAGGGATTTTTACCATATCCAATGCGCGATCAGCGATGAGAAAGCAGTACAGTTTTTGATGGAAAAGGATGGCATTACTTTCAGCGCCATGCCGATGTGCAAGGAAGAGGAGCTGTCCCATTACTTTTATGAGATGGTGGAATATTTTAATACCGTGTTAAAAAAGCCATTTCGGATTTATCTGGCGGATGAGGACGGTGTGAACTATTTAAAACTGGATCCTGAGAAGTTTGAGGTGAAGGAGCAGGAAGATTTAAAGGATTATTTGTATGATGCTGCAGCTATGCGGTCATTGGCCGGCAAGAAGCTGCATAAGAAAAAGAATCATCTGAATGCATTTTTGAGAGAGTATGAAGGGCGGTATGAGTACCGGACTTTATGCTGTTCTGACCGGGACGATGTGTGGGAGTTCCTGGACAGATGGTGGGAAAACAAGGTGGAGGCCGCGGAGTTCGGTACCCAGTTGGATTATGAGGTAAACGGAATTCACGATATCTTGAAGAACTGTTCCCAGTTATGCGTCCGGATGGCCGGTGTCTATATCGATGGTAAGCTGGAAGCATTTACGATAGGAAGCTATAATGAATTTGAAAAAATGGCGGTAATTCACATTGAGAAGGCCAATCCGGAGATCAATGGACTTTACCAGTTTATTAACAGAGAGTTTCTGGTCAGGGCATTTCCGGAGGAAATGATGCTTGTCAACCGGGAGGACGACGTGGGAATGGAAGGCCTGCGCAGAGCGAAGATGTCCTATAATCCCATTGACTTTGCCAGAAAATACAGCATAGAACAGAAGGACTTTAAAGGATGATACATTATTTAAGACAGGAAGAGAAAAGCAGGAGCCGGGAGCTGTGGGAAGAGATCTTTGTGGAAGATTCCCAGTCGTTTGTGGATTTTTACTATGCGGAGAAGACTCGCCGGAACAAGATTCTCGTGGCGGAGGAGGACAATGAGATCGTGGCCATGCTCCACCGGAATCCGTTTGATGTGGTGGTTAAGGACCGTATTTGGAGGATCGACTATATCGCCGGGGTGGCTACCGCGGCGGCATGGCGTCACCAGGGGTATATGAGCCGCCTGCTGTCCAGGATATTTGCCGATATGTATATGGAAAAGATGGGATTTTGCTTTCTGCATCCGGTGGATCCGGCTATTTATCTGCCGTTTGAGTTTACCTATATCTTTGATCAGCCGCAGCTTACTTTGAGCGAAAAGGGCATGATGCGTCTGAGCGGACGGGCCCTCATAGAACAGCGGACGGAGGAATGCGAGGAGGCGGCCAGATTTGCGGGCAAATGCCTCGAAAAGCATTATGAGGTCTATACGATGCGTGATGAGGAGTATTACCGGGCTCTGTGCCGGGAGGTGAGAAGCGCCGACGGCGATCTGGTACTCTTGAGAACGAGGGACGAGAGGGAGCGGCTGGCCGGTATTTCCGCCTATTATGGAGGCGGAGAGATGGAACAGAGGGAGCTTCTGGTGCATCCGGACTATGTGAAGGAGATCGCCCCGCCAAAGCCTCTTATGATGGGACGAATCATCAATCTGGAGCAGTTTGTCTCTGTGATCCGGTTAAAAGAGGACTCAGAAGTCAGTGAGATGGAACTTATGATCGAGGTCTCGGACGGGCAGATACGCCAGAACGACGGCATTTTCCGCTGGAAGCTGGATAAGAATGGCTCCAGGGTGACTCGGATGACGGAGGGGACTCTTGTAAAGCCGCATCTGTCGCTGGGAATTGCGGAGATGACAGCCTGGCTCTTCGGATACAAAATGCCGCAGATGCCGGAAAACCGCCGGAGTATGGCGGAAAGAATCAGGCCGTTAAACGGTGTTTATTTCGATGAGGTGGTATAGTACCGCGTTGTGCAAAACTAATAGATTTTCCTTGTAACCAGTCCTGTTTCTGTAGTATAATAAAGAAAACAGCAGCAGGGGAGGTTTCTATGGAAAACAGATATATTAAGCTTCAGGCTCCAGGATGTAACGTACCGCTCAAGGTTGTGCCGGGACATTTCGCAACCAACCATTCCCATATCAACTACTACATTGATATGACAACGCTGAAGACACGTGTTAGTGAGGCACAGGAGGTCGCCCGTGATTTAGTGGGACTTTACCTGTATAATACGTTTGTGGATACCATCGTATGCCTGGATGGCATGGATGTGGTAGGCGCCTATCTGGCGGAGGAACTGACAAAGGCAGGCGTTATGTCTAGGAATGCGCATCAGACAATTTACGTTGTGACTCCGGAGTACAACAGTAACAGCCAGATGATTTTCCGTGACAATATTCAGCCCATGATAACCGGTAAGAATGTGATTCTTCTGATGGCTTCCGTGACAACGGGAAAGACGATCAACAAGGGAGTCGAGTGTATCCAGTATTATGGAGGGAAGCTCCAGGGAATATCGGCGATCTTCAGTGCGATCGGGGAACTGGATGGGATGCCTGTGAACTCTGTATTCCGGGAGCGTGATATCCCTGATTATCAGACGTATGATTTCCGGGAATGCCCATACTGCAAGAAGGGAATCAGGCTGGATGCCCTTGTAAACGGTTACGGATATTCGAAGCTTTAAAAGAAGCTTAACGGCAGTGGCGGGCGTGGATTGAAATGAGGTATTTTCAAACATACTCTGAAGCGATCCGGGGTGCCGCAGGCGGATTTGGAAGAATCCAGTCTGCGGCACCCCGTCTGAGTTCCAGTACCGGACCGGCATTGCATGGCAGAGTGCAGTGGCGGCCTGATTGAAAGGACAGGAGGGAGAACGGGAGAGATGGAAGCACAGGAACAGCTGAAGCAGTGGATTTCGGAGAGCAGCCGAATCGTATTTTTTGGCGGAGCCGGTATTTCGACGGAGAGCGGGATTCCGGATTTCAGGGGTGTGGACGGGCTGTATCACCAGCAGTATCAGTTTCCGCCGGAGACGATTATCAGCCACAGCTTTTACAGGCAGAATCCCCAGGAATTTTACCGGTTTTATAAAAACAGAATGCTGTTTCCGAAAGCAGAACCGAACCGGGCACACCTGGCTTTGGCAAAGCTGGAGGCGGAAGGAAAGTTAAAGGCTGTTATCACTCAGAATATTGACGGTCTTCATCAGGCGGCGGGCAGTAAGGAAGTCCTCGAGCTTCACGGATCGGTACACAGGAATTACTGTACCCGGTGCGGGAAGTTTTACAGCCTGGAAGACATTTTAAATATGGATGAACCGGATGGAATTCCGCGGTGCAGCTGCGGTGGGACAATTAAACCGGACGTGGTGCTCTATGAGGAGAGTCTGGATCAGGAGGTGCTTAGCCGGTCGGTGGCATATATCACCAGGGCGGACATGCTGATCGTTGGAGGCACATCGCTTACGGTTTATCCAGCCGCGGGACTGATCGATTATTATAGAGGAAACCGGATGGTTCTGATTAATAAGACGGTTACCCCCATGGACAGCCGTGCTGATCTGGTGATCAGCGGGCAGCTGGGTGAGGTGCTGGGAGACGCGGCGGGCATGTGAACGCGCTGTACAGGCAGAGAAAAAATGACAGAATAAAGGAGCGTAAAACTATGTATCAGGCAGCAGAAGACAGATATGAGAAGATGGACTATAAGCGCTGTGGAAGAAGCGGTGTAAAACTTCCAAGGGTATCACTCGGGTTATGGCAGAATTTCGGTCTGGAAAAGCCCATTGAGGATCAGGAAGCTATTCTCTGTAGGGCGTTTGATTTGGGTGTGACACATTTTGATTTGGCGAATAACTACGGATTTCCGGCGCCTGGAAAGGCGGAAGAGAATTTTGGGGAGATTTTGAGACACGGCCTTGGAACCTACCGGGATGAGATGATCATTTCCACGAAGGCCGGATACGATATGTGGCCGGGACCGTACGGAAACTGGGGATCCAGGAAGTATTTAATGGCCAGTCTCGATCAGAGCTTAAAGCGGATGGGGCTGGAGTATGTGGATATTTTCTATCACCACAGACCGGATCCGGAGACACCGCTGGAGGAGACGATGGGAACGCTGGCGGATATCGTAAGACAGGGCAAGGCGCTTTACGTGGGCCTGTCCAACTATTCGAAGCAGGAGGCGGAGAAAGCGGTCCTTCTGTTGAAGGATATGGGCGTACACTGTCTCATCGAGCAGCCGCGTTACAACATGTTCGAGAGAACTCCGGAAGACGGATTGTTTAAAGCTATGTGGGAGCACGGCGTGGGCTGTATCTGCTACAGTCCTCTGGCGCAGGGCGCATTGACCGATAAGTATTTAAATGGTATCCCGCAGGGGTCAAGAGCTTCCAGAGTGGGGACTACGATTAATGACCGCTATTTATCCGAGGAGAAGCTGGATCAGATCCGCAGGCTGAATGAGATCGCGGTGAACAGGAATCAATCGCTGGCTCAGATGGCGCTGGCATGGGTGCTTCGGGAGAAGGCTGTGACTTCTGTACTGATCGGGGCCAGCAGTGTGAGACAGCTGGAAAACAGCGTTCAGTGTCTCGATCATCTGGAGTTTTCGGCAGATGAGTTAAAGGCGATTGACGAGATCTTAAAATAAGGACACTGATAACGGGAGAACGAGATGAATTTTGAAGTCGGAGACATTGTAAAACTGAAGAAACAGCATCCCTGCGGCAGCTGTGAATGGGAAATTTTGCGGGTCGGCGCGGACTTTCGTTTGAAATGTATGGGCTGCGGCCACATGATTATGGTTCCCAGAAAGCTGGTGGAGAAGAACGTCAGAGGGCTGAAAGGAGCGGATGGGGCGGAAAAGCGGTAAGAAGCCCCGGAAATGTCGTAAAATCGTAGGAAAACAGGAAAAAGTACTTGCTTTTTCCGCCAATTTCTGCTAAAATATTAATCCGTGACACATTAAATTCCTTGCTCCTGAAACTGAAAGCAGGGGCCAGAGACCACAAGGAGGTAAACAAGCATGAACAAGTATGAGTTAGCCGTTGTTCTTAACGTAAAGCTCGAAGATGAGGAGAGAGCAGCAGCCATCGAGAAGATTACAAATTATATCACTCGTTTTGGCGGTACTGTAACTAACATCGACGAATGGGGTAAGAAGAGATTAGCTTACGAAATTCAGAAGATGAAAGAGGGATTCTACTACTTCATCCAGTTTGATGGCGATTCCACAACACCGAATGAGTTAGAATCACGCATTCGTATTATGGAACCAGTTATCAGATATTTATGCGTAAGACAAGAGGCATAATAGATAAAGAAAGTGTGATCGTATGAACAGAGTAATCCTGATGGGTAGATTGACCCGTGATCCAGAAGTAAGATATTCCCAGGGCGAGCGCGCCATGGCCATCGCAAGATATACTCTTGCTGTTGACAGAAGAGGCCGCAGAAACCAGGACGGCAACGAGCAGACCGCAGATTTCATCAACTGTGTCGCATTTGACAGAGCAGGTGAGTTTGCCGAGAAGTATTTCCGCCAGGGCATGAGAGTGTTGATTTCCGGAAGGATCCAGACTGGCAGTTACACGAATAAGGACGGTATCAAAGTTTACACGACCGATATCATTGTAGACGATCAGGAATTCGCCGACAGCAAGGGCGCGGCTTCCGGTGATGGCGGCGGCTATCAGCCAACATCCAGACCGGCACCGTCTTCCGCAATCGGTGATGGATTTATGAATATCCCGGATGGAGTCGAAGACGAAGGACTTCCATTCAACTAAACTTGCAGGGATAGAAACAACAAAATCTAACAGGAGGTAGTACCAATGGCATATAATAAGAATGATAAAGCTGATGGCGCCAAGTTCAGAAGAGGCGGCATGCGCAGAAGAAAAAAAGTATGTGTATTCTGTGGTGAGAAGAACGGCACCATCGATTATAAAGATGTAAATAAATTAAAAAGATATGTCTCTGAAAGAGGAAAAATTCTTCCGAGACGTATTACAGGTAACTGTGCAAAGCATCAGAGAGCACTTACCGTTGCAATTAAGAGAGCAAGACACATCGCTCTTATGCCTTATACAATGGAATAAACCCTTATTTTATAAGGATTTTGCGAATGAGATTCCGTAAGAAATTATGGGGTCTCATTTTTTGTTTTTCAGAAAAGTCGGAAATTTCCAAGTGTGTTTACGGTTTTTTTCCATTTACGCCCATTGTATATTTTCCTATAATGGAGTGGAGATACGATAGAATTTTTCACGGTAAAGGAGGATATGATGGGAACATTTTTATTGGATAAAAGCGTTACGGCGGATCTTGGAACGATGAAGGACAGAGGTGCGGTGAGACGAGCGGTGGAGCGGTTTTACCGAGATCTGGATATGGTGATTGACGGGGATTCTGCTTATGGGGGCGGGATCAGGCTCTGCGAGGAATCCATGGATCCGGAACAGTACAGGATACTGGTTGAGGAAAAACGGATGGTAATCTGCGCGGGGGATGAACTGGGATTTGTGTATGCACTGCTGCATTTGAGCGAGGCGTACATGGGGATTCTGCCGTTCTGGTTCTGGAATGATCAGAAATTCGAAAAGCGGGAGTATGTGGAGATCCCGGTGGGAACAATTGCGTCGTCTCCATATCCGGTGAGATACAGAGGCTGGTTTCTGAACGACGAGGTACTGATCAGCCGCTGGGATGGCGGAGTGAGCAGGGAGTATCCGTGGGAGATGGCATTTGAGGCGCTTTTGCGTCTCGGAGGAAATTTAGTGATACCGGGTACTGATGCGAATTCCAAGATTTATGTGGGACTGGCGGCCGATATGGGGCTCTGGATCACTCATCATCACGCGGAACCGCTGGGAGCCGAGATGTTTGCACGGGTCTATCCGGATAAGACGCCTTCCTTTGCGGAATATCCGGAGCTTTTTTACAGCCTGTGGGAGGACGGAATCCGGAGGCAGAAGGATTACCGCGTTATCTGGAATATCGGATTCCGGGGGCAGGGAGACCGGCCTTTCTGGGACGATGATCCCCAGTATGATACCCCGAAGAAGCGGGGAGACCTAATCAGCAGCCTGATGGTGCGCCAGTACGAGCTGGTAAAGAAGTATGTGAAGAATCCTGTATTCTGCACGAATCTCTATGGGGAGACGATGGAACTGTATCAGCAGGGATTCCTGATTCTGCCGGAGGATGTGATTACCATCTGGGCTGATAATGGTTACGGGAAAATGGTATCGAGAAGACAGGGCAACCACAATCCCAGAGTGCCGGCGCTGCCTCCCGCAGATTTAAGGGATGGGAACCATGGAACGTATTATCACGTCTCTTTTTATGATCTGCAGGCGGCGAATCATATTACCATGCTGCCAAATTCTATGGAATTTGTGGAAAAAGAATTGAAAATAGCGTATGATTGTGGAATAAAGAGCCTGTGGGTTGTCAACTGTTCTAATGTAAAGCCCCACGTGTATCCTCTGGACTTTATTGGGAATCTGTGGAGAGGAAATTCGCTCACCGCAGCGGAACACAGGAGGCGTTATATGGAGTCTTACTACGCCTATGGACAGCGGATTGACGGGAAGGACCTTTTGGCGGCTCTCCCGGATCTCTTTGAAGCGTATTTTAAGTGTACGGTTCGGTATGGGAAAGAGGAGGACGAGCGGGCGGGCGACCAGTTTTATAATTACGTGACTAGGGATTTTGTCTGCCGCATTATGGCGGATGGGGGGCAGAGACCGGAGCCGGAGCTTAACTGGTTTGCCCCGGGAGAGAGTCTGGAAGAACAGATGGAACAGTACCGGAAAACGGTTGTAAATGGGAGAAATGCATTTGAACCGCTTCTGGAAGCATGCAGCCGGATGGCAGAGCAGGCGGGGCCGCTTCTGGAGGATTCCCTTCTCCTGCAGGTGAAACTACATACGTACTGTCTGAGAGGCGCTGTGTCCTTCTGTGACGGTTATGAGGCGTATGCCGGTAAACAGTATCTGCGGGCGTTTTATCTGTTTGGCAGGGCAGCGGACTGGTATGAGGCGGCGGACTGGTCCATGAGAGCGCGGGAACACGGAAAATGGAAGGGCTTTTACGAAAATGACTGTCTCTGCGATGTCAAGGAGACTGCGTACTGCCTGAGACGGCTGATGGGATATATCAGGAATTTAGGGGACGGCCCTCATTTCTATGAGTGGCAGAGGGAGGTTACCTATTCGGAGGAAGATAAACGGGTGGTTCTCATCACCAACATGGAGAACCATATGACGGATCAGGAACTTTACCAGGCGATGAAGGAGCGGGAAAGTGATGAGAAAGCGTTGGGATCAGTGGGTGGAACGGTTTAGGAATACAAGCCTTGCCAGAAAGATGATGGTGGTCTATGCGGCCATATTCGGAATTCTGTGCGGTATCACGCTGCTTGCCATGCAGGTTACCTTGAGTATCTATGACGGCCAGCTTTACCAGAAGTCGCTGGAGGAACTGAATTTCTTCACGGAGCGGGTGGACGGAGAGCTGAAAAAGGTGGAGGAGCTGTCCTTCGATCTGGCAATGGACTACGAGATTCAAAATCAGCTGTCGATCATAAAAAGTGCGAAGAACAAGGCGGAATACTCATTTCAGATGTCGAAGATGCGAAGCCGGCTGACCACAGAGGCGCTGTCTGCGGAGCTGGTGTCGGAATTTATCTATACGGATAAATTCCTGACCAGATATGAGGTGGGGAAACGGTATGTGGAACTGCCGGTGGGAATTTACGACAGCCTGCTGGAGAAGTTTGACAAGGCAAAAGGAGCCTATGTTTATGAGAATCCTACGGAGGAATTTCCCTATCTCGTCTCCGGCAGGGATATACGCAAGCACATCGATGCCAGTCTCGACTATCTGGGAAGCCTGATCTTTGTATCGGATATCCGGGTGCTGATCGAGAAGCATTTAAATCAGCTGAAAACCGATGTTTCCAGCCTGTGCGTGACCAGCGACTCCGGCCTGATCTATCAGAGCGAGGACGGTCTGTATGAGAAGATCAGGCAGGTGCTGCCGGAGAGCGATTATGAGATCATAAATCTGGAGGGGAGAAAGTATTTTCTCTGTCAGCTTACATCGGCGGAGACGGGATGGACGTATGTGAACATGTTTCCGTACAGCTCGATTTATTTTATGAACACCATGGTCCGATACTGTCTGATCGGCGGATTTCTCGTGCTGTTTGTGGCGGCGATGCTGATCCTGAAACGGCTTTCCACGGCCATTACCAGACCGCTTAACAGACTGACGGATTCGATTCAGATAGTGGAAGCGGGTGAGTTTCAGAAGGCGAAGGAGTATCTGGAGGGAGAGAAGCGAGGCGACGAGGCGGGAATCCTGACCCAGGAGTTCCGGATTATGCTGGATAAGATCATGGTCCTGATTCATGAAAACTATGAGAAGCAGATATTGCTGAAGGATACGCAGTACCGGGCGCTTCAGGCGCAGATAAATCCTCATTTTCTCTATAATACTTTGAATTCCATTAACTGGATGATACGGTCGGGGAAGAATGAGGAGGCATCTGAGATGCTGATCTCGCTGGGAGATTTGCTGCGTGCGGCATTTAAGAAGGAACAGCTGGCTACGGTTTTGGAGGAGCTGGAGCTGGCAAGGCATTATATTGATATTCAGAAGGTCCGGTACCGGAGAAGGGCCGAGTTTCTCGTGGAGGCAGAGGGGGATTTGGAGACGTACCACGTGCCGCGTATGATTCTGCAGCCGCTGGTGGAGAATTCGATCAACCATGGCGTGGACAATTCCTTAAATAAATGCAGGATTCTGGTGCGGGTAAAGGAAAATGTAGAGGCGCAGACCATGACCCTGGAGGTGGAGGATGACGGGCCGGGTATGACGGAGGAAGAACTGGAGGCCGTCAGGAATTTCACCATGGTGCCCAAGGGAAATGGGATCGGACTTAAAAATATCAGGGAACGGCTGAACCTGATCTTTTCTGACGCAGTATTTGAGATAACCAGCCAGCCCGGAAAGGGAACCGTTGTGAGGATTGAAATTCCGAAATATGGAGGGAAATAGATGTGTATAAGCTTCTGATCGTGGACGATGAGGATGTGGAGAGAGAGGGAATGGCAGATTTTATCCAGTGGGAAAAGTACGGGATAAGTCTGGCGGGAACCGCATGGAACGGTGTCGAGGGATATGAGGAGATCCAGAACCAGATGCCGGATATCGTGATTACGGACATTAAGATGCCTGTCATGAATGGAATTGAACTGATCCGGAAGACGAGGGAGGATTTTCCGGATATTGTATTCATTGTGCTTTCCGGCTACGGAGAGTATGAGTATACCAGCAGAGCCATGGAGCTGGGCGTGCGCCACTATATACTGAAGCCCTGCGATGAGGCGAAGATTGTGGAAGTGATCGGCAAGGTAACGGAGGAGCTTAAGGTCCGGGAAGAGAAGAAGAGAAAAGAGGATGATATGCGGACCCAGGTCAAGCGGCTGGCTCCGAGAGCCAGGGAGCAGATGTTCCGCAATGTGCTGCTGAACCGGGAAGATATCCATAAGGACTTCGAGGCGTATCTGGGGGACTGCGGGAACTTCCGGAGAGAGGTCTTTCTTCTGGCGTTTCATAAGGAAAAATGGTTTGACTATCTGGAACAGTTTGTGGTGACGAACATTATTACGGAGCTGCTGGGAAGCAGTTACGTGCTTCTGGTGACGTCTATCCGCAACGATGTGCTGCTTCTGCTGGAAGGGCGTGTATTTGATGAGATTCAGCCTGTCATTGTGAAGGTGAAAAAGGAGTATGAGAAGTTTGATTCCAGCCCGCTTCAGACAGCGGTTTCCGGCCGCGGAAGCTGGGATCAGATACAGGGCCTCTATGAGGAGGTCTCAGGACTCTTAAAGATGGGAAAGATCGACGCGGACACGGACGCTTTGTGGCATGGATTTTATAAGGATATCAACCGGGAGGAATTGATGCTGATTAATTACCGGGCTTTGAGGGCTGCGAAATCCTATGATGCCATCCTGTTTGAGCTGTATCTGGGATTCGTAAAGATGCGGCTCAGAGGCGATCTGGCCGGGAGAAAGGAAGCGGCAATCCGGTATGTGCTTGACATGCTCTATGAGGATGAGGACAATGAACGGTGGCTGAAGGGGGAAGACGACAGGGAGCTTTTGAAGCTTCTGGCCGACTATATCAGTGAGAAGCAGGGGCTTCATCCGGGCGGAGATAAGGAAGAGCGGCGTATGCGCGATATTCTGCTGGGAATCTATCAGAACATCAGCAGCCAGGAACTGAGCATCCAGTGGCTGACGAAGGAAGTCCTGTACATGAATCAGGATTATTTCGGTCGTGTCTTTTCCAAGTGTATGAAACAGAAGTATTCTTCTTATATCTTAAATGTCAGAATTGAACTGGCGAAACGGCTGATCTGGTATTTTCCGGAGATCAAGCTTTCTCAGATCGCGGAAGAAGTGGGATACCCGGCGGATGGCCAGTATTTTTCCAAGACCTTCCGAAAATTAGTGGGAATGTCCCCTTCTGAGTACAAGGATTATATACAAAAACAGGCGTAATTTGAAAAAAACCGGCTTTTCCGCATGGAAGAAAGTCGGCTTTTTTCAATTGGGATGACGGCTTTTTCCATTTTTTATTTGTTTCAAATCATGTAGAATAACAGCATAAACAAGGTGCGCACCGAAACTTTGAGAGTTAAAAATACAGATCAAGGAGAAATGGTTATGAGAAAAATGAAACGTTTACTGGCGCTGGGGCTTGCTGGAATGATGGTACTGTCGGCAACGGGATGCAAAAGCCCGGATAAGACGAAAGGCAGCGCGGCTGATACGACGCAGGCTGCAGCCACTGGAGGCACATCCACTGGCGGCACGACCGCAGCAGCTTCCTCCGATGGTGAAGATGTAACACTTAAGTTTACCTGGTGGGGCGGGCAGACAAGACACGAACTGACACAGCAGCTTCTGGATAAGTATACGGAGCTTCACCCGAATGTAAAATTTGAAGCGGTTCCCTCCGGCTGGGATGGATACTTTGACAAGCTGGCGACTCAGGCGGCAGCAGGAGCCATGCCGGATATCGTTCAGATGGACTATCTCTATATCAGTACCTATGCAAAGAACAGTTCCATCGCGGATCTGACACCATATATAGAAGACGGCACCATCGATACCTCCAGTATCGATGAAA
The DNA here is from genome assembly GCF_014288005.1 of Hungatella hominis. Classification (NCBI taxonomy): domain Bacteria; kingdom Bacillati; phylum Bacillota; class Clostridia; order Lachnospirales; family Lachnospiraceae; genus Hungatella; species Hungatella hominis. The sequence goes on from NZ_JACOPB010000014.1 coordinate 15,472, forward strand.
ACCTGATGAAGTCCGGTGAGATCGGCGGAAAGACAGTCGGACTCGTGTATTCCAGCTCTCTTCTCGCAATGGGGTATAATCCTTTAGTGCTGGAGGAGGCCGGTGTGGCGGTTCCTTCCATGGATTGGACCTGGAGTGATTTTATTGACTTATGCAAGACCGTGAAAGATAAGACAGGAAAGCTGGGTTCTGCGACTGGCCCTGTGGATGATACCAACCTGTTTAATTACTGGGTGAGACAGCATGGCGCTTCTCTATTCAGTGATGATCAGAAATCCCTCGGTTATGACGATGACCAGGTTTGTATCGACTATTTGAATATGTGGTCGGAGCTGATGGCAGCAGGCGCAGTTCCGAATCCGGATGAGTATGCGGCAATCCAGACGCTGGGACAGGAGGCAGGCCCTGTGGTGACGGGCGAAGGCGCTACCATGATCGAGTGGAACAACTATGCCAATAAGGTGGCATCCGTAAACGATAAGCTGAAGATTACTTCTCTGCCATTATCTGATAACACCGAATATAAAGGCCTCTGGAATAAACCAGGTATGTTCCTGACCATTTCCGAGACATCAGCGCATAAAAAAGAGGCGGCTGAGTTCATCAACTGGTTTGTAAACTCTGAGGAAGCCAACGATATCATGATGGGGGAAAGAGGAACTCCGGCATCATCCGCGGTCAGAGAACACATGAAATCCACCGGCAAATTATCTCCGCAGCAGGAAGAAATGTTCAACTATTTAGATATCACTGCCGATATCTGCGGCGAGACGCCTGCTCCGGACCCGATCGGTATGTCCGAGATCAACGAAGCTTTTAAGAACGCGGCTTACAGCGCATTCTACGGCCAGGTTTCAGCAGAAGAGGCTGCTAAGACCTTCCGTGAGGAGGCAAATGCCATACTGGTGAGAAATAACTAAGGCGTGGAAGAAAACATTTTCAGACACGTTTCAGGAAATGAAGACAAAGGGATTGCACAAGACATTGTGACAGTCCCTTTTTAAAAGACTGAGGTGACTATTTTGATAAAGAAAAGATATAAAGACAATAAAGTGGCGTATCTGCTGCTTGCCCCCTGGCTGTTGGGCTTCATCGGGATGTGGCTGATTCCCATGTGTATCTCCATCTACTATTCTTTTACGGATTTCAATCTTCTGAACGATCCGCAGTTTATCGGGGCCGCCAATTATGTGCGGGCGTTTACACAGGATAAGACCTTTTATAAGGCGTTAAAAGTGACCTTTTTATACGTGCTGCTCTTAGTGCCTCTGCGTCTGGCGTTTGCGCTGTTTGTGGCAATGCTGTTAAACAAGAAGCACAAGGGACTGGGACTCTACCGGACGCTTTACTATATTCCATCCATCATCGGCGGCAGCATCGCAGTGTCGGTGGTATGGAAACAGATTTTCGGAAACAAGGGCGTTATCATGACGCTGCTGGGTGTCTTTGGCATCGCGCAGAAGACGTCCCTCATAGGTAATCCGAAGACGGCGCTGTACGTTATTATTCTTATGGGGGTCTGGCAGTTTGGTTCTTCCATGCTGATCTTTTTATCCGCGCTGAAGCAGATTCCGGGCTCGCTCTATGAATCGGCAAAGGTGGACGGCGCGAACGGCTTCGTGACCTTCTGGAAGATTACGATTCCGATGCTGACGCCGACCATTTTCTTCAATCTGATTCTTCAGATTATTAATGGTTTCCGTGTGTTTACCGAGAGCTACGTCATCACGGATGGCGGACCGTTGGACAGCACCTTATCGTACGTCCTGTACCTGTACCGCCGTGCGTTTACGTATTTTGATATGGGATACAGCTGTGCGCTGGCGTGGGTGCTGGTGGCGATTGTCTCCGTATTTACCGTAATCCTGTTTAAGACTCAGAAAAGCTGGGTTTATTATGAAGCCGGGAGGGAATAAATCATGGGAATGAAGAGAAAAAGACAGTTGAGTTCAGTGATTTTTCACGCCGGGGCGTGTATACTGGGATTCTTTATGATCTACCCACTCCTGTGGCTGCTGGCCAGCTCCTTTAAGAGCAACGAAACAATGTTTACCAATACCTATTCCCTGCTCCCTGAAGTCTGGGATGCGGCAAAGAACTATGCCAGCGGATTTGCGGGAATCGGCGGCGTGGCTTTCAGCACGTTTTTCATGAACTCCATGGTGGTAACGGTTGTGGGGACCATCACATGCGTGCTCTCCTCACTGCTGGCAGCCTATACATTTTCCAGACTGAAATTCCGGTTCTCCAATTTCTGGTTTGGATGTGTGATGATGACCATGATGATACCGGCACAGGTTATGGTGGTTCCGCAGTATATTATTTTGAAGAAAATCCATTTAATCGATACGCGGGTGGCCCTGATCCTGCCGTGGTGCTTCGGAGGAGCGTTTTTTATCTTCCTGATGGTTCAGTTCTTCCAGGGGATTCCGAAAGAGCTGGATGAGGCGGCGGAAATTGATGGATGCGGCAAGATTCAGACTCTGGTCAGGGTGCTGATTCCGATTGTGCGGCCGGCCATTATCACTTCTTCTATTTTTGCATTTTACTGGATCTGGCAGGATTTCTTCCAGCCGCTGATCTTCATGAGCTCATCAACGAAATATACGATTCCGCTTGCGCTCAATATGTATTTAGACCCGAACTCTTACAATAACTATGGCGGTTTGTTTGCAATGTCAGTGGTTTCACTGATTCCAATCGTGGTGTTCTTTATTATTTTCCAGAGGTATCTGGTGGATGGGATTGCCATGGATGGGATTAAGGGATAAATAAAATAAAAGGGGGATAACAAATTGTACAGCTTATCACGATGGAAGACCAGAATGACAGCATGTATAGTATCGGGAGCCGTGGCATTCAGTACGCTGTTCCCGGTTCCGGCAGCGGCGGCAGGTAAGATGGCCGCATACGATGGCAGTGAGGTCGTGGATCTGGCGGGAAACAGGGAGATGAAGGCTTATGGTGAACGCCTGGTTACAGGAGGAAGGGCTCTTGTATCCAGGGACTATGGAGAAGAAGCGGGGACAGGTATTTCCTATTATCTCGATTCTAAGGCCGGAAATGATGAAAATGAGGGAACCTCGGAAGACAAGCCGTGGAAGAGCCTTGAAATGGTGAATAACAGAACCTTTCAGCCGGGAGACCGGATATTGCTGAAGGCCGGAAGCGTATGGGAAGAGGAAACTCTTTTCCCGAAGGGGTCCGGTGAGGCTGGAAATCCGATCGTTATCGGCGCCTATGGGGCTGGGGAGAAACCGAAGCTGGCCGGAAATGCGGCGGTTCCCGAAGTGGTATCGCTCTATAATCAGCAGTACTGGGAGATTTCAGATCTGGAGATTACCAATACGGCAGCCGGATTCACCGGCGCCATGAACGACCAGAATGGGAATAAGTTAAAGGATGTCAGGGGAATCCGCATTGCCGGTCAGGACGGAGGCGACTTATACAATTACTATTTGCACGATTTATACGTTCATGATGTGACCGGCGTATGTGCCTGGATCAGCGGCGACAACAATGGAAAGCCGGGAATTCTGGGAAAACAGGGATGGGATAAGTCGAAGCGAACGGGCGGAATCCTGTTTGAGGTGATGGAACCGGCCACAGACCAGCCGACGGTTTTTCACGATATTACGGTTGAGCGGAATGTAGTGAATAACAATTCCTTCGGCGGCATTATTGTCAAGCAGTGGAAGGGCGCCGATACCGGCGGAGAACACTGGGCGTCAAGAGAAGAGGGGAAGGGCAATGCCGCAAATAATTATTACTGTGAAAACTGGAAGCCGCATACGGACGTTACCATACGCGACAACTATTTAAGCCAGGAAAATTCCGACTATGCCTGCAACACCATCTATCTGACCAGCGTGCAGGGCGCCGTTGTGGAGGGAAATATATCCAAGGAAGCCGGGACGTGCGGCATAGAGATGTACTACGCGGATGGTGTAACCGTACAGAGGAATGAAGTCTACAAGACCAGGGTAAAAGCCGGGGGTGCGGATTCCAATGCCATAGATCCCGATAAGGCGTCCACCAATATCCTGATTCAGTACAACTACATCCATGACACGGGAGACGGGATCCTTCTCTGCGGTTTTATCTTTGGAACCTCCGTGGTCCGCTACAATGTAATTAAGGATGCACAGAAACGGTATATCAATCCACATGGGGACAAGGGTGTCAATTATGTCTACAATAACATCCTTTATAATACAATTGAGAAGTCTAATCTGCCGTTTATTGAGTCATCAGGGGGCAATGGTGTTTATTTAAATAAATCGGGCAATATGCACTATATCAACAATAATATATTCTACAATACTGCTAAGACTACAACCAGCGTTGGAATCGGCGAGGGGCCTTCTACCTCTTATGACAGCAACTGCTATTATGGAAAGGGAGTACAGGCGCCGGAGCAGGAGACCCGCGCGGTATGCGGTGATCCGATGTTTGAAGGCGGTCTGACAGGAGACGAAGATGATGGGGCGGCGGAGCTTCTCAAGCTGCGTCTGAAACCGGAATCGCCTCTTCTGAATGCAGGAACCCAGATAGAGGATGACCCGCTTCTGTCTATTTCGGCGAACCCGGGGAGTGACTTTGCCGGAGCTCCCCTTTTTAACGGGGAACCGGATATGGGAATCTTCGAGTATCAGGGGGAAGCGGGCAGCGGAATCCTAAACGGATATGTGGAAGACCCCTACGGAAATATCATGAAGGGAGCCGCCGTAAAGTTAATGGATACGGATTACGCCGCATTGACAGATGAGCAGGGATTCTTCGCCATAACGGGGGTGAAGCCGGGATCGTATACGGCGGTGATATCCAAAGAGATTTATCTGGATGGAGAGACACCGAATATCACGGTGGAGGAGAAGGCGGTGACGAGAGTCCAGCTGAAGCTGGGGGAGAGCCTGTCTGACGCGGGCAGTGTAAAAGGGTGCGTATCAAACTCATCCGGGCCTCTGCAGGGCGTTACCGTGACCGCATCGCTGGGAGATCTGGTATTTACTGCTAAAACTGGAAACGACGGCTGCTACGAGATGACGGATGTGAAGATCGGAACCGGATATGTGGTAACGGCTTCGAAAGAGGGCTACACAACGGCTGCCGCTGAAGAGGTAAAGGTAATGCCAGCCGCCGCAACGGAAGTGAATCTGATTCTTTCCAAGGAGATCGGAAAAACGACGTATCTCATTGCAGACTTATTCGATCAGTATGATGCGGGAGCATTTACAAACAGCAGCAGCGGAAACAATATATGGAAGGTTTCCGATATCTCCGCTGTAGATGCGTCTAAGGCATCTTTGCAGATTAAGGCAGAGGGGAATGGAAACAAATATCTGGAGATGGCGAAAACCGGCACCTACAGCCTCTATGCTTATACAAAGAAGGAGTATGATCTAAGCGGAATCATTACGGTGGAGGCAAGAGTGAAGCGGACAACGGAGTCTGCATCTGCCAATCAGTTTGGTATGTATTCCTTTAACAAAGCAGATTTCAAAACGGGAGATCCAACGGGCAGTTCCAATGCAATCGGTACCTTTGCGCTTTCGAAAGGAAATATTATCACCCATAATAAGAAGGGCTCTTCGAACACAGTAAATGTTCAGGGGTATACAAAGAACGAATGGGATATTATCAGGAATGTCATTAACCTGGATACCAACACCTTTGATTTTTATGTAAATGACATGAATGTCCCAAAGCTGGCCGACCAGCCGCTGCGGACACAGGGAAAAAATATTGACCGTTTTGAGTTTTTCTCCAGCGGATCAAACGTTGGAGACTTACTAATCGACTATTTTAAGGTTTGTACCGGGCCTGCCATGGATTACGATGACGCGGGCATCTCAGGAATCCGTGTGGATGGAAAAGAGGCGGAGTGGAAGGGCGGCAATATCTATGAGCTGGAAATCCCTTCCGGCAGCAGTGAGGTGAAGGTACAGCCGGCAGCCAGCAGCATTTTCGCCAGAAAGATTATGGTTGGAGATCAGGATGCTACAAAGGACGCGGTTACCGTGCCGGTATCCGGATCTGGTGATTCGTTCCGCATAACCGTTCTGGCCGAGGATGGGGAGACAGAGGAGAGCTATCAGCTGAATCTGGTGAAAAAGGATGCATCCGGACTGGCCTATTTAACGAGTCTTGCCATGGAGGGCGTCACTTTAACTCCTGAATTTGATTTTAATACAATGGAATACGAAGGAGAAGTGCCGTCAGACGTGCGCCGTGTGACACTGCAGTATGAGACGGTTCAGGCGAGCAATGAGGTGACAATCAAGGTTAATAACCAGTACGTGACGGATCCGGTGATTCCGTTAAAGCCAGGTGTTAATGTCATAGAGATTGGAGTCGCATCGGCGGACGGTACCAGCTTTGCGGATTATACTGTCACTGTTACGAGAGATTGTGTGATTGACGGAATCAGGATCGATACACCGCCTGTAAAAACTGTCTATGAGAGAGGGGAAGAACCTGATTTCGAAGGACTGACGGTCGGAGCCTATTGTGAAGGAGAGCGGGTGCGCGTGCTTGACGCGGCCGAGTTTGCGGTAAGTATGCCGGATACGTCGGAGACGGGAACCGTTCCGGTAACGGTTACTTATGTGACGGAAGACGGTATGACGCTGGAAGCCGCCTTTGATATTAACGTTTACGACCGGGATACCATGGAACCTCAGAGCATTAAGGTGGTAAAACCGCCGGAACAGACTGTATATGGAACCGGAGAAGCGTTCCAGCCGGATGGCATGGAAGTGCGCCTTCTCATGAAAGCCACGGCGAGCAATGCGGCACCGGCGGAGGTCAGAATTCTGGATGATGGGGAATACGACGCCATCGGTGATTTTACAGAGCCGGGTGACACGAAGGTGGCGATACGCTATACCTGGACCGACAGCGAGGGAGAGGAACGGTATCTGGAGGACCGCGTGGCGGTAACCGTCTATGATGAGGAACTGGACTATTACGAGACGGGAATTACGGTGACAAAGCAGCCGAAGAAGACGGTCTATGAGACGGGGAGTGTCTTTGATCCGGAGGGTATGGAAGTAAAACGGACCATGAAGGCCAGCGGGAGCAACGCCGTCTATTATAAAGAAACCATTACAGATTACGATTATGATGCAGATGAGCTGACCAAAACCGGAACCAGAAAGATATCGGTCAGTCATGAGGGAACGGATAAAGACGGGGAAGACAGGACGTTTACAACCGGTGTGACGGTTACGGTAACAAACCGTGAAGATATATTAAAGAACGCCGTGCTGGAGCAGTCCGTGGCTGGGGCCAGGGAGATATTAAACAAAGAGAATGTGGCCTATGCGACGGAAGAGGAAAAGGCCGCGGCCGCCGATGCGGCTAAGGAAGTGTTCCTTGATGTGATGGGAGCGGAACATACGGTTCTGACAAAAGAGATGGCCGTCCGTATGGGAGAACTCGAGGCACTGCTTAAAAATGCATATCCCGGTATCGCGATACGAGCCGAGGGAGATTCGAAGCTGACGGAAGGTGCGGAGGTGGCCGGAGCGCTCCTGAATGCTCCGCTTGGCCAGGGGAATCTTACGATCGTTTCCCGGATTACGGGAACGAGGCTTCCGGAAGACATCCCGGAGACCAAAGCAGCGGCGGCAATGGAAATCAAGCTTCTGGTGAATGGAGAAGAGCTTCAGCCGGATATCCCGCTTTATATGACCTTAAAGATCCCGGAGGGGATCGATAAGGCTGATCTCATCATCTATCACGTATTGGATGATGGCAGTATTGAAGTGATTGATCCGGAGATCAGCGGCGGCTTCCTGCACTTTTTCGTGAGAAGCTTCAGTACATTTGTAATTGCCAATCCCAAAGAGGCCGATTTAACCGGAATTGAAATTACGGCTCAGCCGAAAAAAACAGAGTACCGGATTCATGAGGCGTTTGATGCTTCCGGGTTGGTGGTAACCGCTGTCTACGAGGACGGAACGAAGGCTGCTGTCACGGAGTATGAACTGGCTGGATTCGACTCAGCGACGGCTGGAATTAAAACGATTACAATATCCTATAAAGGAAAGACCGCAAAATTTACCGTTACAGTAAAGGCGGAGGACGATGGCTCCGGAGATGATGACAACGGCGGCAATGACGACGGTAATGGAGGCAATGACGATGGCGGTAATGACATCGGAGGCGGTAATAATGGCAGCGGAAGTCCGGCAGTCAAGTCGGTTCTGCCGGATACGGTAAAGGGAAGCTGGAAACAGAATGAGAATGGCTGGTGGTTTGAGACACTGGACGGCGATTTTGTGAAATCGGATTGGGCCCGTATCAATGAAAAATGGTATTATTTCGACGATCTGGGATACATGACAGTCGGCTGGGTACTCGATCAGAACCACTGGTATTATTTGGGAGCAGATGGCGCCATGGCGGCTGATGTCTGGGTACTGGACCGGGGATTGTGGTACTTCCTGCAAAGCGGGGGAGTGATGGCCGCAGACCAATGGGTTCAGTGGAATGGAAACTGGTATTATTTAAACAGCGACGGCAGTATGGCTAAAGACACTGTGGTAACGGTCGGATACCGGATCGGAGAAGACGGCGTCTGGCGCCCTGATTAAGAGATAGGAACATGGACTCCCGGGAAGCGGATACTTCCCGGGAGCTTTTTGGTTTTATCCGATGTTATCTGTGAAATCAGTAAATAAATGAGGAATGAAGGTTCCTTCATTGACAAATGATGAGAAGCGTTTTATCATAACAGATAGAAAGACTTAAGGTTACAGGATCAGGAGGATATTTCGATGACGGTAAGGGAATGTTACGAGGCGATGGGCGCCGATTATGAGGAAGTTCTTCGCCGTCTGGCGAATGAAGAAAGGGTCGCCCGTTTTTTGCTGAAGTTTTCCAGTGATGAAAGCTTTGCCGGACTGGTTAAGGCAGTGGAGGAGAGTGATTATGAGGTGGCTTTCCGAGCGGCCCATACGTTGAAGGGGATCTGCCTGAATCTGTCGATCACCAGGCTTGCCGAGTCCAGCAGCGCGCTGACCGAGTCTCTGCGGGCCGGCGGCTGGAGCGAAGAGGCGGGACCTCTTTTTGAACGGGTGAAAGACGATTACAGTCAGACGGTTCAGGCGATTCAAATGCTGAAGAACGATTAATTGCGCCAGATACGCGAGGAAAAAAGATAAATGAAGAATAAAATTTTAATAGTGGACGATGCGGAGATCAACCGCTCCCTTTTGGCGGACATACTGTCTGTCGAGTATGATATTATGGAAGCGTCCAACGGCGTGGAGGCAGTTTCCCTGCTGAACCAGTACCACGCCGATCTTTCGCTGATTCTTCTGGACATCGTGATGCCGGAGATGGATGGATTCGAGGTTCTGGCGATTATGAACAGAAATGGCTGGATTCAGAGCATTCCGGTCATTACGATTTCGGCGGAGACGTCCTCCAGTTATATTGAACACGCTTATGACCTGGGAGCGGCCGATTATATCAGCCGCCCATTTGATGAGAAGACGGTGCTGCGCCGTGTGAGCAACATGCTCATGCTCTATACGAAGCAGAAGATTCTGGAAGGTATGGTGACGGAGCAGATCATCGATAAGGAGAAGAATAATTTCCTGATGGTCGAGATTCTGAGCAACATCGTCGAGTTCCGTAACGGAGAGAGCGGGCTCCATGTGCTGCATATCCGTGTGATCACGGAGATGCTCTTAAAGAAGCTGCTGGAGAAGACCGATGAGATCCACCTGTCGCTGTCGGATATCGCTCTGATCGTCAATGCGTCGGCTTTGCATGATATCGGAAAGATCTCCATCCCTGAGGAGATTCTGAATAAACCCGGCCGTCTGACACCGGAGGAATTCGAGGTCATAAAGACCCATTCTGCTGTAGGAGCGCAGATCCTGAAAAATGCGCCGAACCGTCAGACGGAAAAGCTGATTCAGGTGGCTCATGATATCTGCCGCTGGCACCACGAGCGGTATGACGGAAATGGGTATCCGGACGGGCTTAAGGGGGATGAAATCCCCATCGCGGCCCAGGTTGTCTCAGTGGCAGACGTCTATGATGCGCTCACCAGCGAACGTGTATACAAGTCGGCCTACAGCCACGAAAAGGCAATGGAGATGATCTTAAACGGGGAGTGCGGGGCATTTAACCCGCTCTTACTGGAATGTCTCGTGGAGGTGGGGGACCGCATTCTGAAGGAGCTTGATTTACACTCCCTGGACGGGATGTCAGATATTGAGATGGAGGGAATTGCGTACGAGCTGAAGTCCCATAATGAACTGCGTGCGTCGAACCGGACGCTGATGCTTCTGGAGCAGGAGCGTATTAAGTACCGTTTCTTCGCCTCCATGTCGCAGGAGGTTCAGTTTGAATACAATATCCATTCGGACCTTCTGGAAGTATCTGAGTGGGGAGCGAAGTATCTGGGGATTCCGGAGCTGATCGCCCATCCGGAGCATAATGAAGAACTTGCAAGGGTATTTAATAGAAGTGATTTTGCAGACTTAAAGAAACAGCTTCGTGCGACCACCCCGGGAGAGCCGGTGTTCAGTGGGAGCTATCAGGTTGTCATCGAGGGAAAACCGAGGTGGTTCAAGGTAGTGGCGCGCACGATCTGGGATTCCGACGAGGATACCTTATATTCCGGGACGATCGGTAAATTCATCGATATCCACGAGGAACAGATGGAACTCACTAATTTAAAGCGCCTGGCCTCCCAGGATTCTCTTACCGGCCTCTATAATCACAAGGCGGCCAAGGAAATGATTGAGAATATGATAGTCCAGCGCGAGAGCAAAGAGTATGCCATGATCCTGATTGATGTGGATTACTTTAAGTTTGCCAATGACCAGCACGGTCATATCTTCGGGGACGAGGTGTTAAAGTACATTTCCCAGAAGATGCGGCAGAATATCCGAAGGGATGATGTCGCAGCCAGAGTCGGAGGCGATGAATTCCTGATTTTCGTGGAATACCGTGACAATGTGATGCCGCAGATTGAGCGCATCTTCCGTTCCCTGACGGATTCCTTCCAGGGCTTCCAGATATCTGTCAGCATGGGAGTGGCGCGTTGTCCGGAGAATGGAGTAGATTACGAAGTGCTGTTCCACTGCGCCGATCAGGCGCTCTATTCAGCAAAGAAAAATGGCAGGAACCAGTTCTGCCTGTATGACAAGACAATTCAGGGCTTTTTATCTGTGCTTTCGCCAATGGATAATTGAGGAAGCTGTGGGCCAGGCGAGAAGAGTGGAATTTCCGGAGAGATACCGGAGGTTCCGCTTTTTTATTTCGGATATTTTACCATTTATGTCTGATTTTTGAATTAACTTGATAAAGAGCGTCTGTTAAAATAGAAACAGATGAGGAAGCTTCCCAAATGAAAAGAAAGGATAAAGGCGATTATGAAAAAAAGATTAGCTCTGATTGTGGCGGCAGCACTTGCGGCCACAACAGTAATGACGGGGTGCAGCAGCGGAAACGGGCAGAAAGCGACCGGGGCTCCGGCGGCGGAAAGTGTGGCGGAAAGTACAGCGGCGGAAGGTAAGGCAGCAGGAAATACAGCGGCGGAACGTGCGGACGCAGGCAAGGGGCAGGAGGTACAGGAGAGTGAGACCGCAGACCCCATGGCAGCCATTACCGATGATGGAACGAAAAAGACGATTACATACTGGCATACATTTACAGAGGGAGCACGCAAAGACTATATCGACGAGATGGTAGCCGAGTACATGAAGGAACATCCAAATGTGACCATCAATGTAGAGGTGTATCCATGGAATGTATTTACTCAGAAATGGACGGCGGGGCTGGCGGCCGGAGCGCTTCCGGATGTCAGCAGCGTAAATCCGGACAACTTATTTGCAATTAATCAGGCAGGGGCGGTGCTGCCCATGAATCCTCTGATCGATGCGCTGGGAGAGGACTATTTCCTTGGAAAACCTCTGGAGAACTTTACGGATGGGGACACGGTTCTGGGGATTCCCTATTACCTTCATTCCTATGTCATGTGGTACCGCAAGGACGTATTGGAGGAAAAAAATCTGCCTGTGCCGAAAAACTGGGACGAGCTGTTAAGCACGGTGACCGCGGTGGCGGATCCCCCGAACAGATATGGATTTACCATTGCCATGTCTAAAAATGACCAGATGTGCGCACAGCTTCTCAGCTGCTTTGCAAAGGCGGAGGGAGCTCCGTTAATTACAGAAGATAATAAGGGGAATTTAACCGATCCGAAGGTGGTAAAGGCAATTCAGCTGATGGCGGACCTCTATAAGGCAGGCTCTCCGGAAGGCTCCGTAAACTATGGGCTCTCCGAGCAGAATGACGTATTCTTCCAGGGAAAATCGACGTTTGCATTTGGATCGGGCTTCCATATCAATGGAGTCAAACAGAATTCACCGGAGCTTCTGGATAAGATAGCAGCGGTTCCGTTTACGGGACCGGATGGGGAAAATCTTGGAGCTACCACATTTGTCATTGGTCTGATGGGATGGAATCAGACGAAGTACCCGGAAACGGTATATGACTTCATCAAGTTCCATTTTGAAAAGGAACGCTATATTGATTTCCTGCATCTGATTCCAGGCGGACAGCTGCCGGCGACGGCGGAAGCTGCGAACTCAGCAGAATTCTATGATGATGAGACTATCCAGAAATTCAAGACAGAGATCGAGTACATCCAGGAAGGGATTGAGAAGGGAACCTTTATCGGTATGGACTATGGCCTTACGCCTGCGGCCTCGGCGCTGACCAGCCAGGGTATTATTGAGGAATGTCTGCAGGATATCGTACTGAACGGGACTCCAGCGGAAGAAGCTGCGAAGAAAGCGAATGACAAGCTGAACGCGGCGATTGAGATATTGATGGAATAATAGCATTACAGGAGGAATTTTATGAGGCAATACCGGGATCGGCAAAACGCCGGAAAGAGTGTCGGGGACCGGATAGCGGATTTTGTGGACCGCCACATGTGCGGGGTTTTCATTACTCCGGCATTTCTCGTGACCATACTGCTGCTGGCATATCCGATATGTATCAGTGTGTATTACAGTTTTACCAATAAGAGCCTGCTGGGAAAAGCGGTTAAGTTCGTCGGGTTTAACAATTACGTGTCGGTTCTGCAGAATCCGGAGTTTTACCACGCGCTGTGGAATACCCTTGTATACACCGTGATTTCACTGTCTCTGCAGCTGTTTTTCGGATTTATAGTGGCTCTGTCACTTCATAAAATCAACCGGCTCAAAGGGATGTTCCGGACGCTGGTGCTGATCCCGTGGGCATTTCCCATGATTATCGTTACCTTTACATGGTCCTATCTCTTGAATGATCTATACGGGATTGTCAATGCCAAGCTGCTGCATTGGAATTTGATCGCACAGCCGATTCAGTTTCTGGCCAACCCGAAGATCGCCATGCTGACAGTGAGCCTGATCAATGTGTGGTTTGGAGTCCCCCTGTTTGCCATTAATATTCTGGCGAGCCTGCAGACGATTTCCAGGGATTTATACGAAGCGGCCCAGATTGACGGCGCCAGCCCGTTTCAGAGATTTCGTTTTATTACGCTGCCGTTTGTGAGAGTCGTAGTGGGACTGCTCATTATTTTAAGAACAATCTGGATTTTTAACAGCTTTGACCTGATATTCCTCCTGACGGGAGGCGGTCCGGGAACATCCACGGAAACGGTGCCGATCTTTGCTTACCGCATGGGGTGGACCCTGTATTCCCTGGGGAGGTCTTCGGCTGTGACCATTCTGCTGCTGCTGTTTTTGACGGCGGCCTGTCTGATCTATTTTAAGATATTGGACCACTGGGAAGAGGAGGTGGCGTGATGAGAGCGAGACTGCATAAAAACGGATGGACCATACTGTCCTATGTAATTCTTACCGCCGCGGTACTGCTGGCGGGGGGACCGCTCGTTATCGTGATATTTGCCTCTTTTAAGGGACAGTTTGAGATTGTCAGCAACACGGCGGCCCTTCTGCCGGAACGGTTTTCGCTGTATTGGTTTAAGGATCTGCTTCATAAGACGGACTTTCTGATATACGTGAGGAACAGTCTTCTCTACTCGTCGCTGTCCACGGTGCTGGGCATGACGATCTCCTCTCTGGCCGCCTATGCAATTACGCGGTTTGGAGGCAGGAGACAGAAGATTCTGACGAGAGTGATTGTGATGACCTATATGTTTCCACCAATTTTGCTGGCAATCCCTTACTTTATCCTGGTGTCGAATCTGGGGCTTGCCAATACGCTGCCGGGATTATTAATGGCTTATATGTCATTTACCGTCCCCTTCTGCACCTACCTGCTGGTCAGCTACTTTCGGACGGTGCCAAAGGATATCGAGGAGGCGGCCCTGATAGACGGACTCCGAAGGCCGGGGGTGTTTCTCCACATCGCGCTTCCGCTGGTGGCGCCCGGGCTGGTGGCTACGGCTATATTTGCATTTATCAACGCGTGGAATGAATTCTTATACTCCCTTCTGATTATAAGCAGTGGGGATAAGCAGACCGTTTCCGTGGGCCTTTACTCCCTGAAGGGTGGTATGGAGACGCTTCAGTGGGGAGACATGATGGCGGCGTCAGTTTTGGTCGTCATTCCGTCGATTGTATTTTTCTCGATTATACAGAAGAGCATTGTAGGGGGGCTTACCGCGGGGGCAGACAAATAAAGGCTGGAGAGAGGAGAAGAAAATGGCTGGATATGGAATCATCGGATGCGGATATGCGGGTGGAATCCACGCGGATAATCTTGCGGGACTGCCGGGGGCGCGGCTGGCAGCGGCCTTTGATCTGGATTATGAGCGCTCGAAGGCGTTTGTGCGGGACACGGGGGCTTATGCGGCCCCGACAATCGAGGAATTGTGCAGCAACAGGGAAGTGGAGGCCGTAATCATCACGACTCCCAATAACAGCCATGTGACTCCTGCCATCCTTGCGGCAGAGGCCGGAAAGCATGTGTTCTGTGAAAAACCTGTGGCATTGAGTTTAAAAGATACGAAAGAGATGCTTGATGCGGCGGAGAAGGCGGGGGTACATTTTTTTGCCGCGCATACTACCAATTTTATCAGGGGCGTCCAGACGGCAAAGGCGCTGCTGGCCGCGGGAGAGATCGGAGAGCTGCTTATGATTGAGGCCGTTCATACGGACTGGGCGGGCCCTCAGAAAACCATAGGCTGGAAACAGATGAAGGAAATCTCCGGAGGTCATCTGTACCACCACATGCATGAGGTGGATTTAATCTGCCAGTTGGGCGGTCTTCCGGCTTCGGTATATGCAAAAGGGAAGAATCTGGTCCATCATGGAGAAGGCTGCGGCGATGAGGAGGATGCCATATTTCTGAATATGGAGCTTCAGGGAGGCGGTTTTGCATCCCTGACGATCGGTTCCGCATTCCGCCTGGGAGATCACTTTGTAAAGCTTCAGGGAAAGACGGGTGGAATTCTGATGGATTTTAAAAATTCCTTTGTCCGCCTGGAAAATGACCGGGGAGAGACACTGTATCCCATGCAGGAAAATGAGGCGGAGGATGAGGAACGCAGGAGTGGGTATCGAAAAAACAGAACGGACGCGGGAAGGGGATTTGGTAAGCCGGGAATGAAGACCTCTTCCTGGATGCGCTCTATATTTTATAAGGAACTGATGTGTTTTGATGAGGCGGTCAGAACCGGAAACACAGCTCCCGGCTGTGAGACCCTGCTGGACGGAAGCGCAGCCTTAAACTGTGTAAAGGTACTGGACGGGGCCAGAGAGTCCATGGCCGTGGGGCTGCCGGTCAGACTGGAGGCGAGATAGTATGAAACTGGGAATCATAGGGCTGGATTCTTCCCATGCGGTTCAGTTTTCAAGAATCCTGAATGGGGAGAGGGAGCCGTTTCATATTGGAGGTCATCCAGTGACCGCAGCGTATCCGGGCCCTGTATCACAGGATTTTGATATGAGCCGGGATCGGATGGGGAATTTTACCAGGGAAGTTGCCGACAATTGGGGAGTAAAATTATATTCATCCATCGCAGAGGTGATGAAAAATTCAGACGCGGTCTTTCTGGAACAGGTCGACGCAAGAAAGCGGCTCCCGCAGTTTCAGGAGATGGTCTGCTTTGGGAAGCCAATCTATGTCGATAAACCGTTTGCGTTAAATACGGCAGACTGCAGAGAGATGTTCAAGCTGGCGGAACAGTATGGAGTACCGGTATTATCCACTTCCTCTCTCCGCTTTGCAGACGGACTTACAGCCGCACTGAAGCAGTGTGAACGGCATTCTGTGATTGGAGCCGATTTCTTCGGCCCCATGCCGTTTACCGCTACGCAGCCGGGGTATTTCTGGTATGGGGTCCACATGGCGGACATGCTTTACAGGACTATGGGGACGGGATGCAGCAAGGTTTCCGTCATCCATACCAGTGAGCATGATATCATCACCGGAGTCTGGAAGGATGGGAGAATCGGAAATATCCGGGGAAACCGATGTGGAAACGGCAACTTCGGAGGAACCATATTCCATGAATCCGGCAGTGTGTTTATCGATGTATCCCAGGACAAGAGAGGGTATTATGAGTGTCTGGTGGAACAGATTATCCGGATGTTCGATACCGGACAGAGTCCCGTTACGAGGCAGGAGATGACAGAGGTGGTCCGTTTTCTGGAGGCCGCAGGTGAGAGCCTCACGACCGGGCGGGAAGTAGTATTATAAATTAAGGAGAGATAAAATAGATGATACGAATAGGTGTTTTGGGCTGCGGCTATTTCGGGGCGGAATTTGCCAGAGCCATAAAGGAGAGGGAGGACGTCCATCTGGCAGCGGTTTACAGTCCCGGAAAGAGTTCGGAGCGGTTAAGCCGGGAGCTGGGCTGCCCGCGGGCTTCCTCTGTCGATGAGATCATGGAAAATGCGGATATCGACGCCGTGATCATTGCCACGCCGAACTATCTGCATCATCAGCATGTACTGGCGGCGGCCGGTGCGGGAAAACACATTTTCTGTGAGAAGCCGTTTGCACTGAACGCAGAGGATGCCGCAGAGATGGTGGAAGCGTGCCGGAAGGCGGAGGTTACGCTGATGGTGGGCCACATCATGCATTTTTATCAGGGAATTGCCAGAGTTAAGGCGATGATTCAGGATGGCTTTTTCGGTGATATACTCACCATGCATATCGAACGTACCGGATGGGAGCGGAAAAAGGCGGAAGTGAGCTGGAAGAAGATGCAGGATAAATCCGGAGGCCATCTATTCCATCATATTCACGAGATTGATATTATGCAGTGGATCATGGGAGTGCCTACGGAGATGTACGCGGTGGGAGGAAATTTGGGGCACCGCGGGGCGGAGTTCGGAGATGAGGACGATGTGCTCCTGCTGACCGCCAGCTTTAACGGAAATGCATTCGCAACGCTTCAGTATGGCTCGGGGTTCCGGGTGGGAAACCATTTTATCCGTATTAACGGTACGAAAGCGGGAGCGGTGATCGATTTTAAGCGCGCCGAAGTCCGTGTGATCAGCGATGCGGGGGAAACGCAGTTTCCGCTGTTTGAGGATGAGAAGAGCGCGAGGGCGATCTGTGAGCTGTTTGCCCGAACCGACGGCGGTATCTCCTACGGATCCCCGGAGGAACGGCCTCCGGAGTATATTCTGGTCTCTCTGAGGGAGGAGCTGGAGCTGTTTCTTCATGTGGTAAGCGGGGGAGAGATACCGGAAGAGAAAAAAGATTTATTTGACGGATCATCGGCGGTTCACTCGGTTATGATTGCGCAGATGGGATGCCGTGTCAGAGGGAGGAAGTCATAAAGGAGAAGGAAAGAGGGCTGCATCATAAGATGATGCAGCTCGTGTGGATTGATATTATTATATTTTTTCTGATCGCGGGGGCCGGCGTGATTCTGTCACAGCGCATCTACCGCCAGGATATGGAGACGGAGACTTCTAATGTATTTGAAGCCTCCTTTTCGAATATAGAAAACACCCTTCATTTTGTCGAAAACATCGCTTTTAACATCATGAATGACAAGACGGTGAAGGAGGCGCTGCGGGCGGTAAACCAGGAGAGGGAGGACCGCTACGCACTGGTAGATGATTTGTATTACCGCCTGATTACCGGATCGCTGGTGGCAAATGACGCAGTCTCCATTATTGTAACAGACTTAGAGGAACGCCAGTACGCGACGGGAAGCCTGGACTACAACCTGACAGAGGAGGAGCAGGAGAAAATCAGGCTTCTCATGGAGGAACGCTCTTCCAGAACGGAGCCGGTGTGGCTGGAACGGGGGAATGGCCAGGAATTGCTCTATGGCCGGGAACTCTATGACACCCCGTTTGGGGGACACCGCCCGCTGGGCATGATACTGATCCGTGTGAATCTGGATAAGATGATGGCGGAGAGCAGGCAGGGAAGCCTTGCGAAGGGCAATATCGTAATTTTTTACCATGAAAATCCCATTTACGCGGGAGACAAGCGAATCTTTGACAGTCCGGAGCTGCTGGATTCTGTGAGAAAAGAAAAAAATGGAGGCTCCGGACGGTATTTCAGGACCGAGGGGGAGTCTGAATTTCCCGGGATTACGTATCTGGGGTATGAGAGATACAAAGAGATGATGACATCGACGAACACGCTGATGATATTCTTTACAGCGGCTATTTTATTCATATTAATTGCGTCATTTTTGGCGACGGCCCGTGTGGTTCATCACATAACGGCTCCTATCGCATTTTTGAGCAGGAAAATGAAAGCGGTGGAGGAAGGGGATTTTTCGGTACAGATTGACAGAGACCTTTTGGATACGGATATAATGGAATTCGAGGAACTGGCGGCTAACTTCAACCTTATGACGGGAGAGATCGGACGGCTGGTGGAAGACAATTACTTAAGGACAATCAAGGAGAAGGAGTACCAGATCAAGGTCCTTCAGGCGCAGATTAATCCCCATTTCCTTTATAATACGCTGGATGCCATTAACTGGCTGGCCATGGACAGCGGGCGGCCTGAGATATCCAGTATGGTTCAGTCTCTGGCGACTCTCTTCCGTGAAGCGACGAAACAGCAGCAGTACCTGATACCGCTGAGGGAAGAACTGACACTTTTATCGTGCTATGTAACGATTCAGAAAATACGGCTGGAGGAACGGCTGGAAGTGGCGTTCACCATTCCGGAAGAGTGTATGGATATGAAGATTCCCAAACTCTCTCTTCAGCCGATTCTGGAAAATTCGGTGAAATACGCGGCTGAGGTTACCATGAAGCCGTGTCTGATCGAAATCAGGGCCAGAAGGAAGGGAAACCGCCTGATTCTCTGCATTTGGGATAACGGGCCGGGGATTCCGGAACAGATACTGGCACAGATCAGAGAGCGGCGGGTGCCTGACAATACGGGAATCGGCCTGTTAAATATAGAGGATCGGATTCAGATGCTGGGAGGAACCGGCAGCGGGTTAAGGATTTATTCAAAAAAAGGGCGGGGAACATGGATTACGCTGTGTATATGCCAGCCAGGAGGTGAAAGCAGTTGAAATACCGGGCACTGATTGTAGACGATGAACGCATCATAGTAAATGGAATTATGAGACTGCCGATCTGGCTTTCTCTGGATATTGAGCCTGTGCCCGCCATGACGGGCCTGCAGGCTCTGGAATTAATGGAGCAGTACCGGTTTGACCTGATCATTACAGACATCCGCATGCCGGAAATGGACGGCCTGGAATTTATCTCTCAGATGAGAAAAGTGTACCCGGACATACCGACAGTGGTTCTGTCCGGCTATGATTCTTTCGCCTATGCGAAGGAGGCTATCCATTACGGTGTTTCTGATTATCTGTTAAAGCCCATTTCCCAGTTGGATTTAAGTGATACAATCACCAGGATTTTTCATGAGATAGAAGAAAAAAAGGAAGCCCGGCAGCAGGATGAGATGCTGCGCGGGACTGTAAAACAGACGATCCGGGATGCCAATGCCCAGCAGCTGGAAAATGGCTTGCTGGGGGGGCCGGACAACGGCCGTCTTGACCGGCTTCTGGGCTCCGGTTATATCCTGGCGGAGTGTATTCCCTGCGAGAGGGAGGAAGAAAATCTGGGAGGTCTCAATATACTCCTGGAAAACATAAAACAGATCGTCCTGGGACCCCGCCGGGACAGCAGGGCAGTCGTCACGCTGTTTATGGGCCACGTTGTATTTGCGGTAAATCAGGAAACAATGGATTTTGGCCGTCTCCTGTCGGGAATCCGGGAATGGAGTGATAAAAACGAATACCCGTTTTCTGTATCCTGGATTCCGGTTACCTCCGGGGATTGTCTCGCAGACCGCTACAGCCTCCTGACCAGAATTTCCTCATACCGTTTCTACTACGACAAGTTCTGTATCTTATCCGAAGAAGAAACGAAATCCGCAGAAGGGGAGCCCTGCTTTAACGCGCTGGAAGAAGCCGTAAAGGACGGAAATGCGGAGCTGGCTCTGACAGAGATGGAAGATGTGATATACGACCTGAGGCGCTTAAACAAGTCTCCGGAAGAAACAAGGACCTACTGTGCCAGACTCTATCTTCTTCTGGCCAAATACACGAATGAACACGTTCGGGAAACCGGAATTGTCAGGCTCTTAATGACGAGTGCCCGCACCGACTTTAACGGTCTGGCGGCCATGCTTCGCCAGCTTTTAACGCAGTGGGAGACTGACAGGTCAGAGAAGAACCAGGCCAGCTTCAGCAGTACCGTGCAAAAGGCCATGTTGTATGTACACGATCATATAAGCGACGAGGGACTCTCCATCGCCGCAGTAGCCGGAACGGTTCTCTTCATCCACCCGGACTATTTCGGCAAGCTCTTCAAGAAAGAAACCGGAATTGCATTTACACGGTACGTCATGGACTTACGTATGGACCGCGCTAAAAAACTGATCGCAGAAAGGCCCGACATCAAGGTCTACGAGCTGTGCGAAGCCACCGGCTTCGGTGAAAATCCTCACTACTTCAGCCAGGTCTTCCGTTCCTGCTGCGGATGCACGCCGAGTGAGTATAAGAGGGCGATGGGGAATGTGAAAATATCATTTTAAATTGTCTAACGCCTGAATCAAAGCCAAAATCGTAAGTGATTGTCCATAAGCCATCGGCGCAATCAATATCTTTTTGTAATGTTCCCTGTCAGCCCCCATCCCGGTGCCGCCTGACACGTTCAGTACGGTGCCTTCCTCATCGATATTATTCATGACGGCCCGGACGCCCTTCCAGGCACAGTCCAGATAGGAATCATCGAGGATACCGAGCTTGATTCCCTTTAAGATCCCCGCAGTGATGGCGGCGGAGCCGGAGACCTCCTCGTAGCTGGCCGGATCATCGAGTACGGTATGCCATAATCCTGACTGACTCTGCAGCTTTTTTAACGTACGGACCTGGCTCTTATAAGTGTTTACAATGAATTCCCGGACGCCCGCATCCAGGCTGCCCTTAAACATCTCCAGATACTCCAGAATCCCTGCGGTAAACCAGCTGTTGCCGCGGCACCAGAAGACGCCTCCGAAATTATCGCGCGTATTGAACGTCCAGCCGTGGTAGAAAAGACCGGTTTTCTTGTCGTATAAGTATTTAATATGTAAGAGTACCTGGTGGATGGACTCACTGATCCAGTCCTGGCGGTTGTATTTCTGGCCCATTCGGTTTAAGAAGAGAACGGTCATGAACAGGGTGTCGATCCACATTTCATTTTCATTTAAACGGACGCCCAGGCGGTCGCCGTTGGCGCTGGTCACGTGCTGGAAGCCGCCTTCCTCCGTGCGGGGGAGGCAGCGCATCAGCCAGTCGGCCCAGCTTAAGCAGAGAGACTCAAATTCCGGATCGGGGCAGATTTCGTTTAGCTGTACCAGCGTCAGCAGCGGAGTGGTGGTGTTGATGTTGCGGGACGGAAGGCCCTCGGCCATGTTGCTTTTAAACCAGCTGCATAAGAACTTGCGGTATTCATCCTTTTTTTCAACCATCATGATCTTGTAGAGACCGTATAGGCCGACGCCCTGCGGCCAGTCCCATTCGCTGATTCCGAAATCACGGCGGAAGAAGCCGATGCTTTCGCCCCCGTTCTCCAGTTCTGTTTCATTTTCAGGGCCGCCGAGCGTTAAGAGCTTATTTACGACCAGGTCAAGTTTTCGGGTGATTTCTTCTTTTTTCAGTTCCTGCATGAGTAGGAGACTCCTTTCTTATAGAAAATTAACGGGTTTTATTATATAATGGTTCCAAATGCTGCAGACAGGAGGGACGAGGCATGGAAGCCGTCATCTATTACGCCAGGACCGATGGCATCGAACTGGAACGAATGATACGCAAGGGTCATTTTAATATGCATGGAAAGCATTTCCACAACCAGTATGAGATCTTCTATCTGCTGGAAGGGGAACGGCGTTTCTTCTTTGACAACCGTTCTTATCTGGTAAAAGGCGGATCGCTGATTCTGGTGGATGAAAACTCGATTCATATGACCACGGCGAACAGCGAACAGGAAATCGGCCATGACCGCATTATCCTCTATGTGGAGCGGGATAAAATGAAGGAATTTGACCGGCTGTTCCCGAATCTGAACCTGGTTAAGTTTTTTCACCAGCACTATGGGGTATTTCCGCTGAACGAAAGGCAGCAGAGGGAGTTTATCGACCTCTATACCAGGCTTCAGGATGAATTTGACAGCAGAAAACGAAATTACAGGGCCATGATCGAGACGGAAATTATCCAGTACTTTATTCGTTTTATGCGTGAAAATCATACTCCGGCCATTGAACATACGGATGTGAGCGCGCCTTCCAAATACCAGAATATCTACGCGGTGGCCGACTATATCTCGGAGCACTTTGATGAAACGATAACGCTGGATCTGCTGGCCGACCAGTTTTATATCAGCAAATATTATTTGAGCCGCACCTTTAAGGAAATTACGGGTTACGGCATTAGTGAGTATTTGAATATTCACCGCATCAGGGAGGCGAAGAGGCTGCTGGAGGAGACGGATTTGAGCGTGCAGCAGATTGCCCGTAAGCTTGGATACGAGAGTATCACGTATTTTGAGAAGGTGTTCAAAACGTATATGACCATGTCTCCCTTGAAGTATCGAAAAACAATGAATACGGTGACTTATACCAACGGACTGACGAGTGAACCGTAAACGCCGGCCCGTTGTTTAGGCACTTTTTTATCACGGTCAAATTGTAGCATGTATGAAAGATTTTATGTTATCAGATATTGCGGATTCGAGTGGAAAATCAAACTATATTGTGGTCAGGTGCTAGAGCCGCCCGGCACTACGCTTTTTAATCCCTTCTGGATAGGGGAGTGGATTTGTGATATGCTGGAAACGTACAGAAACGGTTGAACGATCGGGATCAGGAGAAAAAGGATGGTTGGGATCTATTTTAGCGGAACGGGTAACTCGAGATACTGTGTGGAGAAATTTTTGGAGGAATATGAACCGCAGGCTGAGGCATTTTCCATCGAGAATGAAAATGCGGCGCTGGAAATAGGGCATCAGGACGAGATTGTTCTGGGCTACCCGGTACAATTCAGCAGCATACCTAAGATTTTAAAGGATTACGTGATTTCCAATCATGAGATCTGGAAGGGCAAAAAAGTCTTTATCATTGCCACTATGGGGCTGTTCAGCGGGGATGGAGCAGGAATTATGGCCAGTCTGCTGAAGAGATACGGCGCCGTTATTACAGGTGGTGTGCATGTGAAGATGCCTGACAGCATTGGCGATGAGAGAGCTTTAAAAAGGCCATTGGAGAAAAACAGGGAGCTGGTAGTGAATGCCGGCAGCAAAATAAAGAAGGCCGCTGCCGCTTTGAAATGCGGGGAACCGCCCCGGGAAGGCCTTGGGGTTCTCTGGCATCTGGCCGGATTGTTTGGGCAGAGGCTGTATTTCTTTTATAAGACAAAGGAATATACTGATAAGATGAAGATAGACGCAGGTCGGTGTATTGGCTGCGGAATGTGTGCCAGCCTGTGCCCTATGGAAAATATTCAGGTAAAGGATAAAACGGCTGTGCCGGGAAAACGGTGTACGATGTGTTACCGCTGTATCAACCAGTGTCCGGTGCAGGCAATCACACTGCTGGGAAAGCGGGTGGTTGAGCAGTGCGATATAAAGAACTATTTGTAGAGGGCATTCGGCTCTGAACACAAAAACGCATAAACATCATAGTTATGCGTTTTTGTGCATTTATATAATTGTTACGGCAAAGGTGGCCAGCAGTAAATACTTACGTATCCCCAACCACCGGAAGCGTAGATCCTCCAAACGGCATAACGAGTACGGAAGCCTCCGCCCCTAATTCCTCAAAGGCCTGATCGACAGCCTCCTGAACGGACGAGAACGGTGTCATAAATATATTTCTGACAAATTCTTTCTCCATGTGAGAGACGAGAAATACCTTCGCATGTTCCAGAACCATGGCGATCGCCGCGGCCTTATGCCCGCCCAGCTGGAAATCGGTCTCGATGCGCTTAATTAAGTCGGAAGGCCGGTCCGCGCGGAGCATCCATTCCTCAAAGACCCGTTCGCCCATACCCTCCCGGCAGGAGCCGACCAGGACGATGATTCCGTTCTCTTTAACCGCGTATTTACCATTTTCCAGGGCTTTCTGGGTCTGATAGAGATTCAGATCCTTTGGAGCGCCTCCCTGGGATACCAGGACGATGTCCGCCTTGCGGCTGATCTCTTTCCGGTAAAAACGGTCCAGAAAACGGCAGCCAGCCCTGTGGGCCGTGATGATATCTCCGCAGACGGAGTAGACGATCTGCTTGGTCTCATCCAGAACCACATTGACAATAAAGTCAACCGGACAGCAGACAAGAGCGTCCTCCAAGTCCTTCCGGAGGGAATTGCCTTCCAGCTTGCCGGCGCACGCATCGGGTCTGACCATGCGGGAGTGGTTGGCCTGGATCGCCGCCCTTGTGGAGACTCCCGGCATGATAGCCTTTGCTCCGCCGGAATATCCGGCGAAATAGTGGTATTCGATGTTGCCCAGACAGATACGGCAGTCCGCCTCTGCCACAGGACGGCAGATGTCTACGGGAGTGCCGCCGGGAGTGGTGCCCATGTGAACGAAATCAAATTCCGAGGAATCGACACAGCGCACCTGGCGGTAGACGGATTCCCCGACGAGATGGAGCTTTTCTTCCTCTGTCTGTGTCCGGTGGCTGCCGAGGGCAAATACGATGGTTATCGATTCCGGTTTAACCCCGGCCGCATACACGCGTTCCAACAGCTGCGGGAGAACGACGTGAGAGGGCATGGGGCGTGTGATATCGCTTGTTACAATGACAATTCTTTCCTTTCCTTTTACAATCTCCTCCAGGGAACGTGTTCCGATCGGATGGGAGAGTGAACGATTCACTTCCTCCGCCCCGGTGGTGGCGACGGTTACTTCATTGGGATAGAGAATTCCGTCTACGTTTTTATCAGGCAGCTCCACAATCTGTGGGGTGGTGCCGAAGCCTATTTCCAGTTTCATACAATCAGTTCCTCACTTTGCGTGCGACTTCGCTGCGGACCGCCGCTTCTCCTACGGCTCTGGCGACGGCAGCGCTGACTCTTTTATCCAGTGGATTTGGAATAATACAGTCACGAGACAGCTCTTCATCGGTTACCAGACCGGCGATAGCCGCTGCGGCAGCCATTTTCATATCCTCGTTGATATCGGAAGCCCTGACGTCCAGCGCTCCGCGGAAGATTCCCGGGAAGGCTAAAAGGTTGTTGATCTGATTCGGGAAATCGGAGCGTCCGGTGGCAACAACACGGGCGCCGCCGGCTTTCGCCTCGTCCGGCATAATTTCGGGAACCGGGTTAGCCATGGCAAATACGATAGAATCCGGTGCCATGGTGGAGATCATGGCCGATGTTGCAATCCCGGGGGCCGATACTCCGACGAAGATATCTTTGTCTTTGATAATTGTCTCCAGCGGACCGCGTTCCTGGCGCGGATTGGTGACAGCGGCCATCTCCTGCTGGGCCGGATTCATAAAGGACTCTCCGGGGGCCAGCGCCCCGCATTTGTCCGTCATCACGATGTCACGGAAGCCGTGAGACATGAGGAGGCGGCAGATGGAGATTCCGGCAGACCCGGCGCCGCTGATCACGACCCGAGCAGTCTCTTTCTTCTTTCCGGTCAGCTTTAATGCGTTGATGAGACCTGCCAGCACGACGATGGCCGTCCCATGCTGATCGTCGTGGAAGACAGGGATGGAAAGCCGCTCTTTCAGTCTTCGTTCAATTTCGAAACACCTGGGGGCGGAAATGTCCTCCAGATTGATGCCGCCAAAGGTGGGGGCCATGCATTCCACGGTCCGGATGATCTCATCCACGTCCTTTGCAGCCAGACAGATGGGAAATGCATTGACTCCGGCAAATTCCCGGAACAGGATGCATTTACCCTCCATGACAGGCATGGCGGCTTCTGGGCCGATATCACCGAGGCCAAGTACCGCGGTTCCGTCTGTGACGACGGCTACTAAGTTTCCGCGGCCGGTGAGTTCATAACTCTCCTCAGGATTACGGTGGATCTCCACGCAGGGCTGGGCGACTCCCGGCGTATAGGCCAGCGATAAAATTCTCCATGATTATTAATCTGACAAAGGGCGAGATCCTGTTCTGCAAGGGAAATCCCTGTGAGTTGGAGTATGAGAAGTATCGGATATAGGTCAGAGAAGTGTCCGGATCTATGCAAAAGCGTATGACTTTTGGCGGCAGAGAGAGCCTTAGTGGCTCTTTCTGCCGCTGTTTTTTCGGTGAGATTATTTTATGCAGTCGTGATATCAAGGCGGCCTTTTAAGGAATCAGACAGAGGTCCGGCTCCAGAATTCTTCCATATATCTGACTGCGGCGGGGGAGTCCAGTTCCAGCTTTTCAATCAGCTTTTTACGGGTATCATCATAGGAAAATCCTGTTTCCCGACAAATGGAAATCAGAGCGCCGGCGCCTCTTTCGATCCCTCTTTCTATGCCCTTTTCAAATCCATCTTTCACCAGCATTTGACCTAATGGTGTCATGAATAGCACCTCCTTTACCTGGTTTAAATCGTCTTTTGACAGAAACTTGTTTGCAAGTGTATACAGGACTGCCTGCATCTTTTTTAAATCTGTCTCTGATATAGCGCCGGATTTAGTGATCAGCTGATTTGCCAGAATAATCCGGTCTTTTTGATTCGTGGTACCAGACATCAATGTGGTGAGCAGCAGGGGGACAAGATCAGAATGTTCCAGCTTTTCTGCTTTTCAAACAGCCTGGCAAGTAATTCATCCGCGTCTTTGTCTTTCAGACGA
This sequence comes from Hungatella hominis, assembly GCF_014288005.1. NCBI lineage: Bacteria > Bacillati > Bacillota > Clostridia > Lachnospirales > Lachnospiraceae > Hungatella > Hungatella hominis. Next base: position 42,743 of record NZ_JACOPB010000014.1, read on the forward strand.
ATCGGGATGATCCGGTAGGTGTTGTGTCCGGTCTTTAATTCTGACAAGATTTCCTTTACGGTTGATGAACAGATCACGTAAGTCGTGATATCGACGTGACAGATATACGCGGTGACTGCTTCATAACTGCGAAAGCGGCGCAGATCCTCCTCCTTGATACTGTCGCTCTCAAACTCCAGATGAATCCAGCTTTGGTCAGGCTTAATGAAGTTAAAGTCTTCATATAGCTGCTTCGCTTCCAGATGGACAAATTCCGTTTGCCCGACTGTTACCGGTTCCGCAGTGATTTTTAAGTATGACAGCAGTTCATCTCCGAAAAACTGCATGGCGCTCTTTAAGACAAGATCTTCCGCCGGAAAGTTGTCCGGTATATCTTTGGAGCCGCCTGCATCATTCGTATTGCTCATATAGCCTCCGTTTCCAGCTATATAAGAACCTATCTCCATTATAATGTTTTTTTCAAAAACAGACAATATCCCTGCTTATTTTTTGGTGTTATTTACATTGATTTTTGGTAAATGGGGATTCTTAAGTCCGAACGGACGTAGAATGCCATATGAATTGGGCAGAAAGGAATGCGGACAGAAACCGGATTCCTGTGGCGATAGCTTCTTATAAAGGCTATCATCGGTTTTGTGATAGTAGTATAACATGGACAGGCGGCCTGGGACAAGCTGTTTTTCCATCATTTTTAAAGGGCTGAAATTGTCTGGAATTTATGTTATACTGGTACGAGAACTGGCTGTCCGGCACAGTGAGACGTTGAGACTCCAGATGGCACAGGAATAAAGCGGAATTCTTTTAGGAGGTAAATGCATGAAGTGGAAGCGAATTCTTCTATGTACGCTGTTTACCGGGGCTCTGACAGCAAGTGAAGCAAGCGCTGTGCTGGCGAATGGAGACTGGAACAGGACAGAACAGGGAGTTCAATATCTGCAGGACAATGGTGAGCCGACGATCAATTCATGGGTTGAGGTGCAGGGAGAATGGTACTATTTAAATCGGGATGGCTATATGGATACCGGCTGGCTGTGGGATCAATGCCTATGGTATTATCTGGAACCGGATGGGCATATGCTGCGAAATACCCGGAAGGTATTCCATGGAACCAGTTATGATTTTGATGCTTCCGGTGCATGCAGTCAGACAAAAGAACCCGGTGTAGAGGAATCTGCCCTTTCTCCAGCTGCATATTTAAACGAAAGCGGAAGTATATTTACAAACGAATGGGCTGATTATCAAATCACCTTTCCGGGAGGCCACGCTGAATGGTCCATTCGGGATTGGGACAGAAGTCAGAATTATTTAGATTTTGTTGTGGATTCCAGAAGCAATTTCAGTATGGAGCAGGGGAAAAGCCTGGCCCATTTGATGATATGTTATGAGGATACCGAGTCCCCATCTTCTGATTATTACGGCTACACTCCGAAAACCTGTTTAGAGGAGATGAGCCGGCAGATCATGGCCGGCGGGACTCCTTCCACCATAACGGAGAGTGTAATGCTGGGCGGATACTCCTATATAAAGCTATCCTTGTCGGCCGATGTTAACGAGGATATCTATTGCAGGGAGATCGGATCTCACCTCATGTTTCTGATTGCTCTTTACAGCGATGGCAGAAGTGAATCCATCACAGAGATATTAAACAGCATGCAAAAAGTGGACAACCGGCAGTAAACGGGGTCAGGAAGGAAATAAACAAAATGAAATCTTTAGTAATAGCAGAAAAACCGTCGGTGGCGCGTGATATTGCCAGGGTCCTTCGCTGCGGAAGGAATCAAAACGGCGCGCTGGAGGGCGATCAATATATTGTAACCTGGGGGCTGGGGCATCTGGTGACGCTGGCGGACCCGGAAGATTACGACCCGAAGTATAAGACGTGGAAGATGGAAGACCTTCCCATGATGCCGGAGCAGTTTAAGCTGGAAGTGATCAAACAGACGGGAAAACAGTTCAGTGCGGTCAAGGCGCAGCTTCAGAGGAAGGATGTGGGCGAGATCATTATCGCCACAGATGCAGGCCGGGAGGGGGAACTGGTGGCCAGGCTGATCCTGGAGAAAACCGGATGCCGGAAGCCGATCAAGCGACTCTGGATTTCGTCTGTCACGGACAAGGCCATTAGGGACGGATTTGCGAAGCTGAAAAACGGCCATGAATACGACAATCTCTATGATGCCGCCATGTGCCGGGCGGAAGCAGACTGGCTGGTGGGAATCAATGCTACCAGAGCTCTGACCTGCAAGTACAATGCGCAGCTGTCCTGCGGCCGTGTTCAGACTCCGACCCTTGCAATTATCGCCAGCCGGGAGGAGGAGATTAAGAATTTTGTGCCGAAGCCCTATTACGGAATCGCGGCAAAGAGCCAGACACCACCGCTCATACTGACGTGGCGCGACGAAAAGTCAAAGAGCTTCCGCTCCTTTGATAAGGAACGGGTGGAAGGAATTATGAAGAAGATCGAGGCTGGCAGCGGCCAGGGGCTTGTAACCGAGGTAAAGCGTATTCCGAAGAAGACGTATGCACCGCAGCTCTATGATCTGACAGAGCTTCAGCGGGAGGCAAACCGGAAGTTCAATTATTCGGCCAAGGAAACGCTCAATATCATGCAGCGGCTTTACGAAAATCACAAGGTCCTGACGTATCCCAGAACGGATTCCAGATACTTGAGCTCGGATATCGTACCGTCAATCAAGGAGCGCCTGGAGGCCTGCGGCGTGGGCCCGTACCGGAAACTGGCCGGGCGCCTGATGAATCAGAAGATTGTGGCTAAGCCGTCTTTTGTGGATGATAAGAAGGTATCGGACCACCATGCCATCATACCGACGGAGCAGTTCGTACAGCTGGACCATATGACTGTGGAGGAACGCAAAATCTATGACCTCGTGGTGCGAAGATTCATCGCCGTTCTCTATCCGCCTTTCGAGTACGAGCAGACGGAGCTTACGGTAGAACTGGCCGGTGAAAATTTTGCCGCAAAGGGCAGGATTGTAAAGAGCGCCGGATGGCGGGAGGTCTATGAGGGGCAGGATGACGACGAGGATGACGGGGAGGATTCGGAGCGGCAGGAGATACGCGCGCAGAAACTTCCGGATGTAAAGAGAGGGGACAGGATTCCGAAGCTTTCCGTCACAATGACGGAAGGAAAGACGAAGCCGCCGGCTCCATTTAACGAGGCGACACTGCTTTCTGCTATGGAAAATCCCACCGCCTATATGGAATCGAAGGATAAAGCTATGGCGAAGACGCTGGGAGAGACAGGCGGTCTGGGTACCGTCGCCACCAGAGCAGATATTATTGAGAAACTGTTTTCCAGCTTCTTGCTGGAGAAACGGGGGAAGGACATCTGCCTGACCTCTAAGGCGAAACAGCTTCTCACCCTGGTTCCGGAGGATTTGAGAAAACCGGAACTGACTGCTGACTGGGAGATGCGGCTGTCGAAAATTGCGGATGGAAAGCTGAAGCGTGCCGCCTTTATGAAGGATATCCGCTCCTATTCCAATGAATTGATCTCCCAGATTAAAAGCGGAGAGGGCCAGTTCCGCCACGATAATGTGACAAATACAAAATGCCCTGTCTGCGGCAAACGGATGCTTCTCGTAAAAGGGAAGAACAGCGAGATGCTGGTGTGTCAGGACAGGGAGTGCGGCCACAGGGAAACCGTAGCCAGAACCAGCAACGCACGCTGCCCGGTCTGCCATAAGAAGATGGAGCTGCGCGGAAAAGGAGACAGTCAGATCTTTGTATGCAAATGTGGTTATAAGGAAAAACTGTCATCCTTCAAGGACCGCCGGGCCAAGGAGGGCGCAGGCGTATCGAAAAAGGACGTGGCCAAATATTTAAACCAGCAGAAGAAGGAGGCGGAGGCGCCGATCAACTCAGCGTTTGCGGATGCGTTTGCAAAATTAAATTTGGATAAGAAGAAATAATGGAATAGTAACGCCGCAAGTCTTTCAAGCGCCCCCTATTTATGCTATACTGTAAACACTTAGCGGCTAACAAAAACAGTTATAAAGGAGAAGGATATGGATTACAGGACATATTTGAAGAACTACCCGGACAAAGACGGGCGTTTTGGCCCTTATGGAGGCGCTTATTTAACGGATGAACTGATCCCGGCTTTTGAGGAGATTGCAGACGCATACCAGACGATCTGCCACTCCTCCCAGTTTATCAACGAACTGCGGAGAATCAGGAAGGAGTTCCAGGGCAGGCCGACGCCGGTCTACCACTGCGAAGGTCTCTCCAAAAGCATCGGCAACTGCCAGATCTATTTAAAGAGAGAGGACTTAAACCACACAGGGGCTCATAAGTTAAACCATTGCATGGGCGAGGGACTTCTGGCGAAGTTCATGGGAAAGAAGCGTCTGATCGCGGAGACAGGAGCTGGCCAGCACGGCGTGGCTTTAGCCACGGCTGCGGCTTTCTTTGGCCTGGAGTGCGAGATTCATATGGGGGAAGTCGACATTGCGAAGCAGGCTCCCAATGTGACGAGAATGAAGATTCTGGGCGCCAAGGTGGTGCCTGTGACACACGGTCTCAAGACCTTAAAGGAAGCAGTTGATTCCGCTTTCGAATCGTATGCGAAGAATTATAAGGACTCGATCTACTGTATCGGTTCCGCGCTGGGCCCGCATCCATTCCCGTTGATGGTGCGTGATTTCCAGTCAGTCGTGGGATACGAGGCGAGAGACCAGTTTTATGAGATGACAGGGATGTTCCCGGACGAGGTGTGCGCCTGTGTCGGCGGCGGAAGCAACTCCATCGGTATGTTCATTCCGTTCCTGGATGATCCTGTGGACATCACCGGCGTGGAGCCTTTAGGCAGAGGCGAGAAGTTAGGCGACCACGCGGCTTCCATGAAATTTGGAGAAAAGGGCATCATGCATGGCTTTGAGAGCATCATGCTGAAGGATGAGAACGGAGAACCGGCGCCGGTATATTCCATTGCCAGTGGTCTGGACTACCCGTCGGTAGGACCGGAGCACGCATTTTTACATGACCTGGGCCGTGTGAAATACGAGACAGTCAGCGACGAGCAGGCCATGAAAGCTTTCTTCAAACTGTCCCGCTATGAGGGAATCATCCCCGCGATTGAGAGCTCCCACGCCGTGGCATACGCGATGCGCAGGGCGAAGGAGATGAGACAGGGTTCGATCCTGGTGTGCTTAAGCGGCAGAGGCGATAAGGATATTGACTATGTGGTGGAACATTATGGATATGGCGATCAGTTTTTAGACTAACTGTGAGACTGCCACGTACAGTGAGGGGAGGCCGGTAAACGGTCTCCCTTTTCGAATTGTAAAGGACGCTTTATTTCTTAGTAAAATTTCAGTAAATATTTACTATTTTCATTGACTCTGGAAGATAATGGAACTATAATAAAATTGAAAGGTGAGGATATAAAACATGGCTACAATTAAAGAAATTTCTCAGCTGGCGAGCGTCTCGAGTACGACGGTATCACGTGTGCTGAATCAGGATGACACCATTGTGGTAAGTCCTGAAGTAAGAAAGAAGATATTTAAAATTGCCCACGAATTAAACTATGTCCCACCCAGAATGCGGCATGCGCAGAAAGAAAAGGAAATTGTCATAGGAGTTGCGGATTGGCACATCATCAGGAAGGACAGGCCGAATATCCGGATTTCTTCTCTGGACTGCATTGCAAAGACCATGGCGGAAAAGACCGACGTGAAGTTTGTACGTATGGACAAGGCGGCACCGTCACATTACGACGGAATCATCGCCTTTGGTGTCTTCTCCGAGTCGGAGATGGAGAGTCTGCGGATGCAGAGCTTTGCCATCGTGTTTATTAATTCGGATCCCAAAGACTACGAATACGACTGTATCGTCATGGACTTTACAAAGGGAATTCGGGAGATGCTTTACTATCTTCTGGACAGAAAGCAGTACCGGAGTGTCGGATACATAGGCGGACTTTATGAAGAGGGAGATTTGCGCATCGGTTACCGGAGACTGGAGGGCTTGAGAGAGACCTTCCGGGAGCGGGGCTGTTACGATGAGAATCACTTCTTTATCGGGGAGTTCAGCCGGGATGGCGGATACGAGCTTGCAAGACAGGCGGCAGCGTCGGGGCATTTGCCGGAAGCTGTGCTTTTAGGCAGCGACGAGGTGGCCGAAGGGGTGCTGGAGGCATTTTTTGATGCGGGGCTCCGGGTACCCAAGGATGTGGCCGTGGTGATCTACAAGGATATCGAGACACTGGAATCCCAGTGGCCGACGTACACCAAGGTTCGTATGTTTCCGGAGATTGTCTGGCAGACAGCGATCAAACTTCTCCTGGAACAGATCCAGGGCGGACGCAGCGACAACATGACAATTTATCTTCCCACCAAGCTAGAGGTTGGCGACAGCGCATAACGGTAACCCCAGAGAAGATGGATCAGGTAAAGGAGAGCGTTATGAAAAAATCAGTTTCTGTAATGATGGCAATTGCACTGTGTGCAGCAATGGTCAGCGGATGTTCAGGATCCGGCGGACAGAAGGATACCGCAGCGGACACGAAGGCTGCTGTGGAGACGACCGCTTCCGGAGCATCGGAGAAAGCGACTGAAGAACAGACGGCCGCTGCGGAAAACAAGAAGATTGACAAACTGAACGTATACTTCGTTCCTTCCAGAGAACCGGAAGAGATTGTAACGGCAACAGAACCATTAAAGGATATGTTAAAGGCAGAACTCGCTAAGGAAGGGTATGATATCGGCGAGGTGGTTATCACAGTAGGTACCAGCTATGAGGCGGTAGGCGAGGCACTCTCCGCTGGAACGGCGGACATTGGATTGATTCCAGGCGGTACCTATGTGCTTTACGACGATGGTGCCGATGTAATCCTGACAGCAACCCGTGACGGACTGAGCAAGAATTCCGACAGCGCCAAGGACTGGAATGACGGTAAGGCGACGGAGCCGACAGACCAGCAGGTTACTTCCTACCGTGCGCTGATGATCGCAGGACCATCTGAAAAAGGGCAGGAGCTGGCAAAGAAGGTTAACAGCGGAGAAGCGCTGACCTTTGATGATTTAAGCAGCGCAAACTGGAGCGTGATGTCTTCCTCATCACCGGCCGGATACATCTATCCGTCTTTATGGCTTCAGGAGAACTTTGAGAAGAACATTCTGGATCTTGGACATGCGGTTCAGTCCGATTCTTACGGCAGCGCATTTGCAAGACTGGCTTCCGGACAGGTGGATGTCCTCTGTACATACGCAGATGCCCGCAGAGACTATGAAGAAAAGTGGAATTCCGAGTATGGAAGAAGCGGATCGATCTGGGAAGAGACGAATGTGATCGGTGTAACTCCTCCAATCTATAATGATACAGTCAGCGTAAGCAAGACTTCCAAGATTATGGATGACGCCTTTAAGACAGCCATTCAGAATGCCTTTATCAACATTGGAAAGACAGAAGAGGGCAAGAAGGTAATCGCCATTTACAGCCATATGGGATATGAGCCTGCACAGTCTTCCGATTACGATAATGAGCGCGCAGCACAGAAGATGATTCAGGAATTAAATGCCAAATAAGCGATAAGCACGATTATTAAGGAGGCACCGTAAAGAAATATGGTTTACGGCGCCTCCTTTTGGGTTTCCATGAGAAAATACTAAAGTCGAGGTAGGAGCATGATTGAATTTGATAAAGTAGGAAAGACGTACCCCAATGGTTTTAACGCACTGAAGGATGTCAATTTAAAGATCGAGCAGGGAGAATTTGTGGCGATCATTGGCCTTTCCGGCGCCGGGAAATCCACGCTTCTGCGGACCATTAACCGGATGCACGACATCACCGAGGGGAAGCTTACTGTGGACGGAACCGATGTGATGCAGCTGAAAGGTAAGGAACTCCGCCGTTTCCGCAGAAAGATCGGCATGATCTTCCAGTCGTTTAACTTAGTGACCCGGACAAAGGTCATCAATAATGTGCTGATGGCAAAGGTGCCGGATCTGTCCTTTATCCGGGCGCTCTTCGGGATCTATCCGAAGGAGGACAGGCTGGCGGCCCTGGAGGCTCTGGATAAGGTGGGGATTCTGGACAAGGCGTTTGTGCGCGCGGACCAGCTATCCGGCGGGCAGCAGCAGAGAGTGGCCCTGGCGAGAACCCTGGCGCAGAATCCGCAGATCATCCTGGCGGATGAGCCGGTGGCATCCTTAGACCCGGTAACGGCCAAGCAGGTTATGGAGGACTTCCAGAGGATCAACAAGGAGATGAATATCACCATTCTTCTTAACATTCACCACGTGGAACTGGCACTCACGTACGCCAGCCGCGTGGTCGGCATCCGTGCGGGCCAGATCGTCTATGACGGCCCCGTATCCGATGTCAATGAAGAGATCCTGAACAATATCTACGAAGGGAAGCTGGAGCAGGAGGTGGCCGGATGAGTTTATACGACAAGGTCTTTCCGCCGAAGAAAATGACGATTTCCAATGGTAAGACAATTGAAAAACCGGCTTCGCGTCTGCCTCTCGTTGCGGTTATCCTGCTGATTATGACGGCCATCTCCGTGAAGATAACCGGATTTGACTTGAGGGTTCTGGCCGAGAGGGGAAATCAGTTTTTCGTCATACTGGGCATGATGATCCCGCCGAGGGTCTCCTATATGTCACAGATCTGGAAACCGCTTTTTGATACCATCAAAATGTCACTTTTAGGCACGGTGGCCGGCGCGGTGCTGGTGGTACCGTTTGCCATGGCGGCTTCCACCAATGTGATTAAGAGCAGGCTGGTGATCAGTGTCATGAGGCTGTTCCTGAGTATTGTTAGAACGCTTCCTACGCTGGTAACCGCTCTGATCGCTACCTATGTATTCGGACTGGGCACTCTGGCAGGAACCACGGCGATTGCCATCTTCACATTCGCCTATATGGGGAAAATCCTGTATGAGGAGATCGAGACGGTGGATATGGGCGCCTTCGAGGCGGTGGAAGCTATCGGGGCTACGCGGGTCCGTGCATTTGTCAGCGCAATTATTCCGCAGGTGCTCCCATCCTACATCTCCAACGGCCTGTTCTGTTTTGAGGGAAATGTCCGGTACGCCGCGATCCTCGGTTACGTGGGCGCGGGCGGCCTGGGACTGATCCTGAATGAAAAGCTGGGCTGGAGAGAGTATTCCAGCGTCGGCATGATCCTGGTGATGTTGTTTCTTACGGTATTCATCATCGAATCGGTGAGCCGTTACTGCCGGAAAAAACTGGTATAGAGGGGAGAGCGGAAAATGAACAAACAGATTGAACAAGCATATAAAGATCGTCCGCGCAGCACGGTATACCAGATTGTGGTATCGGTGATCGTGGTGGCCCTGATCGTATGGTCCGGTTCCGCGGTGGAATTCACGGGAGGCGGAGCAAACGGCGGGCAGATCGCCTTAAACATTTTAAAGGGAATCTTTCATCCCGATCCAAAGCTGCTCTTTAACTTTACCATGCAGGGCGTGCCCTACCTTCTTCTGGAGACCGTCTGCATCGCATTTTTGGGTACACTGGTGGGCGCGGTACTGGCGATCCCGTTTTCGTTTCTGTCCGCATCGAATCTGATGCCGGCGCCCATCGCCTGGCTGAGCCGGATGGCCATCATGGCAATCCGTACCGTGCCGGCGTTTGTCTATGGACTGATGTTTATCCGTGTCAGCGGGCCTGGGGCATTTACGGGACTTTTGACCATGTCCGTGTGTTCCATCGGTATGGTGTCCAAGATGTATATTGAGGCAATCGAGGATCTGGACATCAGAATTCTGGAGTCGCTGGACGCCTGCGGCTGCAATACGATGCAGAAGATCAGGTATGGAATTCTGCCTCAGCTGATTCCGAATTTTGCATCGACGGTCATTTACCGTTTTGATATTAACTTAAGAGATGCCACTGTGCTGGGTCTGGTAGGCGCGGGCGGTATCGGCGCACCACTGATCTTCGCCATGAATTCCTATCGCTGGAACGAGGCGGGAGCCATTCTGGTGGGACTGATTGTGCTGGTTCTGATTGTGGAATACATTTCCACGAGAATCAGGGTAAAACTGACGAGGGGATAAACATGAGAAAGACAGCAAAAATTTATTATACATCAGATGTCCACGGATATCTTTTCCCTTCTGCATACACGGAACGGAGCGAGAAGCCGGCCGGACTGTTAAACTGCATTGCCAATTATCAGAAGGACGGGAATACGCTGGTCCTGGACGGGGGCGACACGCTACAGGGGTCCCCCATGGCCATTTACCTGTCCGCGGGCAGGAAGGAAGGCCTGGAGGCGGAACATGCCATTGCGGATGTCTTTAACGCCGGCGGTTACGACGCGGTGACTCTTGGAAATCATGATTTTAACTTCGGATATGAGTATCTGGAGCATCATTTAAATGCCTTAAACGCGCGCTGCATCTGTGCCAATGTCCGGGACCGGAAAGGCCGCCTGGGAGTGATATCCAGCCAGGTGTTTACCATGGAAAATGGTCTGCGGATGGGAGTAACCGGCGTGGTAACCGATTTTGTCAATGTGTGGGAACAGCCGGGGCATATGAGGGATTTGAAAGTGACCGACGCCTTTTCAGCGGCAGAACGGGAACTGGAGCGCTTAAAGGCGATCTCGGATGTGACGGTGTGCATCTATCACGGCGGCTATGAATGTGATCTGGAAACCGGAGACCTGCTGAGTGAGAGCGGGGAAAATGTGGGATGCCGGATCCTTCGGGAGCTGGATTTCGACGTGCTGCTGACCGCTCATCAGCACATGATGGTGCCTGCCAGGAAGATAAACGGGACCACAACGCTGCAGCTTCCGGCAAATGCGGTCTGCTATGCAAAGCTGGAAATCGCCTGTGAGGCTGGAGAAGTGTCCGTCTCGGCCTCGATCAATCCGGCGGGAGAGATTCATGATGAGGAACCGTACCGGTCCCTGCTTCCGCTGGAGCAGAGGGTTCAGCAGTGGCTTGACGAGAAGGCGGGCAGCCTGGAGGAGGATATTCCCCGGCAGTCCAAGCTTGCGATGGCGCTTCAGGGTTCCAGGGTAGCCGATTTCTTTAACCAGCTCCAGCTGGAATATTCGGGAGCGGATATCTCCTGTGTGGGGCTGGGGAACACACCGATGGGTCTGGAGAAACGTGTGACGACACGGGATATCGTGTCTGTGTACCCGTTTGCCAACACACTGGTGGTTCTGGAAGTGGACGAAACGGTGATGAAGAAGGCACTGGAACGGTGTGCGGAATATTTCACCGTGGAAAACGGAGAAGTGCGGGTTTCGGACGTATTTTTAAAGCCTAAGGTCGAGCACTACAATTACGACTTCTTCGCCGGGATTTCCTGTGAGTTCGATCTGCGCAGACCGGTGGGAGACCGTGTGACGAAGCTTCTGTATGACGGGGCCCCCATTGGCGGACGGAAGCTTACGCTCTGTATGAGCGATTACCGTGCCAGCGGGACGGGCGGCTATGATTTCTACCGCAAATGCCGGGTGGTGAAACGGATCGGCTCCGAGGTGCCGCAGATGGCCCTTCAGTATTTAAGAGAGCATGAGACTGTGCAGATAAAAACAAGGAGCGATCTCTCCGTGGTATGGTAACGGTAGTCAATGCCCTGAATTTATATAACTGTAAGTTATAAAAGATATGTAAATAAAATATAAAAAAAGTATAAACTTATTATTGATTTCTATACTGTAAAGTGATAAACTCCATTTCATCAGAGGTTTGGAATGAAAAAGTGAAAATTTGTCCCCAGGCGCCTTCCCGACTGGAAGAAGCGCTGCGGATAAAGACGGGGCTTACGCGCCGCATGACTGCCGCCCGACAGGCGGTAATAAGCGAACAGCGGAAGGGGCGTTTCTTTTTTACTCCGGAACTTCTGGCCAGACACAGGAGGAATTGGTCTGGTTGAAGAAAAAGGAGAGACAGAGTATGAATGGCTTAACAATGATGATTCTTGCCGTCGTAGTGCTGGGCGGCGCGTACCTGATCTACGGGAGGTATCTTGCAAAGAAATGGGGCATCAATCCGGATTCCAAAACGCCCGCCTATGAGATGGAGGACGGTGTGGATTACGTTCCGGCCGATACCAACGTGGTATTTGGCCACCAGTTTGCATCAATTGCCGGCGCGGGGCCGATCAACGGACCGATTCAGGCGGCGATGTTCGGATGGCTTCCTGTTATGCTCTGGATTCTGCTGGGCGGCGTGTTCTTCGGCGCAGTACAGGATTTTGCCTCCATGTATGCCTCCGTGAAAAATAAGGGCCGTTCCATCGGCTATATCATCGAACTCTATATCGGAAAACTTGGAAAACGGCTGTTTCTGCTGTTTACCTGGCTGTTCTCCATTCTGGTGGTAGCGGCATTTGCCGATATCGTGGCGGGTACCTTCAATGGTTTTGACGCCAACAAAGCCACGGTGACTGCCAACGGCGCGGTTGCGACGACCTCGCTGCTCTTCATCGCATTTGCCGTGGGACTGGGCTTTTATTTGAAATATACGAGATTCCCCAAGATGCTTAACACACTGTTTGCAATCGCGCTTCTCGTACTGGCCGTAGGCCTGGGGCTGGCATTCCCCATCTATGTGCCGCAGAGCGCATGGCTGATTTTCGTATTTATCTACGTGATCATTGCCTGTGTGACACCGGTATGGGCGCTTTTACAGCCTCGTGACTACTTAAACAGCTATCTGCTGATCGCCATGATCGTGGGATCGGTGCTCGGCATCTGTGTATACAATCCGTCTATGAATCTGCCTTCCTTTACAGCCTTCAAGCTGACCGCGGCCAACGGGAGCGTCTCCTACTTATTCCCGGCGCTGTTCGTCACCATTGCCTGCGGCGCTGTATCGGGTTTTCATTCTCTGGTTGCCTCAGGAACGGCTTCCAAGCAGATTAAAAATGAAAAAAACATGCTTCCGGTATCCTTTGGAGCCATGCTTTTGGAAAGCCTTCTCGCCATTACGGCGCTGATTGCGGCCGGATTCGTCGCCACACAGGAAGGACTTCCGGCAGGAACGCCGCCGCAGCTGTTTGCACAGGCTATTTCCATCTTTTTGACAAGCCTGGGGCTTCCTGAGTCCGTCTGCTATACGTTAATCACTTTGGCGATTTCGGCGTTTGCGCTGACGAGTCTCGATTCCGTAGCGCGTGTGGGACGTATCGCGTTCCAGGAATTCTTCACGGATGACAGCATCGCACCGGAGAATCAGTCACCGCTTAACAAGGTTCTGACCAATAAGTATTTTGCCACCATCCTGACACTGGTGCTCTGCTATGCGCTTTCCCGTGCCGGTTACGCCAGCATCTGGCCGCTGTTCGGTTCGGCGAACCAGCTGCTTTCCGCACTGGCCCTGATTGCCTGCGCCGTATTTTTAAAGAAGACGAAACGCCAGGGCGCCATGCTCTGGGGGCCGATGGTGATCATGCTCGGCGTCACATTTACGGCTCTGGCTTTAAAGATCACGGAGCTGGTGACTGCACTTTCCGGCCAGTTTGTCTTTGGCAATGCCCTGCAGCTGGTATTTGCAGTACTTCTTCTGATTCTGGGTGTGATTGTAGCCTTTGAGGGGATTAAGAAGCTGATCGGAAAAGATGTGACTTCAGAAAATACAGAGACCGCAGATACAAAGAAGTCTGCGGGAGAAGTCGTTGCATAGATAAGCTGCGGATGTGGATGCCGCATTACGATGAAAGAGTCCGGCTTGCCGGACTCTTTATTTTTTCTCCACCGCAATCCAGACCTCCACAAGGCCATTCTCCCCATAATACTCGAGATCCGGTGCATTTGATTTCATCCGGCCGGTTATGTAGCCTTTATTTAACGGTCTATATTTAAATTTCGGCAGCCATTTTGTGATGGCCTGCGCTTCCGTCTTTCCGATCGTTTCAAGGGTACAGGGGAAGATGGCCCAGGTCCTGGCCGGTACTTCATAAGACGAAAATGCATCCCCCGCCTCCGTATCGCTGGATACCGCTATAAGATAATCGAATATCTGCGGATCGGCTTCATCGGTGTTATAGATATTAATGCCGAACAGACCGTAAGGTTCCCGATTCGCCCGTGATAATAAGTCCTTCTCAAGCCCTTTCGCTTTGAAGTCCGCCCAGTGTGCGGGAATCATTTTCCTTCCCTGCCCTTTTTGATTTGTTGTGCGCATGGCAGGGCCGACAACGCGGAAACTGTCTTTTTTCTCGATTCGAAACGGCGGTTCCATATTTCTCATAATTGTTATTCCTTTCCGGTTAGAAATTACGTATTTTTAAGCTGGTGTGAGTCATACTTGTACAGATGCATTAGCTTCGTTCAACAACAGCGCTTTTACGAAAGCCCTGTTATCGCTGCTAAGTAAAAAGAAGAATGCACTGCTGCGGCATTTTTGCTGCCGCTGGCCTCTAAAGACAAAGTCGTAGCCCATGGCGCATTTGGAGTTGCATGCGGATGGGTCCAACAGGCGTTTGCACACAGGCGTGTCCCGGATGGCCTTTGCCAGCTCATCGGAGATGGTATCGAACACCTCCATGTAGTCCGCCAGATGGTTTGGATAGATGCGGACCATCAGTCCCTTTCTGCGGAATACGTAGTTGAGGATCGTCTTTTTATTCTGAAGGCAGGAGACGACATAGCCGCTTTTTGCCTGCTTTATCTCTGTTTTGCAGCCGAGTTTCGTCAGCTCCTCATGCAGTTCCCTTACAAACTCCCGGTTATCTCCATCGACAGTGGATAAAAAATCATCAAATGTATATTTTTCGCTCATAACGCTGCTCCTTTTTGCATTTTCATCGTTCTTCTATAATGGGTATCCATATCTGGGCCTTATACGTATCGCTGGTCTGATCTCCTTCACTGTACCATTCTAACTCGGGGCAGGCCGCATGTTTAAAGGGGTACTTTATAAGCCACTCCTCGTTAAGATACTTCCAGCCATGGTGTATGGACTGCGGTATGTTACCGTGGCAGTCGAAGACGGCCCATGCGGCTGGGGGAATGACGATCTCGTCAAATCCCGGAGGCGCTTCCTGATCGGATATTACCATGATGGAATAGACTGTCTCCTCGTGCTGTTCACAAAAATCAGTAAACAGACCGAAGATTCCTTTCGGATTACCGCGGTCCAGCGAAATCAGTTTCGCCGTATCGCCCCGCACATGGCATTCGCTCCAGAATTTGGGGATCTGGAGGTAGTGCTCTCCGTTTTTACAGGAAAATGTTTTGCTTATACCTATAAGCCGGAAAGACTCTTTCTGATCGATATGCCACGAATACTGCTGTCTGTTTGATATCTGCATCTTCGGCGCTATTTTTAATTCCGAACGGCCATCCCTTGCTTCTTTGGGCGTTATGCCGTGAAACTGCTGGAAGGCTTTCGTAAAGGAGGTCGGCGAGGCATAGCCGTACTTATAGCTGATATCAACCACCTTTAAATCCGTGCTTTTTAAGTCATAGCCGGCCAACGTCAGTTTTCTGGAGCGGATGTACTCGGAAAAACTGATTCCATTCATATAGGAAAAGACCTTCTGAAAGAAACCAAAGGAGCAGCCCGCAATGTCCGATACCACGTTTTCATCAATGGGTTCTTCCCGCCGCTGCAGATGGTCTTCCACATAATCGATGATTCTTTGTAATTTTTCGTTCCATTCCATTTTAAGTGATCTCCGTCCTCCTGGTTGTTTTTCTATTTTATCATTTATAAATTATAATTTCCTCTTATTATTGGTACTGGAAGGATAATTTATCATAAAGATAGACTTCTTTTCATTTTTATGGTATCGTATTTCTTAACAAAGGAAATGATTTCGATTACCGGAGGCTGTTGGAATAGCGATATTCCGGGGCTTCTTTTTAGATGAAAATCAGGAGGGGTTATGAGCATCAGGGCAATTGCAGTAGACAATTCAGAGGAACTTCTGGAAAAAATTACCAGAATATTAAGGGAGATGGAGGACGTCGAGCTATGCGGCAGCTTCGGCGAAGCGATTGCGGCAATTCAATATGTGAAGGAGAATCCGGTGGATATCGTATTTTCTGACGTGGTGATGCCGGATATCAGCGGGATCACGCTGGCATCCAAGATATATCAGCTTCCGGATCCGCCGGAGGTAGTGCTCTTATCCGGAATACCGGGGTTCTCGCTGGAAGCGTGGAAGATTCGTGCGTTCGGCTTTATCATTAAGCCGTATACGAGAGTGCAGATTGTGGATATGTTAAACCGTTACCGGTGCGAGAGAGAGGCCCGGAAGGTTCTGTAGACAATTGGAACAGGAGAGGACTTATGATGGAAGCAGATATTCTGTTATTTATGGGACAGAGCAATATGGCCGGACGCGGCGACGATCAGCTGGCTCCGAAGGTGCTGCCCGGGGCGGCCTGGGAATACCGGGCGGTGACGGAGCCGGACAGACTGGTGCCGCTTGTGGAACCATTTGGAGTAAATGAGAACCGTGAGGGAGGAGTCTGGGAGCCAGGCATGAAGACCGGCTCCATGGCTGCGGCGTTTGTAAATGCGTGTTATCGAAAGACGGGACGGCCGGTTATTGCAGTGTCATGTTCCAAGGGAGGTTCCAGCATACGGGAATGGCAGCCGGGTACTCCGTATTTTAAGGACGCAGCGGCGCGTTTTCTGGCGTGCGTAAGCTTTGTGGAATCTCAGAAGATCGCTGTTCATTCGATTGGGATGGTCTGGTGCCAGGGCTGCACGGATGCGGACAATGGGATGACAAAGGAAGAATATAAAGAGAAGACGCTGACCTTATTCCGGGCCTTTCAGGCGCTGGGCGTTGAGAGAATCTTTTTGATTCAGATCGGGAACCACAGAGAGCTGCCGGACCTCTATATTCCCATTCAGGAGGCCCAGGAGGAGCTGGCGGAGTCCGTGGAAACCATTTTTCTGATATCACGGTCCTTCCGCACATTCCGCGACAGGGGGCTGATGAAGGATTCCTACCATTATAAGCAGGAGGCGTATAATCTGGTAGGGGAAGAGGGGGGAGCCCAAACCGGGGAAATCCTGAAATAAAATAGAACATGAACTGTTACTGTGAATTTACTTATGCTGATTGGCCAATCTCCATTCCCGTGGAGGTTGGCCATACGTTTTTTTAAAGGCCCTGGAAAAATGCAGCTGGCTGGGGTAACCGACCCGTGCGCTGATCTCTCCAATGGGAAGATTGGTCGTCTCCATGTACTCGCAGGCCTTTGCCATCCGGAAACGGATCAGGAATTCCTGCGGCGTAACAGAGAGGACATCCTTAAAGATCTTGCCGAAATAGCTGCGGTTTAAGTTGCAGAAGGCGGCAATGTCCTCCACCGTGATATCGTTCTGGTAGTTGTGTTCCACAAAGGAGACCGCCTCCCGGGCATAAAAATCCTTCAGCTGGCCGCCCACAGCCGTCATACGGCGGTTGGAGGACTTGATCAGCGCGTCGAGAGCCAGATAAAGGTGGCCGATCAAATGAAAGGAAGATTCGGTCGTATGGCCGGCAATATAGATCATCTCGTCTTTTAAGACCTGTTCCATGGCCGGATTGTTGCTGTTGTAAACCGGCAGATCGAAGGACAGGCCCGACAGGGCGATGATCTCCGGCGCCTTTAAGCCGTCGAATTCCACCCACGCGTATTCCCACGGGTCCAGGGAATCGGCAATGTACGTATTGGTCTGGCCGGGCGAGATTAAGAAGCCCTGACCGGCGTGAAGATGGTATTCCGTATCCTTTTTGCTGCTGTCGGTAGAGACGAAGAGCCCCTTTCCGGAAATGATATAGTGAAACAGATAATGGTTGCGCGCCGCCGGCCCGAAGGAGTGGTGTGGATCGCATTTCTCCCATCCGTATTGAAACAGGGTGCAGTCGACGAAATTCTTATCGGTAAACAGGGCAAATGAAAAATTAGACAAAAAAGCACCTCCGCTCTATCTATTTCTGGGGATTAATTATAAATATTATATACCAAAATGCGTGGTGACTTCAAGATATTTCGCACAAGAAAGCATTTTGGTATATTTGTATCAGGGTATTTCCATTTACGGTGAGAGTGGCAATGTGCTAATATATAGTCACAGAAACGAAGACATAACTACAAAATGTGCACAAATAAAAGAAAAATTCATTGGCCGATGAAGAAGATCAGATGGTAATAATAACGAAAACTCAGAATGAATCAGGATTGCAAGGAGGAAATAAAAGTGATCAAATTGTGGAAAAAAGGTATAGCACTTACCATGGCGGTGACGATGGCGGTATCTTTAACGGCATGCGGCGGCGGAAATTCTTCATCAGGCGGCAGCAAAGAAGCGGGAAATACACCGGCTGCGGACGCAGGCGGAAAATTAAATGTAGCAATTTGGGATAACGGACAGAAGCCGGGACTGGATCAGATCCTCGCCGATTTCACGAAGGAGACCGGAGTCGAGACCGATTTACAGGTAATCACATGGGACAGCTACTGGACACTTTTAGAGGCGGGAGCCTCAGGCGGCGACATGCCTGACGTATTCTGGATGCATTCCAATGAGGCCACTAAATATATGTCCAACGACATTCTTCTGGATCTCACCGATAAAGTAGCATCCAGCGAAAAGCTGGAGATGGATAAATTCCCGTCCGACATTAAGGAAATGTACCAGTACGACGGAAAGACCTACGCGATACCGAAGGATATCGACACCATCGCCTTATGGTATAACAAGGATATGTTCGATGAGGCCGGAATCGCCTATCCGGATGATACCTGGACCTGGGATGATTTATACGATGCGGCGGTGAAGCTGACTAAGGATGACGGAAGCCAGTACGGAATCGCCATGAATCCTTCCAATGAGCAGGATGGCTGGATGAACGTGATCTACTCCATGGGCGGAAATGTCATTTCTGATGATATGAAGAAGTCTGGTTTTGATGATCCAAACACCATTAAAGCTATGGAATACGTGGATAAGCTGGTAAAAGACGCAATGCCTCCGGCAGCGGTTATGTCTGAGACGGGCACCGATGTACTTCTCGGTTCCGGCAAGATTGCAATGTTGTCCCAGGGTTCCTGGATGGTAGCTGCATTTAAGGACAACGAATACATAGCAGAGCACTGCGACGTAGCGGTTCTTCCAAAGGATGCTGAGACAGGAAAACGTGTTTCTTTATATAATGGTTTAGGATGGGCGGCCAGCGCCAACACAAAGAATCCGGAGGCGGCATGGAAGCTGATTGAGTTCCTTGGAACGAAGGATATGCAGTTAAAGCAGGCGCAGCTGGGGGTTACCATGGCGGCCTATGAAGGCGTATCCGATGAATGGGTAAATAACACGGATAAGTTCAATTTACAGCCTTATCTGGATATGATGAACGGTGATATCGTATTTCGTCCGCATTCCAGAAGCACTCTTGTATGGTGGAACATGATGACGACCGAGTTAAAAGAGGCATGGTCCGGTAATCAGGATATGGCTGCCGTATGCGGGACAATTTCAGAAAAAATGGATCAGATGCTGGCAGACGAGTAAGGCCTGGAGCGTGTTTGAAGAATTCGGATATGAATTTTCAAACACGCTCTGGTACGAGAAGGAGGGATTTCTGTGGCAAAGGAAACAGAATTGAAAATAAAAAGAAAGATCACCAGCCGGGAAAAGAACGAGTTTTTATGGGGCTGGGCGTTTATCCTGCCGACCATGGTCGGACTGATTGTACTGAATATCTATCCGATTATCAAGACGATCTATGAGAGCTTCTTCAAGACCGGCGACTTCGGAAAGGGCAACATCTTCATCGGCCTGGCCAATTACCAAAGGGTCTTAACAGACCCGGAGGTATGGCAGTCGCTGCTTAATACATTCAAATACGCCATCGTGGAAGTGCCGTTTTCCATCATCATCGCGCTGGTTCTGGCCGTGCTGCTGAACCGGAAGATGAAGGGGCGGGCCGCTTACCGTACGATCTTCTTCCTCCCCATGGTTGCGGCCCCCGCGGCGATTGCCATGGTGTGGAGATGGCTCTTTAACTCGGAGTTCGGGCTTTTAAACAATATGTTCGGAACAAATATTAACTGGATCTCCAACCCGAATATCGCAGTCTATTCCATCGGCGTCATCGGCGTGTGGTCCATCATCGGCTACAACATGGTCCTGTTCTTATCGGGGCTTCAGGAGATCCCGAAGGATTACTATGAGGCGTCCAATATCGACGGTGCAAGCGGGATCTACCAGTTTTTCCATATCACCGTTCCGCTTCTGTCACCGACTATTTTCTTCGTGACAGTGACCAGAGTGATCGGCGCGCTTCAGGTATTTGACTTAATCTTTATGGTTATGGACAGAAACAATCCGGCGCTCTCCAAGACCCAGTCCCTGGTCTACTTATTCTATCAGTATTCTTTCGTACAGAATAACAAGGGCCTTGGTTCCACCATTGTCGTTGTACTTCTGGCCATCATCATGATCATCACGGTATTCCAGATGAAGGCGCAGAAAAAATGGGTTTATTATAATTAGAGAGGGGGAGACGAAACATGGAAAAAAAGAAAAAGGCGGCAGCCATATCCATTCACGTTGTTTTGATCCTGGTAAGCATTACGATGCTCGTGCCGTTTATCTGGATGGCGCTCACCGCATTTAAGACATCAACAGAGGCAACTTCTGTCAATCCGTTCGTCATCTTCCCGGCCGTATGGCAGACGGATAATTTTAAGACGGTTATCGATAATATGAATTTCCTTCAGCTGTATATCAATACCATCCTGCTGATCGTGGGCCGAGTCGCGGCCGCGGTACTCACGGCGACCATGGCGGCCTATGCGTTTGCACGGCTGAATTTTAAGGGAAAGAATTTCATGTTTTCCCTGGTCCTGTTTCAGATGATGGTGCCCGGACAGATTTTCATCATTCCGCAGTATTTAATGGTGAGTAAGATGGGCCTTTTGGACACCGTGTTTGCCCTGATTTTCCCGGGGCTTGTGACCGCGTTCGGAACATTTCTGCTGAGGCAGGCGTATCTGGGACTTCCGAAGGATCTGGAAGAGGCGGCACGTCTGGACGGCTGCAATATCGGTCAGACATTTTTATACATCATGGCGCCTCTGACCCGCTCCGGCATGGTGGCCCTCGGTATCTTTACCGCGGTGTTTGCCTACAAGGATCTGATGTGGCCCATGATCTGCAACAAGACGGTGATGCCGCTGTCCGCCGCGCTGGCGAAGATGCAGGGGCAGTATACGAACAATTATCCGCAGCTGATGGCGGCTTCTCTGCTGGCCTGTGTGCCGATGATTGTGATCTACTTAATATTCCAGAAACAGTTTATTGAAGGTATTGCAACTTCCGGCGGAAAGCTGTAGGATAGAAAACTATAGGATAACGGCAGAGAGAAAGGGATGTGTGAAACGATGAATGTATTGAGTGAAGACAGTATTTTCGGGCAGATATTCGGATTCCTGGGAAATATGATCGCGTTGAATATCCTCTGGCTTGTGACGAGTCTCCCCATTGTGACGATCGGGGCCTCGACCACGGCCATGTATTACACGGCGCTGAAACTCCATAAGGATAAAGATGTCACGGTCTGGAAGGCATTTTTTCACAGCTTTAGGCAGAACTTCATGCAGGCGACGGCCATCTGGGCGGTTTTGGCCGCAGTGGAAGCCCTTCTCCTTTCCTATGGCTTTATCGGTATCGGGCTGATCACGGGAGTGCTGCTGCTTTACATATTTCCGGTCATTGCCGCATTTTCCAACACCCTGGGTAAGCTGGCCGGCCATGCATTCTATTTCGCCTTTCACAAGCCGGGATACCTGATTGCCACGGCTGCCCTCACATGCCTGCCGATGTATTTTACCATGGTGGATGCGAAGCTTTTTCCCGTCTACCTTCTGATCTGGCTCATGTGCGGATTTTCACTGACAGCTTACGGCAACGCGTGGTTTTACTTGAGGCTGTTTCAGCCGCATCTCAAAGAGTGTCAGAAAAATACTTTTATATAAAATTATAAGGAGATCAGGTTATGGCTATCATTATGAATCAGGCGGAACAGGTATTTACGCTTCAGACGAAACGGACGACTTATCAGATGAAGGCAGGCGATTACGGGATTCTGCTTCATCTCTACTATGGCGCAAGGGTAGAGGACTGTACCATGGATTACCTGCTGCACAGAAAAGACGTGGGATTTTCCGGAAATCCTTACGAGGCGGGGGAGGACAGAACATTTTCCCTGGATACGCTGCCTCAGGAATTTCCCTCCTATGGAGTGGGGGATTACCGGAACAACTGTGTGGGCGTGTGTCAGGCGGACGGAACGCGGGCTGCCGACTTCCGCTATGTCTCCTGGGAGATCCGGGAGGGGGCCCATAAGATTCCGGGGCTGCCGTGCCTGTTCGATGAGGATGAAACGGCGGAAACGCTGGTGATATTCCTGGAGGACGCGGCGTCTTCCCTGAAACTGGAGCTGTACTATGTCGTGTTTGCGGACCGCGATGTGATCGCCCGCTCCGCCAGAATCACCAATGGAGGAAAGGAGGCGGTCAGGCTGGAGAAGATGATGTCTGCCTGTCTGGAACTGCCGAACGGCTCCTGGGAAGCGATTCATTTCCACGGGCGGCACGCCATGGAGCGAAGGCTGGAGCGCCTTCCGCTGATGCATGGGACGATGGAGGTGGGAAGCCGGAGAGGCACCTCCAGCCATCAGCACAATCCCGGTGTGATTCTGTGCTCGCCTGACGCGACGGAGGAACACGGGGGCTGTTACGGCCTGTCCCTGATTTACAGCGGCAACTTTTCCATGGAGATCGAGATGGACCAGATGGATTCCGTGCGGGCCGTATGCGGAATAAATCCGGAATTCTTTGAGTACCGGCTGGAGCCGGGAGAGGCCTTCGACACGCCTCAGCTCATGATGACCTACAGCGGAAGCGGCCTGGGCCGTATGTCTGCCAATTTCCATTCCATTATCCGCCACAATCTGTGCCGGGGAAAATATAGGTTTGCCAGGAGGCCGGTCCTTATCAACAACTGGGAGGCCACCTACTTTGATTTTAATGAAGAGAAGATTCTCTCCATTGCCAGACAGGCATCGGAGCTGGGCATCGAGATGCTGGTGCTGGATGACGGCTGGTTTGGCAGCCGGGACAGCGACAACGCGGGCCTGGGAGACTGGTTCGTCAATACGGATAAGCTGAAGGGCGGACTGACGGATCTGGTTACAGGCATCAACGGTCTGGGCATGAAATTCGGCATCTGGATCGAGCCGGAAATGGTAAATGAGGACAGCCGCCTGTACCGGGAGCATCCGGACTGGGCTTTGACGATACCGGGCAGAAAACCGTGCAGAAGCAGGAATCAGCTGGTGCTTGACATGTCCAGGAGCGAGGTCAGGGACTACGTATTCGATTCGATTGCTGCGGTCCTAAAGAGCGCCAATGTCGAGTATGTAAAATGGGATATGAACCGCAGTATCTGCGATGTCTGCAGTGCCGTTCTCCCCAAAGAACGCCAGGGCGAGGTTTACCACCGCTACGTGCTTGGCATCTATGACCTGATGGAGCGCTTTACGTCGTCATTTCCCAATATCCTTTTCGAGGGATGCAGCGGCGGAGGCGGCCGTTTCGATCCGGCTATCCTGTATTACTCGCCGCAGATCTGGTGCAGCGACGATACGGATGGCATCGAGCGGCTGGAGATTCAGTACGGAACTTCGTTCTTCTATCCGATTTCGGCCGTCGGCTCCCACGTATCGGCCATACCGAACCATCAGACGGGACGAAGGACACCGCTTGCGACGCGCGGCGTGGTGGCCATGGCCGGCAGCTTCGGTTATGAGATGGATTTAAATCTCCTGACAGAGGATGAAAAAGAAGCAGTGAAGGCGCAGGTGGAAGACTATAAAAAGTATTATGACCTCATTCACAACGGGGATTACTACCGTCTCGCCAGCCCGCAGGGAGATTCCGGTTTCACTGCGTGGCAGTTTGTATCCGGCGATAAGACGAGGACGCTGCTTAATCTGGTGATCACTCATGTGAGGGCTAATGCCCCCGATCTCTGGTTTAAGCTCCGCGGCCTAGACCCGGAGAAACGGTATCGTCTGGAGGAAGATGGCCGTATCTACAGCGGCAGCGCGCTGATGAATGCCGGGATATCCATCCCGATGATTATGGGCGATTATCCGGCTGTGCAGATGGTACTGACGGAAGTCTGACGGTGAAGGGCTGATCATGGTTTTACGGGATATAAACGTTTAAAGGGCTGTGAAAAAATGGAGTTGATTTCATTCCATTTTTTCACAGCCTTTTCATTTCCCCAAATATGCAGGAGAACGGCCATAAAGAGCGTATGCTTCTCCTCTTTTGGAGCCGAAACAGACAGGTGATTTTTATCTCCGAAAACGTGATTTTTAGCACGGTGTCCAAAACGCCGTCATGGTTCGTGCTATAATTCACGGTAGAGAAATGTGGGATTTGACTCCTTTGGCAGTCGCCAAATGGGTGCGCCGGCGTGTCTGCCTGGCTTGCTGCCCGCAGAAATAAAATAAGGAGGAAATGAAATGAGAAAAATGAAGAACGGAAAGCGGATTTTATCTGTATTTCTCACGCTTTCCATGGTCTTTTCCATGTCGGGAGCGCCAAGCTTCGCGTGGGAGGACGCCCAGCTTTCTAAGGATCAGGGACTAAGTGCAGAGTTCGCTGGCCGGAAGGCGACGGACAGCAATGCGGCCACCCCGTCTGCGGCGTCTAAAAGACAGGCGGAAATCCCCCTGGACGACACCGTGACTGAATTGGAAGCAGGAAAAACCTACACCATCAGCAGCCTGGAGGAGCTTGAGAGACTGACGGAGTTAGTCAATGATCCGGATACCAATCAGGCCAGCAGGGAGACAAAGTATGAGCTGTTAGAAGATCTTGACAATGCCGGGAATATCATGATCGGAACCGGAGCAGAAAACTCGAGTGAGAGCGTGAAAAGCTATTTTAAAGGAAGCTTTAACGGAAACGGCCATGTGATCCGGGGGCTGGCCATTACGGCCGATCCGGATTCCATGCAGGGGCAGGATGCAGTGGGCCTGTTCCGCCATGTGGCAGGAGGCAGTACAATACAACAGTTGGGCGTGGAGGGAACCGTTACGGTTACTGCTGCCTATTCCAAGTCTTATCGCGACGCTGGCTGTAATGTAGGCAGTCTGGTGGGAGTCTTAGAGGGCTCTTCCTATGTGAAGCAGTGCTACTCTGCCTGCGAGATTACCGTTGATCAGGATTTGGACGATGGCGCTGTCAATGTCAGCGCCGGCGGTCTGGTGGGAACGGCAAAGGACAACGGGTGGATTATGGACTGCTATACCACCGGCGACGTGTCGATATGGCCCAGTGAATCAGCAATGGCAATCGGCCATGCCGGCGGCGTGGTGGGCCAGATGCAGGAGGGAGCTGTACAGCGCTGCTACGCCACAGGCACGGTTACGGGGCCGGCGAATGGCGGTTTTGGTTATCAAAACCCGGGCGTCGGCGGTATCGCAGGCTATGTGGCTTCCTACAGGGCCTACATAGAAAAATGCTGTGCGCTGAATGTGAAAATTACGGCTTTGGGGGAGAATGCGCAAAGCTTTGGCCGGTTGGCCGGGTATGTGGGAAGCTCCGGTATGATAACAGACTGCTCTGCCCGCCAGGATATGGTTTTGGGAAAAGAGGGCGAGGAGGCAATGCTCAAAGAGGAGGGCTGGTCAGACCTTCAAAAGGCGGCCAACGGCCAGACTCTTTCCGCCGCTTCAGGCAACGATTCCTTAATGACGTTTTTCCGGCTTTTAGCAGCTTCGAAGAATGTCTGGAATCAGCCTGGGGAAACAGAGCTTACCGTGGGAGCTGAGCTTCCGTCCCTCATCGCCTTTGACGGAACAGACACAGATGCGCCGCTTCTTCCGGAGGGAGAAGGCGGGACGATCGAGCCGCTTTGGGATGCCGAGGCGCCGGTTATTATAAAGAATTTAGAAAAGAAAAGCGTTGTCAGATATGAACTCAATCAGACTGCAGAACCCTTAACCATTGAAGTGGCAGAGCCAACAGACGGGGGAACCATCAACTATCGGTGGAGGAGGACGGTCTGTGATGAAACCGGCGACAGGGGAAACAACTCTGTTGAATTTATACCGGACAGTAACAAGCCATCCTGCACGCCTTCTTCCAGCGAGATAGGAATCCACTTATACGATTGTGAGGTTACCAATGAAAATCTACAGGCTACAGGAAAGAAAACGGCCAGCAAAGCAACCTACGGAGTCATTGTGATCATTGAGGAGCCAAAAGCACCCGTGGAGAATGCCGAGGAGCCGAAGATTACCCTGGATACCACCGGAAAAAGCGATTATTGGGTGGGAGATGAGGCCGAGGAATTAAGGATAAAGGCCGAGTCCCAGGACGGAGGCACCTTATCCTATCAGTGGTATAGCAATATAAATGCCAATTACGACACAGGCACCCCGATTGAAGGAGCCACGGAACCTGCCTATACGCCATCCACGGAGAAGGCAGGCCAGATTTTCCACTGGTGCGTCATCACCAATACCAACGAGAAGGCCACGGTGAATAAGACGGCCCAGGCTGTCAGCACTATGGTAAATGTCCATACTATGGCGGTGGATAAGCCTTACTTTATCGTTGATCTGGACGAGAAGCCGAGGGAATGTATCCAGCTGGATTCTCTGTCGCTGCGGGTCGACGCCATGAGTGAAAATTTCAGCACGCTCACCTGCCAGTGGTATCAGAGTACGGATAAAGAAAACTGGGAGATGTTAAGCGGAAAAACCCAGAATATCTTTCCTGTCCCTACAAACGAAGTAGGAACTGTATACTACCGCTGCCAGGTGACAAGCCAGAAATTTTTCAGCGGTGTCATGAAGGAGGTCAAAATAAACAGTAAGACTGCCACGATCGTGGTAAATCCGCCGCCGGAAAAGGCCGATGAGCCGGTGATTACTTTGGATCTGGAAGCCAAAACCGTTACATACCAGCAGAATCAAAAGGCTGATGAGTTATATATCGGCGTAATGAATCCGAAGGATGGAGGGAAAATCAGCTACCAGTGGTACAGGAGCCTTAAGGCGGATCAGAGCGGAGCAGAAGCCATTGACGGTGCGAAAAGCTCCAACTATCTGCCGTCCAGCGAGGAACCGGGAACTGCCTATTACTGGTGTGTTGTGACCAATACCAACGAGAAGGCCACACAGGAGAAAGAAGTCTCTGTGTCCACGCAGGTAGTTACCATTGTAGTTGAAGAAGCAAAGGCACAGCGCCCCAGTCTCGGCTCCAATGCGAATGAGGTAAAGTATACAAAGGGAGAAGAGCCGAAGGCCATGATAGTGGATGCATGGGTGACGGACGGAGGAACATTAAGCTATCAGTGGTATGAGATGGCAGACGGTCAGTGGAAGCTCATAGAAGGAGCTGTCGAGAAGAGCTATAAGCCTTCCACAAAAGACAACGGACTGTTTCGTTATAAATGCGCCGTGACCAATACCATTTTGTCCGGCGATCACAGTACCATCGATGCAACCTGGTTCATTGAGGTTTCAGGGCCAGTAACCGATGCGAAACCGCCGATCCTCTTAAAGGATTTGGATGAGGAGATGCAGACCTGCGAAATGGGAAGCGGAAACTTTATCACTCTTACGGTTGATGCAAAATCGGAAGACGGCGGAAAGGTGGAATATCAGTGGTTTAAAAACGATGTAAAGAGCATGACAGGCGCCTCTTGGCTCCCGATGTATAACAATGAAAAAACGATCATTCCCCATATGGATAAGCCGGGGATTACGTACTATTTCTGTAAGATTATCAATTTCAAGCCCGAGGCAACAGGAAAGCAGACAGCAGAGGTTATGAGTAAGATTGCATGCGTTCAGGTGCTGGGCAGGGAGGAAGGAGGGGCACAGTATCCAACTGTCAGCTCTGACGCCGGCAAAAGGGAGTATGCAAAGGGTGAAAAGGCAGCTAAAATGGGCGTCACCGCATGGGTGACGGACGGAGGAACGTTAAGCTACCAGTGGTATGTGAAGAATGGAGACGGTCAGTGGAATGCCATAGAGGGAGCTGCGGGCAACAGCTATCTGCCCTCCACCGAGATTCCCGGAACGTATGAGTATCAGTGCAGGGTGACCAATACCATCGAATCCGGCAATCAGAGGACTACTACCGTAGGCTGGACCGTCAAGGTTCTGGATAAAGAACCGGATCAGCCCGCAGAGCCGGAGAAACCGGAAAATAACGGAGGAAGCTCCGGCTCCAGCGGAACCGGGGAATCGAAAAGCAGCCTGCCGGTGAATTACAGAGGCGCTACGAAGCTGATAGAAGGAATTCGTGTTCCGGAATACGTGACAGAAGGAACCTGGCAGAAGGTGGCTGGAGGCTGGAATCTTTACGGAGCCAACGGAAGCTATGCAAATGTCTGGGCTGCCGCATTTAATCCCTATGCCAATATCATGGCCGGGCAGTCTGCCTTTGACTGGTTCCGGTTTGACGAAAACGGATACATGATGACCGGATGGTATACGGACGGAAACGGGGATACCTATTATTTAAATCCGGTTTCCGACAACACCTTAGGACGGATGGTGACCGGATGGTATCTCATTGACGGAGTTTACTACTACTTTAATGAAGAACCTGACGGAACCAGAGGAAAAATGTACCGGAATACCAGGACACCGGACGGATATCTGGTGGATGAAAATGGGAAACTGGTAGAATAGAGACAAGACAGAAAGTGGCTGTGAAAAAATGGAGTTGATTTAATTCCATATTTTCACAGCCCTTTCATTTTCTAAATTCCCTCAGCGTAAGCTGACTGTTACCCTGTGTGACAGGAATAGTCAGGCAGAAATAGGAAAGGATAGAAATATAGAACGAAATCTGGTATGATGGGAGCGTAATGCCGGACAGGAGGGAAAGGGCTGGTGAATGACATGGACAGAAACGAATTCAGAATGCAGATGGAGGAAGAAGAGCAGAAGGAACGCCAGTGGCAGGAAATCGTGGACTACTACGGCGGCCAGAAGGATGCGAAGAGCCAGGATAATATCGTGGAGATGCTTCGGGAGGTACAGGAACTGTACGGATATATTCCTTCGGAGAAGACCAGCGCGATGGCAGATGCACTGGGCGTGAAGCAGACGCTTCTCTTACAGCTGATCAAACTGTATCCCAGCTTTAAGAAGGCGCCTTATGGACACTGCATCACGGTCTGTACGGGAGCGCGCTGCGGCAGTAAGGGTTCCGCTGAAGTTTTTGAGGCGGTGCTGAAGGCGGTGGAGGCGAGGGAGTCCGGTGCATTTAAGATCATGATGAAGGAATGTCTAAAGGAGTGCAAAACCGCTCCGAACCTGATGGTGGACAGCGATTCCTACGGTCATGTAAAGCCGGAGGAGGTCGCCGCAATTCTGAGTAGATACTGACGGTTTTAACAGGAAAAAGCAGGCAGAATGGGACTGGCACACCGGGTTCTTACTTATTCATAAGCGGGAACTCCGGCGGGGGCAGTCCCTGATTTTTTGCCCCATTATCATAGACGAACCAGAGAGGCTATGTTATAATATTAAAATAGCGAAAAAAGAACCCTTTTTTCATGTTACGGGACAATACGTCCTATAATGTGAAAATGTTCCGCATGGAGGCGCGCCCCGCTCTGCCTGCGGAACCTATATTCTAAGGAGACAAATATGAAAGAAAAAATAAAAGTAAAGGGGCAGCTGAGGGCTTATATGCAGTGGCCGTTATATCTATCGGCGATGCTGATTATCATGAATGCGATAATCGGAGCGGTCAGCGTGACGGCCGGGATTATTATGGCTGTGTTTACGCTGCTGTATATCGGAATCGCTCTGTGGATCTACACCTACAGAAAGAAACGACTGCTAAACGGCCTGGTGGAATTTTCTGCGGAATATTCCTGGATGCAGAAACAGCTGCTTACCGACCTGGAGCTTCCGTACGGAATTGCGGATGAGAGCGGCCGGGTGCTCTGGGGGAATACTGCTTTGGCAGAAGTGTTGGGCGAGGAAAAGCCATTTAAAAATACGAGGAAATACTTATCATCGATTTTTCCGGAGATCACAAAGGAGGTCCTGGATTTAGAGGAGGGCTCTGTGGTGCTCCACTGCACGTGCGGTGACCGTAAGTATCAGGTTCAGCTGAAGGCCGTTTACATGAAGGATTCCATCGAGGACATAGCGGATGCCATCGGTACAGAGGATGCGGGTCAGGTGCTGATCGCGGTCTATTTATTCGATGAGACGGAGATTCTTACTTATAAGCAGATGGTCAACGACCAGAAGATGGTGGCCGGCCTCATCTATCTCGACAACTACGAGGAGGCGCTGGAGAGTGTGGAAGAGGTGCGCCGCTCTCTTTTAACCGCACTGATCGACCGGAAGATCACCAAGTACATCACCGCCATGAACGGCATCGTGAAGAAGCTGGAAAAGGATAAGTATTTCATTGCGATCAAACAGTGCTATATTCAGGAGCTGAAGGATAACCGTTTTTCTATCCTGGAGGATGTGAAGACGGTCAACATCGGCAATGAGATGGCGGTAACCTTAAGTATCGGCCTCGGTATGAACGGGGAGAGTTACAGCCAGAGCTACGACTACGCCCGTATCGCCATCGATATGGCTCTGGGACGCGGAGGCGACCAGGCTGTGGTAAAGGATGGGGAGCGGATTCAGTACTTCGGCGGCAAGGCGCAGCAGGTGGAGAAGACCACCCGTGTGAAAGCCCGTGTAAAGGCCCACGCCCTCCGTGAGCTGATGGAGACGAAGGACCGCCTTCTGATCATGGGGCACCGTCTGACGGACGTGGACTCCTTCGGCGCGGCAGTCGGCATCTACCGGATTGCCACGGCCATGAACAAGAAGGCCAACATTATTATCAACGAAGTGACTTCCTCGGTGAAGCCGATGATGGACCGTTTTACCGGCAACAGCGATTATCCGGACGATATTTTCATGACCGGCGCCAGGGCTGCCGACTTAGTGGACAATAACACCATCCTCGTGGTGGTGGATGTAAACCGCCCCAGCATCACCGATGCACCGGAGCTTCTTAAGCTGGTCAAGACCATTGTGGTTCTGGATCATCACCGTCAGAGCAGTGAGATCATCGACAATGCGGTGCTTTCTTACGTAGAGCCGTACGCGTCTTCCGCGTGTGAGATGGTTGCGGAAGTTCTGCAGTATATCGCCGACGGAATCCGTATCAAATCGGCCGAGGCCGACGCGATGTATGCCGGTATCGTGATCGATACCAACAATTTTACGAACCAGACAGGTGTCCGCACCTTCGAGGCCGCCGCGTTCCTGCGGAGAAACGGCGCCGATGTTGTGCGTGTCCGCAAACTGTTCCGCGACGATCTTGACGATTATAAGGCCAAGGCGGAGGCGGTCAGGGAGGCGGAGATATTTGAGGGCTGTTTTGCGATCAGCACATGCCCGTCCGAGGGCATTGAAAGCCCGACGGTAGTGGGCGCCCAGGCGGCGAACGAGCTGCTTGACATAGCCGGAATGAAGGCGTCTATCGTTATGACGTTCTACAACAATACGATTTACTTAAGCGCCCGTTCCATCGACGAGGTGAATGTCCAGGTCATGATGGAGAAGCTGGGCGGCGGAGGCCACCGGACCATCGCGGGAGCGCAGCTGAAGGACATGAGTCTTGAGGATGCGAGAAACCGTGTCAAGGAAGTCATCAGAGACATGTTAGAGAAGGGAGATATATCATAATGGAAGTAGTATTATTAGAGGATGTAAAAACACTTGGAAAAAAGGGCCAGATTGTCAAGGTCAATGACGGATACGCGAGAAACTTTATTCTCCCAAAAAAGCTGGGAATCGAAGCAACTCCGAAGAACTTAAATGATTTAAAGCTTCAGAAGGCCAATGAGGCCAGACTGGCAGCAGAGCAGCTGGCAGCGGCAAGGGAGCTTGCAGAAAAGCTTGGGAAGTCTTCCATCACCGTTTCCATCAAGGCGGGAGAAGGCGGAAAGGCGTTTGGTTCCGTATCTTCAAAGGAGATCGCATCAGCTATCGCGAGCCAGCTTTCCTTAGACATTGACAAGAAGAAACTGGTTCTTCCGGAGCCGCTTAAGACATTTGGAGTACATGAGGTTCCGATCAAGCTGCACAAGGAAGTGACCGGGAAGCTTGCTGTTAAAGTAGTAGAGAGCTAGGAGGCTTAAGACATGGATGACGCCCTGATCAAGCGGGTACTTCCTCACAGTGTGGAGGCGGAGCAGTCGGTAATCGGCTCCATGCTGATGGACAGGGAAGCGATTATAGCGGCTTCCGAGATCATAACGGCCGATGATTTCTACCAGCACCAGTATGGAGTCATGTTTGAGGCCATGGTAGAGCTTTTCAATGAAAACAGGCCGGTAGACTTAATCACGCTTCAGAACCGGTTAAAGGAAAAGGATGTCCCGCCCGAGGTAAGCAGTCTCGACTTCGTGCGGGACATCATCACGACGGTGCCAACATCGGCCAACGTCAAATCGTATGCGAACATTGTACGTGAGAAAGCGGTCCTGCGGAGACTGATCAAGGTCAACGAAGACATTGCCAACACGTGTTACGCAGGAAAAGAGCCGCTGGAGACAATCCTGGCGACGACGGAGAAAACGGTATTCGACTTATTGCAGAGCCGTAATTCCGGTGATTTCGTCCCCATCCGTCAGGTTGCGATGAACGTTCTCGAAAAAATCGAGGAAGCCTCCAAAAACCAGGGAACCGTAACGGGAATCCCGACAGGCTTTATCGATTTGGATTACAAGACATCGGGCCTGCAGCCCTCCGACTTTATTCTGATTGCGGCCCGTCCTTCCATGGGAAAAACGGCGTTCGTACTAAACCTGGTTGATCATATTGCGGTAAAAAAAGGTCTGCCGTGTATGGTATTCAGTCTGGAGATGTCAAAGGAGCAGCTGGTAAACCGTATGTTAGCGATGGAATCCAACGTAGATTCCCAGAAGCTTCGAACCGGAACGCTGTCCGACTCCGACTGGGATGCGGTAGTAGAAGGAATCGGTGTCATCGGCAATTCCAAACTGATCATAGATGATACGCCGGGTATTTCTATCATGGAACTGCGTTCCAGATGCCGAAAGATGAAGCTGGAATATGGATTAAGCGTGGTGATTATTGACTACCTGCAGTTGATGAGTGGAAGTGGAAAAGGCGGCGGAGACAACCGTCAGCAGGAGATATCAGAGATTTCAAGATCCTTAAAAGCGCTGGCGCGAGAATTAAGCGCGCCGGTAATCGCCTTATCGCAGTTAAGCCGAGCGTGTGAGACGAGGCAGGATCACCGTCCGATGCTGTCGGACTTACGAGAGTCAGGAGCAATCGAGCAGGATGCGGATGTGGTTATGTTTCTTTATCGAGATGATTATTATAATAAAGATACGGATATGCCGAATATTGCAGAAGTTATTATTGCGAAGCAGAGAAATGGTCCCATTGGAACGGTTAATTTAGTGTGGAGACCAGAGTTTACGAAATTCGCAAACATGGCCAAGCAATGAGCAGGATAGAAAAAGAGGTATGGGCTGCGCGGAAAACAAACTCGCAATTTGAGCTTGTTTTCCGCGCAGCCCATACCTCTTTTTCTATGGGGCGAACGCCCCCCAGGCATACGAATCAGGAAGGTTCTGCCAAGTCTGTATCTATGCCAGCATAGTTGGAGAACCTTCCTGATTCGTATGCCTGGCTCCTGCGGACTCCCCTCCTCCCAACTATTAACCACGCGCCGACGGGCGTTCCGCCCCGTCCAGCCCGTCAACTCCGTTTTGGCTATCGACTGATGTCTGAAGTGGTCGAAGCCACGAAGAAAGATTATGAAGATCTTCAAAAATATTTTTCATAATATATCATAATCCCTCTCACCGCCGCATAAGATATAAATAGTAAGTTATGAAACTATACGAACCAAAGGAGAGGATATAGCTATGGCTGAGATACATTACTTAATATCGGACGCATCTAAAAAGGTGGATGTAGAGTCCCACGTACTTCGCTACTGGGAGGACGAGCTTGAGCTTGCGATTCCAAGAAATGAAATGGGACACCGGTATTACACCGAAGCACACATCCGTTTATTCCAGCAGATCAAGGAACTGAAGGAAAAAGGATACCAGTTAAAAGCCATCAAGACAGCGCTTGATAAAATCATGGAAGACGGAAAAGATCCGGTGATACCGGACGAGCTTCTGGAGGAATCAGTGACACGGGCGTTAAAAGAGAGCGCGGTAGTCACAGACAGCGGAGACGGAGAGACGGGACTTGCTGAAGTACATAGCACAGCGCAGGTAATCATTGCTCAGGAGAAGATGGAGCAATTCCAGGAAATCATGAATCACATCATTGGACGGGCCCTGGAGGTCAACAATGAACAGCTGAGCCAGGACGTCAGCAGTATCGTAAATGACAAGGTTGTAAAAGAACTGGAATATTTAATGCGGGTGAAGGATGAAAAGGAAGAAGAGCGGTTCAAACAGCTGGACGAGATTCTCAGGTCGTATCAGAAAGATAACAAAGGGCGTGCCGAGGCTGCGGCTTCAAAGATTCCGTTTTTCAACCGGAAAAAGAAGTTTGGAAGAAATGGAAAGAAGCTTTAACGCGGCAGTGTAGGATTCACAGATAAAACAAGTAAACAACAAAATGATAAAGCTTACGATAAGGAAGATACTGAGATGAAAAACAGAATAATGGTAATACATGTATGAAAGCGGCGTGACTCGAATGGTCAGGCCGCTTTTGCGCACACTATGCGAAGGGAGTTTGGCTGAAAAAAGAACAGTACTTCGGAAGTATGCCTGTTTTTGCACTTTATATAGTGCAAAAATACAATTTGAAAACTTTTTTGCAAAGGACTATACTGTGACTTGTCAGGGAGGTGCAGGATATGACAACTGTATTAGATTGTATTGAAAGGATTCCAAAATGTCTGAAGGGAATCAGGGACAGTTATCCGGAACGCGCGAAAAATATTGCGGATTATCTGTCTGAGAGCGGGATCAAAAAGGTTCACCGCCTCGTGTTTATCGCCAGCGGGTCCTCTTACAACAGTGCCCACACAGCGAAGCTGTTTATAAAAAATCAGTGCGGAATAGAGACGGATTTCAAGTATCCGAATTTATTTGTAAATTATGAAGCCGATACGGAACTGAGCCGGGAGGCAGGAGATACGGATTCGACGGTATATGTGGTAATTTCCCAGGGAGGGGAGACAAAGCTTGTTTACCAGGCCCTGGAGAAGATTAAAAATGCGGACAGGCCGTGTATGGCGATCACCGCGGATGCAAAAGCGTCCATCGCAAGGATGGCCGGTTTCCACCTGGATATGGGATGCGGACAGGAGGAATACATGTACCGCACCATCGGATTTTCCACCTCAGCCGCCGTCTGCTGGTTGCTGGGACTTGCGGCAGGCGTCTATAATGGAGAGGTGACGGCGGAAGCAGAAGCAGGATATTTAAAGGACTTTGATGCGATGATCCAGAATCTGCCGGCTGTGGAAGCGGCGACGGAAACGTGGTATCAGGCCAATAAATTCTCACTGTTAAGAAGAAATAAAATGATGCTGGCCGGAACCGGAGACCTGTATCCAATCGTCAACGAAGGGGATATTAAGGTTATGGAGATGGTTCCCATGATGACAAGAAGCTTCGAGCTGGAAGAGTTTATCCATGGCCCTCAGAACTCTTTTGATGACGCGACTCTCTTCCTTATCTTACATCACCGGGGAGAGGATGACGAGAAGGCGAAGGCAATCGCCCGTTTCATCAAGGAGCAGATCGGTTTCTGCGCCCTGGTAGGAGAGGAACCGCTGGAAGAACGGGACTTAACCATCAGCCCGGCCAGCCGCTGGTTCTTCGGTCTGGAGTACGTGACCGTGTTCCAGGTGCTTGCTTACCGGATGGCGGATGACCGCGGAAGAGACTTACACAGAGGCGTCAACGCGGTAGTCAGCCAGTATATCACAAAAACTTTATAAGTCACTGCACTAAGCGGGAAAGACCTCACTAAGTGCTCATAACGCGCCACTGCACTAAGCTCGTGAAAGATCTCGCTAAGTGCTCATAACGAGGAGGAAAAGAAATGAAACGAATGCTCATCGCGGCTCACGCAAGATTTGCGGATGGCCTGGAAAGCGCGCTGTCCCTGATTATGGGGAAGCGGGAAGACATCACCTGTATTAACGCATTTGTCACGGAAACACCTCTGGAAAAACAGATAGACGACTATGCGGAATCTCTCGGAGAGGGAGATCAGGTTCTGGTAATCACTGATGCATTTTTTGGTAGCGTGAACCAGAAAATTATGGGAAAACGGCTGAAGAACAGCCTGATTGTCACTGGGGCGAATCTGCCGCTGGTATTGGAACTTGTAACTCTGCTGGACGGGGACAGCCCCATTACGGCGGATCAGCTGAAGAATACAGTGGCGCTGGCCAGAGAACAGCTTATGGTTGTGGAGATGGAAGAAGCCGCTGATTCATCAGATGACTTTGATTTCTAAATAGAAGGGGGATATCCGATATGATAGTAAAATTAAGAATTGATGACAGACTTCTGCACGGCCAGGTAGCCTACAGCTGGAAATCGGCGCTCAGCTATAACGCCATTGTAATCGCCAGCGACGCGGCCGCGGCAGACGAGTTTCGGAAGGGCGTTATCAAGATGTGCTGCCCGGAAGGTGTGAAGCTGGCCACCAGAAGCGTGGAGGAAGCGGCGAAGCTGATCAATAACCCGAAACTGAAGGACATGAAAGTATTTGCAATCTGCGGTAGTCCGGCCGATGCCAACGGCCTTTTAAAGAAGCTGGAGGAGAAGCCAGTCGTCAACTTAGGCGGAATTCAGATGGCGGACGGTAAGAAACTGTTTTCCAAGGCCGTTTATGTGGATGAGGAGGACTTAAGGAACTTAGATGAGATAGCTTCTGCGGGATATACCATCGAGGTTCAGGAAGTACCGTCCACGGCAATGGCAAAGTATGCGGACTTACGTAAGAAATTTTAAAAAGGGGGAAATGAAATTATGCAGGCAGCAATTTTAGTTGGACTCGCAATGGCAGTATTGTGGTTCCTGGAAAAATTAGGCGGTACACCTATGGTGATCCGGCCGATCGTGATCTCACCGGTGATCGGTGCACTGCTGGGAGACTTACAGACCGGTGTCATGGTCGGAGCCACTCTGGAACTGGTATTTATGGGCGCTATTCAGATCGGAGCCGCGGTTCCGCCGGATGTATTAGTCGGCGCGGGACTTGGAACGGCGTTTGCGATCCAGTCCGGACAGGGAGCCGATATTGCTCTGGCTCTGGCACTTCCTATCGCGATTCTGGCCCAGTCATTAAAGGTTATCGTGTTCATTATCCGAAGCTGGTTTATGGATCTTGCCATGAAGTTAGCGGAGGCGGGAGACATCAAAAAGTTGTACGCATTAAACATCGGCGGTCTTCTGCTTCAGTGTTTCATGTATTTCGCAGTAGGTTTTGTGGCTCTGCTCTTCGGTTCACCGGCGGTTGAGGCGTTTGTAAACAATATTCCGCAGGTAATCTTAAATGGTCTCTCCGTAGCGGGCGGACTCCTTCCGGCAGTCGGTTTCGCACTTCTCCTTCTTCCGATGATGGAGAAACGCAATGCAATTTACTTCGTATTTGGTTTCATTCTGATATCCTATTTGAATCTGCCGATTATGGCGGTTACCATCATGGGCGTCGTGCTGGCCTTTGTGATCTGCTATGAAAAGGGCGCGTCTGGAAATGGGACAGCAGCGGCTGCAGCCGTAAGTTCAGAGGAAGAGGAGGATTTGTTCGATGAGTAAGCAAAAAATGTCTGCCGAAGACAAAAAAATGGTAAATGGCCTGTTCTGGAATTCATTCCTGCTGGAGGCCTCCTACAACTACGAAAGGCAGCAGGCCCTGGGCTTCTCCGTGGGTATGTGGCCGGCGATTAAACGTTTCTATAAGACAAAAGAGGGACAGGCGGAAGCCTTAAAGCGCCACATGGCGATCTTTAATACCACACCTCATATGGTATCCGTAATCAGCGGCGTTACAGCAGCCATGGAGAAGGAAGCCAGTGAGAACAAGGACTTTGACAAGGATATCATCAATAACGTAAAGGTAGGACTCATGGGCCCGTTAGCCGGAATCGGCGATTCCTTCTTCTGGGGCACACTGAGAATCATCGCCGCAGGTATCGGTTTATCTCTGGCACAGCAGGGAAGCGTTCTGGGTGCGGTTCTGTTCTTAATCATTTTCAACGTTCCGCATCTCCTGATCCGCTACTACGGCACAGTGCTGGGCTATCAGTTCGGCGCAGGCTTAATGAGCAACTCGAAGAGCGCAGGCATCTTAAAGATGATTTCCAAGGGCGCGTCAATCGTTGGCCTTATGGTAATCGGCGCCATGAGTGCCTCCATGGTTGCGATGAAAACCCCGCTTACCTTTACCATCGGGGAGACGGCGTTTGAGCTTCAGGGATACTTAGATCAGATTTTTCCATTGCTGCTTCCGTTGCTTTACACCCTGGCGATGTTTGGCCTCTTGAAAAAAGGCTGCAAATCAACTACAATCTTATTGATTACAATCGCAGTAGGTGTGATAGGTTCTCTTCTTCACATCCTTTAATCCTGGCGAACCCGGAAAGGTCAGAAGCTCATGGTTGAGGCAAGAACCAGATATGTCATCATAATAAAAACGATGTTAGGCAGGAAAACGTACGTAACCTCGGCTGCTCTCGCAGAAGCAGCCGGGGTTTCTGTGCGCACGGTAAAGTACGACTTAAAGGAGCTTCAGAGCTTCTTAAAGGAGTACGGCGTGGAGATCGAATCGAAACGGTCCTACGGCTACCGCCTGCTGGTGGGAGACTGCTCCGACATGGATGGGCTGTCGAAGGCGCTCCGGGCCAATCTGCGGAAAAATAAGGGCGAAGTGTTCCGGTATAATTTTCAGAGAGTCATCTATATCATCAACAAGCTGCTGATCGGAAAGCCGTACTATAAGGCGGAGGAGCTGATGGACACGTTTTACATCAGCCGTTCGACCCTTACCCAGGACTTGAACCGCGCCCGCACCCTTCTTGCCAAGTTCCGTCTGGAGATCGACGTGAATCTGCGGCGGGGAATCGGTGTCGCCGGTGATGAACTGGATAAACGCCTCTGTATTGCGGAATATTTCTTCCGGTACGATGACAAGCTTCAGGTTATGGTTCAGCGGCGGGCGGATGGCGGAAAGTATGACTGGGATGCCCAGAGAGAGACACTGGTCCGGATCGTCTGGGAGGCGTGCCGGGCCAATAAGATCAGGCTGTCACCGTTTCTGGCCGTGGATCTGGCCAGTCATATGTATGTCAGTGTGCTGCGCATGAGGGCCGGATGCGGCATCGGGGAGCTGTCTTGCGGTACCATGACGATGAATTATGTGAGGGAGCGGTACGCGGCAGGGGAGGTCGCGGACCAGCTGGAAGAACTCTATTCCATATCGATTTCTGAGAAAGAGCGGGAGTATTTTGCTCTCCATATCCTGAGTAAGAAAATGCCGGACAGCGGTCCTGTAGGCTCCGAGGAACACGCCACATTAAAGCAGTGCGTGGCGGAAATTCTGCGGGAGGTGAAGGACAATTTTGAACTGGATTTTACCGATGATCCTGTGTTCCTGGATTTTTTATATACCAGCATTGAGCCCATGGTCTTAAGGCTCAGAACGCATCTGATCGTCAGAAATCCACTTCTGTTTGAGAATCTGCGCCGCTATCTGTTTGCCACCAAGGTGGCTCACTCTGCCAGCGGTATCATAGAAAAGCTGTTTGGAGTGCAGATGGACAATAATGAGTTCGCGTATCTGGTGCCGGCGTTTAACATGATTATCAGCACCCATGAGAAGCGGAAGAAGTTTAAGATCGGCTTCTGCGGAGACTTAGGGCTCTCGGAGGCGCTGATCTATTATAACGAGCTTTCGGAAAGCCTCCCGAAGGACGGCTATGAGTTGATATGGATAGATAAATACCACAATAACGGCTATTTGAACCAGCTTCAGTATCTGATCTATGTGAGCGACTACCGGCTGCCGGGGAATCTGCCGTATTATGAGATACAGGACGGCGATTCCACCAGCGAGGTCTGCAGTGCGATCGCGGAATATAAGCTGGAGCAGGTACAGATCGAGCAGTATTTAAAACCGGAATTCGGCATGTTCGGACTGGAGGGGCGGAACCGGGATGAGGTCATGGAGAACCTGTACCGTTGTCTGGCCGGGCGCGGCCTGATCGCCACGGAGCTGGACTGGAAGAATGCTTTCCGGGCCAACGAGGTGGGCAACGGGATCGCCCATATCCAGGATCT
The DNA here is from genome assembly GCF_014288005.1 of Hungatella hominis. Taxonomy (NCBI): domain Bacteria; kingdom Bacillati; phylum Bacillota; class Clostridia; order Lachnospirales; family Lachnospiraceae; genus Hungatella; species Hungatella hominis. The sequence goes on from NZ_JACOPB010000014.1 coordinate 83,073, forward strand.
GGGGAGAATCTTAAAGAACGCGGGCTGTTACGTCTGCATCTTAAAAACGCCTATTCTGTGGGAACAGGATATTATAAAAGTGCTGGTGATGATCAAGACGAAGCGGGACGGAGACAAGAATTTGTCGCTGCTCTGCCGTATTGTCTCCAACTGGGCCTCATCGCCGGAAAAAGTGGAACATTTTTTAAAGACACAGAGCTATGAGGTGTTCTGCGGCGACATTACGGAAGAATGTCTGAAGCTCTGCTTCTAGAAAACTTACAGAATTACTAAGAATTGTGGTTCCTCATGAGGTTGAGAGAGATTTCGGCAGAACGAAAACCCCGAAATCTCAGCTAAAGTTATTGACGAAAGCAGCTTTTAAAAATTCTGTAAGTTTACAAGTTTATCCTGCCGTCTGAATGGTTGCGGTCAGACGGCTCTGCACCGGAAAGGAAAAAAACTATGATGAAGAACCAGGTATATAAAGGAATTATATTTACGGCAGCCTCTGCCGTTATATTCGGATTTACGCCCATTCTGGCCAGGATTTCTTATGACGGCGGGGCCAACGGGATCACGATGACGTTTCTGCGCTGTCTGCTGTCCCTGCCGATCCTGTTCCTGATCTTAAAAATAAAGGGCATCCCGCTTAAAGTGGAACCTGCCTGGAGAATGCCGGTGGCTGTCTGCGGCGTCTTCGGGGCATTCGCAACGACGGTGACGCTCTATATGTCATACTCATACATACCGGTGGGAATGGCCACCACGCTTCATTTTATCTATCCCGTACTGGTTACCGCGGGCTGCGTCCTCATCTTCCGGGAGGGGATCACGATAAAAAAGGTGCTGGCTCTGCTCTGCGGAGCGGCCGGCACCGTGTTGTTTCTGGAAAATTTTTCTGCGGCCACGGGAAGCGGCACCGGAATCTTTCTGGCGCTGCTTTCAGGACTGTTTTACAGCATTCATATGGTAGTTATGGACAAGTCGGGGATCAAGAACATGCACTATTTTAAGCTGTCGTTCTACTTATGCCTGTTCGGCGCCGCCTTATCGGGAATCTACGGAGGCGTGACAGGCCAGCTGGCGCTTCACTTAACCGGCCAGGCGTGGCTGTTTGCATTCCTGGTCTCCATCTGTGCCTCCGTGGGAGCGATCAGCTTATTCCAGCTGGGAATCCGGTATACAGGCGCTTCTACGGCAGCCATACTGTCCACACTGGAGCCGATCACCAGCGTGATCCTTGGAGTGCTGGTCCTCGGCGAACTGTTCACCGCGAGAAAGATCGCGGGATGCCTGTGTATCCTGCTCAGCGTGGTGCTGATCGCAGCCGCTGGGAAGAAGCGCTAAGTTCCGGTACTGCAGCACGGTTAATTACGCAATGCAGTACCAGCCGCCGCCTTGATAAACTCGGAAAAGAGTCTGGCGGCGGCTTCATTTTTCTCCCATAGATACTCCGGATGCCACTGGACGCCGATGAAGAACGGGTAATCCGGCATCTCCACTGCCTCCACCAGTTGGTCGGAGGAACGGGCCGAGGCGACGAGGCTGGGGGCAACATCCCTGACTGCCTGGTGATGCATGCTGTTGACGGACAGTGTCTCCGCTTCCGCGATCCTGGCCAGACGGCTGTCGGGCTGCAAGGTCACGGTGTGGGAGGGGAGCGTGTAGGCGAAGGGCTGGGTGTGGGCCAACGGAAAATCACTCTTTACCTGGCTGGGAATATCCTGCCAGATGGTGCCGCCCAGGCCGATGTTTAAAAGCTGTATCCCGCGGCAGATGCCGAGAACAGGCTTGCCGGTCTCCATCACCAGGGGGAGGAGAGCCAGTTCCATCTGATCCCTCTCGGCGGAAACACTGCCGCAGCGGTCTAAAGTTTCTTCTCCGAACAGGAAGGGGTGGACGTCGGGGCCTCCGGTGAAGAGAAAGCCATCCAGCGTGTCCACAAGCTGCCTTAAGTCGTCCTCAGACGAAGTCAGCGGAAGTACGACAGGAATGGCGCCGGCGGCCGTCAGAGCCTTTATGTAGGTGGGGCGCATCTGTATGTCGTTGTTGTCTGTGTTGTGGGAGGGCGTAAGACCAATCAATGGTTTTTTCATGAATCATACCTCGTTTCATTCATTGCATTTTTAATCTTCTTTACATTATATGTGATTTTATTTCCGGTTGCAATGGAAAACTGGTGTCACCGCTCCTGCTCAGTACCTGTTCAATGAAACGTATCTACCGTATAATCATGGTAATGGAATCCCAGCCACCGTCCGGGCATGTCTCCGGGAAAACGGGGGGCGGGAATGGATATAAAAGTATCGGAATTGTCTGTGCCGCTTCCCGGTTTTAATACCTGGGGAGCGGTTTTCTTTACGTGGCTGATTAATAAGCTCCACAACCGCTCTCTGACTTCCCTGTATTTGGGATCGTCCGCCAGATTATGGCGTTCCATGGGATCCTTTTCTAAATCAAACAGCAGCATACTGCTGCCAATTCTCGTATAGATCAGCTTATTCCGGTCTTCCATCACACAGAAATTCGTATGAAGGCTGTCTCCATAGAATCTCTTTTCTTTCTGTCCCCTTCCACTGAGAAATGGCAGCAGGTTTTCTCCGCTTCCATCCTCCGGAGGTGTGAGTCCGGCCATAGCCAGTATGGTAGGAAATACATCGGCCAGCGTGATGACGCCAGCCACCTGGTTGTTATGGGGGATGCCGCGCCCGGCTGGAGGAACAAGGATGAACGGCACATGGGCGGAGCCCTCAAAAAAGAGGTTCTTCTGGGACATGTAATGGTCGCCCAGCATCTCTCCGTGGTCGGAGGTAAAGAGAATCCAGGTATTTTCAAAGAGACCGTGTTCTCTCAACGCACCGAACAGCCGGCCAAGCTGGTAATCCACCTGGGTGATGCAGGCATAGTATGCCCTGCGGCTGGCCGCAATCTGTTCGGGACCGAAGAGATGCATATCCGTATTTTCATAGGAACCGGCCAGAAAGCCCTGGGGAGTGCCTTCGAGGGAGTGGGACCAGTCTCCGTATACCGGTTCCGGCATGGAAATCTGCTGGTACAGTTCCCAGAAATCACGGCAGGGATCGAACGGTGGATGCGGCTTTGTGAAGCTGGTCCACAGAAAGAACGGGCGCAGGGGATCTCTGGTCTCGATAAAATCAATGGCTTCATCCCCGATCCAGGAGGTCATGCTGTCCCTGACCTCCACCGTGGAAATCACAGGCTCCATGAGGCATTCACCTATGCCGTGGACCTTGGGCCTTACCCGGTCGCCTCTTTTGTCACAGGCGCGCATGTAGTCCAGCGGCAGGGTCATATGCTCGAAGCCGTAGCAGGCCCTGGCCGGCTCAAAATGCATCTTTCCTTTTGCACATGTCTGATAACCGGCGTCCGTAAGCATGGCGGGAAGCGTCAGCCGCTTTGCTGTCCGCGCTTCCATAAATGCTCTGTGGTCCGCGTTGGATACAACGCCGCTTTCGTATCCCTCGATGCCCGTCATGATGGTGGTTCTGGAGGGGACACAGATCGGGCATGAGGCGTAACAGCCGGTAAAACTGGTCCCCATGGCTGCCATATAATTTAAGTGCGGTGTGAAGATACTCTGGTTTCCCCAGGCGTTGATGGTATCAAAACGCTGCTGGTCCGTGGTGATCAGCAGAATATTGTCTTTCATTTTTTGCTGTATTTCTTGCTGTACATTCATAATGGGTTCTTCCTCTCTCTTTGGGTACCGCGTCGGTTTCATTTCTGAGTTCAGTATAAAAAATACGGAGAAGGTTGTCTATCTCATAAACGTTAGATATACCTGCAAAAAAGTGAGATAAAAAACTGTGACAGAGAGGAATTAGAAGGAAAACGATTGTGCATAATGCACAAAAACAAAACAATAAAATTTCGGATATACCTAACATTTACAGGATACTATATAAGAAATCATAGATAGAAAAGTAAAAATGCATAGATTATAATATTTTTTAGATATGAAAAAGAACAATGAAAAAGAAAAAGGAGGCATATTTTATGGCAGATTTGAAAAAGAAGCCGGGGAAAAAGCGGAAGTGGAACAGGGATGACACGGAATTGACCATACTGGCATTTCCAACCGCGGTCTGGTACCTGCTCTTCTCGTTTTTGCCCATGTTTGGTATTATTATTGCGTTTAAAAAGTATACCATCAACGGGGGATTTCTACACAGCATTCTTACCAGCGCGTGGTGCGGACTGGACAACTTCAAGTTCCTGTTTTCGTCCGGCGATATCTGGATGATACTCAGAAACACCATTCTCTATAATATCACCTTCATTATCTTAAACATTGTGGTTCCTGTAACCATGGCGCTTTTAATCGGGCAGATTCACAACCAGCGCATGGCGAAGGTATTTCAGACGGCCATGTTTCTGCCGTATTTCTTGTCATGGGTGGTGGTAACCGCTCTGGTATGGGCCTTCTTAAGCTTTGACAAAGGGATGTTAAACAATCTGATGGAAGGCCTCGGCCAGGATCCCAAACAATGGTACATGGTTCCCAAGCTGTGGCCGGGCTTTTTAATATTTATGTATCTCTGGAAAAATCTGGGCTACAGTATGGTCGTGTATCTGGCTACCATTACCGGAATTGACAAGACGTATTACGAGGCCGCCTGTATTGACGGGGCCAGCGTATGGCAGCAGATGAAATGGGTGACGCTTCCGCTCATGCGGACTGTCATTATCATGATGTTCATCATGGCGGTGGGCCGTATCTTTTATTCGGATTTCGGCCTGTTCTATCAGGTGCCCAGAGACTCCAATTCCCTGTACAATGTAACGTATACACTGGATGTCTTTGTATACAAACAGCTCATGTCATCGACCACGGGAATGGCCTCGGCGGCCGCATTCGTCCAGTCCGTTGCCGGATGCATCACCATTCTTCTGGCCAATGCCGTAGTGCGCAAGGTTGACCGGGAGAGCGCCATGATCTAATACGTGTCTGAAAAACTACTATCACTCATTCATTAGACAGGAGGAAGAATATGTCCAAAAAAAATAAGGAAGCGGCAGACGTGCAGAGCTTCAACAGGATATCCACGAGGGCTAATATTTTGTTAAATATCATGTTTCTGATTCTGGCCCTGATTTGTGTAATACCGGCGGTGCTGGTGGTCTCAATCTCCTTCTCCGCGGAGCAGTCTATCACCGATTACGGCTACCGGCTGATTCCTAAGATCATTTCGCTGGATGGCTATGGCTATCTGCTGAAGCAGGGTGCCCTGATCATCAGGGCGTTGGGAGTATCCCTGTTTGTTACTATCGTGGGAACCGCCCTGGGAACGCTTCTCACCACCTTGATGGGATACGTGTTATCCAGGCCGGACTACAAGCTGAACGGATTTCTCACCATGCTGGTCTTCATTCCCATGGTATTTAACGGAGGTCTGGTCTCTACATACTTTATTGTCTCCCAGTTCCTGCATTTAAAGAATACTCTGTGGGCGCTGATTCTGCCTCTGTCGGTATCTTCCTTTAATGTCGTCATATGCAGGACGTTCTTTAAGACAACCATACCGGAGGAACTGATCGAATCGGCCAAGATGGATGGGGCCACCCAGTTTAAGATTTTCTTTCAGATTGTGCTTCCAATCTCCCTGCCGGTTATCGCAACCATTGGGCTGTTCCTGTGCTTCGCCTACTGGAATGACTGGTATCAGTCCATGCTGTACATCGACAACCAGCGTCTCTACTCCCTGCAGGCACTTTTAAATGCCATCATGACCAATATCAACATGCTGGCGCAGAACGCCGCAACCATGGGCGCGAGTATGGCGGATATGGTTGCAAATATGCCAAAGGAAGCGGCCCGTATGGCGATTGTGGTCATTATTGTACTGCCAATCGCATGTGCATACCCGTTTTTCCAGAAATACTTTATCTCCGGACTGACGGTCGGAGCCGTCAAAGGGTGATCACGCCCGTATTTTAATAACTGCTTATCAGTCGGGTTTCCCGTTGATAATAGAATAATCAGGAAAGAAGAGGATTGTTTATGAAGAAAACAGATGTATGGAAAAAAGCGGCTGCGGCCGGTTTGGCCGCTCTGCTGGCCGTCGGCACCATAACCGGATGCGCGGCTAAGACAGATACGAAAGAGACGGGGACTCCCGCGGGAGACACGGAGGAAAAAGATGGTGCGTCTGCGAAGGATACGGCTGCGGCCGATCCAGCCGGGGGCGACATTCCGACTCTGGTATATTGGACCGTGGGGGGAACCACGCCCAGTGATTTTGATCAGGATATTGCCGCGATTAACGAGTATCTGGAGGAGAAGATCCATGTAAAGCTGGATTTGAAGGTGGCCGGATGGGGCGATTACGAGAAGAAGATGAACACCATCATCAACTCGGGTGAGTATTTTGACATGATGTTTGTAAACAATACGAATTACAGCCGTTTTGTGAAAATGGGTGCGTTCGAAGATATATCCGACAAGCTCCAGTCGGTGGCGCCGGAGCTTTATGAAATGATTCCGGAGCAGCTCTGGAAGGGCGTGACCATTGGAGGAAAGGTTTATTCCGTTCCCACCTATAAGGATTCCTCCATGGCACAGTTCTGGTATTTTGATGATCAGTACGTGCAGAAGTACAACATTGATCTGGATCAGATCAAGACGATGCAGGACTTAGATAAGCCGTTCCGCGATATGAAGGAGGGAGAGGGCAAGGGCTTCTATCCGCTTCAGATGTCACAGGGAAGCCCCTTTAATGGATTCTTTAACGAATATGACGGCCTGACCTCCGGCCTGCAGCCTCTCGGCGTAAAGGTAGATGACCAGACAAGAACCGTGATCTGTACTCTGGACCAGCCGGATATCATGGAGAATTTAAAGCTGCTTCATCAATGGTATATGGATGGCATCATCAATCCGGATGCGAATGTTCTGACCGAGCCGCAGAAGAAGCTTCCATTTTCTTCCGCACAGGGCTGGCCCAGCGCGGTTGCCACATGGCAGGTATTAAACGGTGTGGAGAAGTATGATGCGTTTAAGGTATTCGGCCCGCTCTATTCTACCGATACCATCCAAGGCTCCATGAACGCCGTTTCCATAAACTCCAAATATAAGGATGAGTGCCTGAAATTCCTGCAGCTCGTGAATACCGACTCCAAATTACGCGATATGCTGGCATATGGTGTGCCGGATAAAACCTTCAAATATGTGGGCGACGGCGTTATTGAGAAGCAGACGGATACATGGCCGCTTGCCGCCTATACGCAGGGAACCTTCTTCAACATGTCCATTACGGAGGATGCGGACCCGGATCAGTGGGATCAGGTAAAGAAACAGAACGAGGAAGCGGTTTCCTCTTCCTGCTTAGGTTTCTCCCTCGATCTGACCAATATCCAGAATGAGATGTCCAACTGTCTGACCGTATGGCAGAAGTACAAATACGACTTGTTAACCGGCGCTTCCGACCCGGAGACAGCGGTTCCGGCCGTGATCCAGGAATTAAAGGCCGCAGGGTTTGATACGATCATCCAGGAGGCACAGAAGCAGATCAACGAGTTTTACAACTGATAAGTAAATGCAGAACAAAATATAGAACAGACCGGATGCGGCTAATGGCATCTGCTTGTGAATCGAAGAAAACGACTGTATAATTAATAATTGGCAGAAAAGAAAACGAACGGACAGAGGGAAAAGCTTATGAAAAAGACATCAGGTTCATTCTTGAAAATCAGTGTATACAGAAGGCGTTTTACAGGCACGGTCTGTTCTATTATTTTTATATCCCTGTTTTGCCTGATTTTCGCGCTCTGCTTTTTTACAACCATATGGGCGGATAACCGGTGGCAGGAGGTACAATCCAGTTTTATGACCCTGGAGCAGCAGAAAAGAGACAGGTCGGAACAGTTAGAAAATTATGTGAACGGCATTTATGCAAAGCCGAGTCTGATGGAGGATACAAAGACTCTGTTTGAGAGCACCAGCGAGCAGGATTATACGAGACTCAGGGAGGAGAACAGCGCGCGTTCCAACACGCAGATCGCCTGGCTGCCCGGTGACATGCGGAAGCTGTTTGTCAACAGCCAGCTGAAAGTAAACGCGGTTACGGTCCGGTCGCCGGAGGGATTAAAAATCATATGGCTGGATAATCTCTCCGGGAATATGAGGGTAACGTATGGATTGAGAGGGGAATGGCAGCTGATCGACAGGACGGACAGGGATACGGTGCTGGAATCCTTTGAAGTGAGGAGTCCGGATTCCGTCATGAAGAGTCTCGGAACACTGACATTTTACGGCTCATCGAAGGATATTTACAAGGGAAGCAGCCAGGCGTATGACTGGGCCCTGATCAAGGGAAAGATGATATCCTATGAAAATGTAAAGGGAGAACGGGAACGGGAGTGGATTCTGACGGCTTCCGAAAAGGAGGCGTTTCAGGGCTGGTTTCTATGGAAAGGAAGGCTTCCGGTTTTCCATTTTGAATTCGTCAACTCATCCGGGGACAGTGAGTACATTTCGGCAGTGGACATCGTCTCTCTCTGGCGGGCGAACGGGGCGGGAGCCGCGACGCTGGCCGTGACCGTCCTTGTGCTGGCAGCCGGTGCTGTCGTGGTTGCCTTTTTCAATCTGCAGAGCGAGGCCCGGTTTCTCTCCCATATCATGGATATGCTCAAGACCATGGAACACGGTTCTTTTGTAGAGGTGGGAACCATGGTCATGAAGCGGGGCGGCCACTACAATGAATACACGCTGATTGCCGACGCGTTGTCGGAGGTGAGCGTCAAACTGGACGGATATATCCGTAAGGAGTATTTGCTGAAGCTGAAGCAGCAGGAGACGGCGATGAGGGCGCTGCGCCATCAGATTAATCCGCATTTCCTATATAATACCCTGGAAAGTATAAGGGCCAGAGCGCTGGTACTAAAGGACAGGGAGACGGCGGAGGCTATCGAGGGACTGGGAAGACTCTACCGGACTCTGATCCGCTGTCCGGAGGTGATTTCTCTGCAAAAGGAAGTGGAGGTCCTGGAGATGTATTTAAAGCTCATGTCCCTCCGCTTCGCGGATACCTTTGTGTACCGGGTGGATATTGAGGAGGAGGCAAAGGACGTGGATACCATCGCCTTCTGGCTTCAGCCTCTGGCGGAAAATTTCTTCAACCACGGTATGGACCAGGAGAGCGAATTTAATTTGTTGATGCTGGAGGCGGTTAAGAAAGAGGAGGGAATCCTGGTTACCATGTCGGATAACGGCCGGGGGATTTTGGAGGACCGCCTTTTGGAGATCAGGAAGAATATGGTGGAAGGCGGGGACGACCCCGGGGCGGATATCGGGCTGCGCAACGTCTATATGAGGCTCAGCTATTTCTATGGGGAAGCGTTCTCGATGAATATTAAAAATCAGGCGGCAGGCGGATTGAAAATCGATATTTTCCTTCCGGCGCTGCCGGGAAAGGAGTAGGCCGCATGTATACGATTCTGATTGTAGATGATGAGCCCAATGTACTGGAGGGCGTAAAGCGCCTTCTGGACTGGGAGAAATTAGGCGTGGGGCGGATCTGGACTGCAAAAACATCTCTGGAGGTCATGTCACACATCATAGACTGGAATCCGGATATTTGTCTGGTAGATGTCAGAATCGGCAATGACATGGGATATGAGCTGATCGAGTGCTTAAGCGGCCTTGGCATTCATTCGAATTACATCATGATGAGCGGATACGATGACTTTCACTATGTGAGGGAGGCCCTTCGCTGCGGAGCGCTGGATTACTTACTGAAGCCGGTGGGAGCAGAGGAGCTGGAAGCGTGTATCCGCAAGGTCATCATGGAACAGCTTCACGGCACGCTGCCGGAAGCGGAGCAGAAGAACGGTGATCCCATCCTGAAGATAGAATATGAGGCCATGTCGCCTCTGATCCATAAGATTGTCCTGATGGTGGCGGCTGAGTACGGCGGCCATATTTCGCTGAAGATCATAGCCGATAAGTTTCGCATGAATTCCACGTATCTGGGACAGATATTTATCAAGGAAACAGGAATGAAGTTTTCGGAATACCTGATGTGCTACCGGCTCTGTATGGCCAGGGAGCAGATCGTAAACAGTGATGAGAAGATCGCGGTGATCGCGGCCTCTGTGGGCTACACGAATATGAATTATTTTTACCAGCAATTCAACCAATATTACCATACCACCCCGTCCGAGATGAGAATACGGGGCTCAGAAAGGAATTGACATATGATTTTTGCAAGGGAGAGGGCGGAGGTAATCGCCAATAAACTAAAAAAATTAATGGTTGTCCGGAAATATCAGCTGTCCGACTGGAAGGTGAAGGAAGGCTTCTTTTTACGGCCGGAGGAGGCCGACCTGGCGGAGGAAGGCTGGGAACCGTTTGACGGCCGCCTGATGCACTGGTACGGTCCGGACCGCCATTACTGGTTCCGAACCGTATTTACAATACCGGAAGAGTATGACGGGAAGGGCTTATGGCTTCGCATCCGTACCCAGATTGAGGAGTGGGATGACGCCAAGAATCCGCAGTTTCTCGTGTTTCTGAACGGAGAGGTGGTACAGGGAGCCGATATGAACCACAGGGAGGTCCTGCTTTCTCGTGCGGCGATGGCGGGAGAGACCGTGACGGTTGATTTGCAGGCGTATTCAGGCACCCTTCATCCGGAATTTCGTTTGATGGCGGATGTGGAGGAAGTGTCAGAACCGGTTAAGGATCTTTATTATGATATCCAGGTGCCGTTATGGGCCATGGACCGGATGGATCAGGAGGGAAAGACGGCCATTGATATCCTGACTGTGTTAAATGACACGATCAGCCTTCTGGACTTACGGGACGTCTACTCCAACGATTTCTACCGCTCGGTGGAGGCGGCGCGGGCCTATATCGCAAAGGCGCTGTATGAGGACCTGGCGGGCGACGATACGGTGATTGCCACCTGCATCGGGCATACCCACATCGACGTGGCGTGGTGGTGGACAGTTGCCCAGTCCCGGGAGAAGGCGGCCCGCAGCTTCGCCACGGTATTGGAGCTGATGGACGAATATCCCGAATACCGGTTCATGTCGAGCCAGCCGGTCCTCTATACATTTGTGAAGGAACGGTACCCGGAGCTTTATGAGGAGATTAAGAGAAGGGCGGCAGAAGGCCGCTGGGAGCCGGAAGGCGGCATGTGGCTGGAGGCCGACTGCAACTTAACCAGCGGAGAGAGTCTGGTGCGCCAGTTTTTATACGGCAAACGGTTCTTTCAAGAGGAATTCGGCGTGGACAGCCGGGTGCTGTGGCTTCCGGATGTATTCGGTTATTCCGGCGCCCTGCCCCAGATCATGAAGAAATGTGGGATCGACTATTTTATGACGACGAAGCTCTCCTGGAACCAGTTTAACAAGGTGCCGGACGACACGCTTTTGTGGGAAGGAATCGACGGGACGAAGGTTTTGACCCATCTCATCTCGACCTTGGGAGTCGGGCAGAGCGTGGATCGCTTCTTTACCACCTATAACGGAATTCTGCATCCGGACGCGATTATGGGCGGCTGGCAGCGCTATCAGAATAAGGAGATGAACAATGACATTCTGATTGCTTTCGGCTACGGCGACGGAGGCGGCGGCCCAACCAGGGAGATGCTGGAGACGGGCAGGAGGATGGAAAAGGGAATCCGCGGCATACCGAAGGTGCGCCAGGAGAGTTCCCTCACTTACTTTACGGAGCTTTCCGAGCGGGTGAAGGACAGCAGGCGGCTCCACACGTGGACCGGAGAATTTTACTTTGAGTATCACAGGGGAACGTATACGTCCATGGCCAGGAATAAGCGGTCAAACAGAAAGAGCGAGCTGCTTCTCATGGACTTAGAGCTGTTGTCCGTACTGGCAGAGAAAAGGGGGGCGGCCTATCCGGCGGAGGATTTGGAGAGGCTGTGGAAAATGGTGCTGCTAAACCAGTTCCACGATATTCTCCCGGGATCATCAATTAAGGAAGTCTATGAGGTGACGAAGCGTGAGTATGAGCAGCTTGCGGAGGAAGGCGGCCGTCTGCTCAAAGAGCGGAAGGAAGCCGTGGCGGGTGTCGGAAACGGCGTGACCGTATTCAATACGCTGGGATTTACACGCAGCAGCCTGACGGTTCTTCCGGATGGGGTGACATCATTGACAGATAAAGGGGAGCCGCTTCCCAGCCAAGAGATCGGCGGCCTTCGGTATTCACTGACGGGGGAGATTCCCTCCAAGGGATATTCCGTGTATGGCGCGGTGTGGGAAGCGGACGGCGGTACGGCTGGTGAGGCGGCCGGGGGCGTCGTGGATACGCCGTTTTCCGTCTTAAAGACCGCGGATGGCTTCGTGATTACTACGCCGTTTGCAAAAGTGGATATGGCGGCGGATGGAAGCTTTACGAGTCTTCTTGACCTTTCGGAGGACCGTCAGGTATGGAAGGCGGGCGAGGCGGGGAACCGTCTGAGGATTTACGAGGATAAGCCGATTTATTATGATAACTGGGATATCGATGTGTTCTATACGGAGAAATACTGGGATTTGGATGAGCCGGCGTCGATTGCAGTTACGTCAGAGGGGCCGCTGTGTCTGCAGATCACAGTGAACCGAAGCTTCATGCATTCCCGCATGATACAGGACATCCGATTCTATGCCCACAGCCCCAGAATTGATTTTAACACCTGGGTGGACTGGAAGGAGCACCAGTACCTGTTAAAGGCTGGCTTCCCGGTAGATGTCCATACGGACGAGGCGGCGTTTGACATCCAGTTCGGCAACGTGGTGCGAAAGACCCATACCAATACGAGCTGGGACAGAGCCCGTTTTGAGAGCTGCGGCCATAAGTGGATGGACGTATCGGAGAGCGGATATGGGGTCAGTCTGTTAAATGACTGCAAGTACGGCCATTCTGTCCGTGAGGGCTGTATAGAGCTGACGCTGATCAAATCGGGCATCGAACCGAATCCTGACACGGACAACGAGGAGCACGTATTTACGTATTCGCTGTATCCTCATCAGGGAACGTGGAGGGAGGCGGATACCCAGAAGGAAGCTGCGGATTTAAACCAGCCGCTTTCGGCGGTAAACGGAGGAATGCCCGGGGAATCCTATGGATTTGCAGGCGTAAAGGGGGATTCCGTGGTCCTGGAGACCGTGAAGAAGAGCGAGGATGGAGACGGCATCATCCTGCGTCTCTACGAGAGCCGGAATAAAAGGGTGAACGCGAAAGTGAACCTTTCCTGTGCACCGGTGACAGTGACGGAATGCAACCTGCTGGAGGAACCTGTTGAAGAGGCAGGCGGCCTTATGATTGACGAGGATGGCTTTTCCTTTGTCATTAAGCCGTATGAGATTAAGACGTATAAGGTGGTGTTTTAAGCAATGAAAGTAATTCTGTTTGACATTGATACACTCAGGGCCGATCATATGGGCTGCTATGGCTACGGGAGGGATACTACGCCTGTTATAGATGGGATTGCGAAAGAAGGCGTGTGCTTTGACCGGTACTACTGTCCCAATGCCCCCTGCCTTCCCTCCAGAGCGTCGATGGTGACCGGGCTTTACGGAATACATAACGGCATTGTGGGACACGGTGGTACGGCGGCGGATTTACGGCTTCAGGGCGAGTCGCGGAGCTTTACGGATCTGGCGTCGGAGAATGGGCTTTTCATGCAGTTTAAGAGGGCCGGACTTCACACAGTCTCATTTTCCAGCTTTGCAGAGCGCCACTCGGCCTGGTGGTTTCTCTCCGGCCTGGATGAGTATTATAATCCGGGACTCCGGGGCGGGGAGTCGGCTGACATGGTCACACCGGCAGTCCTTAATTGGTTAGAAAGGAACCGGGAGATGGAGGACTGGTTTCTTCACGTCCATTACTGGGATCCGCATACGCCGTACCGCACTCCGGAGGGGGTGAAGAGCAGATTTCAGGATGAGCCTCTTCCGGACGACTGGATTACGGATGAAATTTTTGAGGAACATCTGCGGCACATCGGCCCTCACGGCGCCAATGAAATCAATATGTGGAATGATGAGACCTTCAGCCGTTGGCCGAAGCATCCCGGCAGCTTGAAGACAAGGGGCGATGCGAAGCATTTTATTGACCTTTATGATGACAGTGTGCGGTTCACTGATGACAATATTGGACTGATCGTGGCGTGGCTTAAGGAGCACGGGCTTTACGGAGACGATCTGGCCATTATCATTACCGCGGACCACGGAGAGGATTTGGGAGAATTCGGGGTCTATGGAGAACACGGCATGGCCGATGAGCCGGTATGCCATATTCCGCTAATCATCAAATGGCCGGGGGCCGAAGGCGGACGACGTATCAAGGGCTTTTATGACAATACGGATCTGCTCCCCACGGTGAAGGCGCTTTTAGGCACGGAGACTTTTGGGGACTACCGGTACGACGGCGTCTCCTTCAAGGAACCGCTGTTGGGCGGAAATGAGTGCGGGAGAACCGCGGCGGTGCTGACTCAGTGCGCCCACGTATGTCAGCGAAGCGTCCGGTTTGACCACTATATCTATATCCGCACCATCCACGGAGGATACCATCTCCTGCCGGAGGAGATGGTGTTTGATCTGGACTGCGATCCCCATCAGCTGCATAATCTGGCGGAAGAGCGTCCGGAGCTTTGCGGCCGCGGGGCACGGCTGCTTTTAGACTGGACGGAGCGGATGATGAAACAGTCAGATTCAGACCGTGATCCCATGTGGACTGTGATGCGGGAAGGCGGGCCGGAGCACTGCAGAGGCCGCCTGGAAGCGTATGAAAAGCGGCTGGAGGAGACGGGGAGAGCGTACGGGATCCCGCTTCTTAAGGAACAGTACAGGGAAGAGTTTGAGGGACAGGAATAAGGGGAGAAACCGATGATTTTAATACCGCAGCCAAAAAAGGCTGAAAGAAGAGATGGAGAGTTTACGATAGGCTATGGAAGCTATCTGGTGCTGGATGAGTCCTGCGGACCGCTTCTGACAAAGCAGGCAATGCTATTTTTAGATGCATTGGAGGAAGAGACCGGCTATCGGCCAGCTCTGACCAGGGGAAAAGGAAGAGACGGAGATATCATTCTGCGCCGGGAGGAGGCGCTGGGGCCGGAGGACGTACTGGGACAGGGTTATACTCTGGAAATCCGGCCGGAAGGGATCATTCTCACCGGCGGTGAGAAAGGGCTGTGGCATGGAATGCAGACGATCCTGCAGATGGCAGGGCAGCAGGGCGCCGTACTTCCGGCAATGAGTATTCACGACAGGCCGGACATTAGGAACCGCGGCTTTTACCACGATGTCACAAGAGGAAGAGTGCCAAAGCTTGACTGGCTGAAAAAGCTGGCCGACCGGATGGCGCGTTATAAGCTGAACCAGATGCAGCTCTATATTGAGCACACATTCCTGTTTCGTGATTTCAGCGAAATATGGAGAGATGACACGCCGCTGACCGCAGAAGATATACTGGAGCTGGACCGGTACTGTCTCGACCGCGGGATCGAGCTGGTCCCTTCCCTGTCCACCTTCGGGCACCTGTACAAAATCCTGGGCTCGAAGCATTACAGCCATCTGTGTGAGCTGGAAGGCTCAGAATCCATGCCGTTCTCGCTGAGGGGACGGATGCATCACCATACGATCAACGTGTCGTCGCCGGAAAGCCTGGAGTTCATCAAGGGAAAGATCAGAGAATTCGCGGCCCTGTTCTCTTCTGGTCAATTCAATATCTGTGCCGATGAGACCTTTGATCTGGGAAAAGGAAGGAGCAGCGGTCTGAAAGAGAGGCTGGGAGTTCACAGGCTCTATATTAATTACGTAAAGGATTTGTGTGAATGCGTGATTTCCTGCGGAAAGCGGCCCATGTTCTGGGGCGATGTCATTGCCGGAGAGCCGGAGCTTCTAAAGGAGCTTCCAGCGGAGACCATCTGCTTAAACTGGGGATACGCGAAAAACCAGAGGGAGGATGAGACGAGGGCGCTCGATGCGGCCGGAGCGGTCCAGTATCTCTGCCCGGGTGTATGCGGCTGGAACCATCTGATTCCTTTGTATGAGAACGCGTACTGCAATATAAAAATCATGTGTGATTACGCCCGGAAATACGAGGCGGTCGGAGTGCTGAATACGGATTGGGGAGATTTCCTGCATATCAATCATCCGGAATTCAGCATACCGGGGATGATTTACGGGGCCGCGTGCTCCTGGAATGTACAGCCCCCTGCATGGGAAGAGATGAACCGCCAGATTTCAATCCTGGAATACGATGATTCCACCGGGCGGTTGGTGGGTATGCTGGCAAAGACCCAGGAGCTTCATGGCTTCACATGGGAGATGGCGGTCCGGTTTAAGGAGCTTAAGACAGGCGCCGCGCCGGAATATGACGCCGACCACAGGCAGTATTTACAGGAACACATGGAATCCATGGATGGAGTCGGTGAAAAGAACCGGCGTCTCGAAGAAATTACAGGAGAGCTGTACGGACTTCTGCCCCACATGGACAGGAGAAGCCGGAAAATGGTGAAGAAATATGTCATAGCAGTTGAAGGAATCGGCCTGTTTAACGAGCTGGGAAAGGTAATCACAAAATGGGATTACGGCGCGGAGTATGACGTTATGCCGGATACCTGGGCGCTTTCAGAGCGTCTGGAGGTGTGGCTGTACCATTATAAGGAGCTGTACCGCAGTGTGAGCCGGGAATCGGAGCTTGGAAGGATTCAGGAGATCATAGTGTGGTATGGAGATTATTTGAGGGAGCGAAAATAAAATGGATCTTTACCTGATTTTTGATCTGGGAGGGACTTCTGTCAAATTTGCCGTTTCGGATAAAGAAGGGAAATTTGACAGTACGGGTTCCTTTCCGACGCCGAAGGAAGGCATGGAGAGAATGCTTGAGGAGATGGGGCGGGTGTATGAGACGGTGCAGGCGGAACTTAAAGCGGCAGATTCACGCATTGCGGGGATTGCTGTCAGTTCTCCCGGAGCCGTGGACATCCGCACGGGCGTGGTAGGGGGGATCAGTGCGATCCCGTATATCCATGGTTTCCCATTTACCGAAGCGGTCAGCCGCCGCTTAAACGGGCTTCCGGTCTCTATTGAAAATGACGGCAACTGCGCCGCGCTCGGTGAACTGTGGAAGGGGGCGGCGGCCGGCAGGCGGAATATGGTCTCTGTGGTGTGCGGCACCGGAATCGGCGGTTCCATCGTTCTGGATGGACGTGTATACCGGGGAAAGTCCAATAATGCAGGCGAGTTTGGCAACTATCTGGTGAACCGGGAAGGGGAACAGAGGCGGACGTGGAGTTCCTGTACGATGGTGAATCAGGCAAAAAGATACGAGGCGCTGACGGGAAGAAGTGCCGATGGCAGGGAACTCTTCCGTCTGGCCGAAGCTGGGGACGGCGATGCGGTCCGGCTGGTGGAGGAATTTTACGAGGCCATGGCTGTCGGACTGTTCCAGATCCAGTTTACGCTGGACACAGAGCTGATCGTGCTGGGCGGCGGTATCAGCGAGGCGCCCTTTGTCATTCCCGAAATCTATAAGCGGATGGAACGGCTGGCGGAGGATGCGGAGTTCGGATTTCTGATGCCGGAGATTGTTCCCTGCCGGTTTGGGAATAAGGCGAACCTGTATGGGGCTTTGTACTGCCATTTATATAGGTGATAATACAGTATTGCAGGAGGTTTCAATGGAGTATCAGTTCAGTAAAGATTTTCTATGGGGCGCGGCCTGTTCCGGGCCTCAGTCGGAGGGCAGCTTTCCGGGAGACGGAAAAGCGGAGATGGAATGGGATTACTGGTTTAAACAGGCCCCGGAGTTATTTTACGACGGTGTGGGACCAGCCGTGACTTCGGATTTCTATCACAAATATAAAGAGTATGCCGGACTTATGAAGGAGATCGGCATGAACTCCTACCGCACCTCAATTCAGTGGAGCCGGCTCATAAAAGATCGTGAGGGAACCATAAATGAGGCGGGCGTGGAGTTTTACAATTCGGTAATTGACGAGCTGTTAAGCCGCGGGATCGAGCCGATTCTCTGTCTCCATCACTTTGATCTGCCCATGTACTGGGTGGAGAAGGGCGGCTTTGAGAACAGGGAAACGGCGGAGGCATTTGCGGCGTACGCGGCAAAATGCTTTGAATTGTTCGGAGACAGGGTGAAACGGTGGCTTACCTTTAACGAACCGATTGTTATAACGGAGGGCGGCTATCTTTATAAGAATCATTATCCGGCTGTCTGTGATGCGAAAAGGGCGGCCCTGGTATCGTACCATCTTCAGCTTGCCAGCAGTATGGCGGTTAAGGAGTTTCGGAAGAGAGGAGGGGAGGGACAGATCGGTATTGTACTGAATCTAACGCCTACCTACTGCAAAGAGCCGGAGAATGCAGAAGACAGAAGAAGTGCGGAAATTACAGACCTGCTGTTCAACAAATCCTTTCTGGATCCTTCTTTAAAAGGAGAGTTTCCAAACGCCCTGGTGGAGCTTTTAAAGAAGGAGGGAATCTGTCCGGAGGCCCGGGCGGAGGACTTAGAGGTGATCCGCGCCAATACGGTAGATTTTCTCGGAGTGAATTACTACCATCCGAGGCGGGTCACGAGAAGGAGCAGTCCGTTTACTGGTCCTCTCATGCCGGAAAAGTATTTTGAGGAATATACTTATAAAGGACAGAAGATGAATTTTTCCAGAGGATGGGAGATATATGAGCCTGCCGTCTATGAAATCGCTATCCAACTGCGCGACAATTACGGCAATATTCCCTGGTACTTATCGGAAAATGGTATGGGCGTGCAGAACGAAGAGCAGTTCATTGGAGTGGATGGCGTCGTGGAGGACGATTACAGAATTGAATTCATACGGGATCATTTAATCTGGCTTCATAAGGCCATCGTGGAGGGCTGTAACTGCTTCGGATACCACTTATGGGCGCCCTTTGACTGCTGGTCCTGGAAGAATGCATATAAGAACCGGTATGGCATGATAAGAGTGGATAGAAAGGACAATTGCCGGCTTACGGTAAAGAAATCGGGAAGATGGTTCCGGGAGACGGCGGAACGGGGCGGATTTTCTCTGCATATCGAAATATAAATCTGCAAAACAAAAAGGAGCATGGCCAAATACCGGATTGGTATCGATCATGCTCCTTTATGTATTTAATTATTCCTCAGAAATAGCGCCTGTAGGACATACACCAGCACAAGTTCCGCAGCTGATACAGGTATCAGCGTCGATAACGTACTGTCCGTCGCCCTCAGCAATCGCGTTTACTGGACATTCGCCTTCACATGTTCCGCAGCTTACGCATGCATCACTAATAACATATGCCATAATAAATTACCTCCTTATATTCTATACATTTGCCTATATTCTATACTATAAATGTAAATTATTCAAGTGGAAAATGATGTAGTTTTTGTTCAAAATTAGGAGCAGAAAAGATCTGGTGCTCCAGTCCGCACATCCTTAATGCCGTGAAGTATGATTTTCTTTGCAGCTACGGCGCCTTCTTTTGACATCGGCGGCACATCCTCCAAAGGATAAATCATGCCGAGATTCTTATATTTTACCTTGCCCATATCGTGGTAAGGAAGGACATCCAGGGCCTTCACGTATTTCAGTGTTCCGATAAAACGGCCCAGATGGTATAAGTCTTTTTCGTTGTCCGTGATCCCCGGTACCACTACGTGGCGAATCCACATGGGGATCTGTTTTTGATCGAGATACTCTGCAAAATGCAGAATATTTCGGTTCGGGCGGCCTGTAAGCAGACGGTGCTTTTCGTCGTCAATCTGCTTTAAGTCGAGCATAACGAGGCAGGTGGAGGCGAGTAACCGGTCCAGCTGCTCTAAGAATGCCGTATCTGCGTCCCGGAAGGTGACGCCGGAGGTGTCAAGACACGTATGGATATCCCGCCGGCGTGCCTCCTCAAATAATTCCGTCACAAATTCCATCTGAAGCAGGGGTTCTCCGCCGGTTACCGTGATGCCTCCTCCGCGGTAGAATGGGCGGGAAGCCTCATACTGGCCCAGGATCTCAGAGACCGTCATGGAGGTGCCCCCGCCTGACGACCAGGTGTCAGGGTTGTGACAGTACTGGCAGCGCATGGGACAGCCTTTCGTAAAGACTACCATGCGGATGCCCGGCCCGTCAACGGTGCCGAAGCTTTCAATAGAATGTATCTGACCTGTCATCATGCGGAGAGCGCCTGCCTTTCTGATGGAAGATATATCGCAGTCTGATGGAACTGAAACAGGGAGCGTAATGTGTCCTCTGGTTCTAAATCGCGTCGTGGAACGTACGGGAGATAACCTCGTCCTGCTGTTCCTTTGTAAGCTTAATGAAGTTAACCGCATAGCCGGATACACGCACGGTCAGCTGCGGATAGTTTTCCGGATGCTTCTGAGCGTCCAGTAAGGTTTCACGGGTGAACACGTTGACGTTTAAGTGGTGTCCGCCTTCCTGTACATAGCCGTCTAACAGGGATACTAAGTTGTCGATCTGAGAGTCACTGATGTTTGTATTTGCCATGTTTTTCCTCCTGTAATGGTGTATTTAATAGTTGTCTGAGAAATCCGTCGCACTGTTTTCCGGGTCCTCCTCATCGGTGTCCATACCCTCGAACAGGGTGGGCACGTTACAGGCCAGATTGCCGGCGGCACAGTCTAAGGAATTCATGGTGGTGACGGTCTTTGAGGTGGTGGTATCCGCGCTGACCGTTCCGTCTGAGGCCGTGCGGATGTTCATATGACCGCCGCCGCCGGATACAAACGCATCCAGCATGGCGACGATATCGTCAATCTTTTTTTCGTCAGGGGCTGCCATAAAAGCACTTCCTTCCTTAACAGGTTTTCAGTTAAATGTTGTCTAAATCCACTTCCAGATCGCCGGTAAAGATCTGATCTTCCTTGCCGAGCGCGCCGGGCACGATGGAGAAGGTATTGGAAATACCATCCTGCGCATCCTTAAATGGAAGCTTTGCAACGGAAGCCAGAGAAGCAACGGCTCCGTGGCTGTCGCGGTGGTGCATCGGGTTGGCGCCTGGCGCAAATGCCTCGCCCGCCTTTCTGCCATCCGGTGTCGCGCCGGTGTTCTTGCCGTATACGACGTTGGAGGTGATGGTTAAGATCGATGTGGTCGGGATACCACCGCGGTAGGTGTGATTGCCCTTTACGTAGTTCATGAAGGTGTGTACAAGCTCGCTGGCCAGCTGGTCAACGCGGTCGTCATTGTTGCCGTATTTCGGAAAATCACCTTCTACGATATAATCCACGACGATGCCGTTTTCATCACGCACGGTCTTGACCTTTGCGTATTTGATGGCGGATAAGGAGTCGGCCACTACGGATAAGCCGGCGATACCGGTTGCAAACCAGCGGGTTACCTTCTTGTCATGGAGCGCCATCTGTACGCGCTCGTAGGAGTATTTGTCATGCATATAGTGAATGATATTTAAGGTGTTGACGTAAACGCGGGCCAGCCATCTCATCATGTCTCTGTATGCCTCCATTACCTCATCGTAATCGAGATATTCGGAAGTGATCGGACGGTACTTCGGACCTACCTGCTTCTTCGTTACCTCATCGATACCGCCATTAATCGCGTATAACAGGCACTTCGCTAAGTTGGCGCGGGCGCCGAAGAACTGCATTTCCTTGCCGACACGCATGGAAGAAACACAGCAGGCGATGGCGTAATCGTCACCGTGTGTGACTCTCATCAGGTCATCGTTCTCATACTGGATGGATGAGGATTCGATGGAGGTCTTGGCACAGAATCTCTTGAAGTTTTCCGGAAGTCTGGTGGACCAGAGAACCGTTAAGTTCGGCTCTGGAGCGGTTCCTAAGTTCTGTAAGGTGTGTAAATAACGGTAGGACATTTTTGTGACCATGTGGCGTCCGTCGATGCCGACACCGCCGATGGACTCTGTCACCCAGGTCGGGTCTCCGGAGAACAGTTCGTTGTATTCCGGTGTACGGGCAAATTTTACGAGACGAAGCTTCATAACAAAATGATCCACAAATTCCTGAATCTCTTCTTCTGTGAAGGTGCCTTCTGCCAAATCTCTCTGTGCGTAGATATCGATGAAGGTGGAGGTACGTCCCAGGGACATCGCCGCTCCGTTCTGCTCCTTGACAGCCGCTAAATAGCCCAGGTATGTCCACTGGATCGCTTCCTTAACATTAGCCGCCGGTTTGGAGATATCGAAACCGTAGATAGCGCCCAGCTTCTTTAACTCACCCAGTGCGCGCAGCTGCTCAGACAGCTCCTCGCGCTCACGGATTACGTCGGAGTACATGATGGTACGTGTGGTAGATTTCTGCTCTTCCTTGTTCTCGATCAGGCGGTCGATGCCGTATAAAGCGATACGGCGGTAGTCACCGATGATACGGCCGCGGCCATACGCATCCGGAAGGCCGGTGATGATGTGGTTGGAACGGCAGGCGCGCATCTCGTCGGTATAAGCGTCGAATACGCCTGCATTATGTGTCTTTCTGTGAACGGTAAAAAATTCCTTGATTTCCGGATCAATGGTATAGCCGTTGTCCGCGCATGCCTTCTCAGCCATTCGGATACCGCCGTATGGCTGTAAGGAACGCTTAAATGGCTTATCTGTCTGAAAACCTACAATTTGCTCCTTATCTTTATCCAGGTAGCCTGGGCCGTGGGAGGTGATGGTGGAAACAATTTTCGTATCCATATCCAGCACACCGCCAGCTTCTCTTTCTTTTGCGGTCAAATCCATAACTTGGGCCCACAAATCCTTTGTAGCCTGGGTCGGACCTGCGAGGAAGGTGTCATCGCCGTCATAGGGGGTGTAGTTCTTCTGTATAAAGTCTCTGACATTGATTTCTCTTTCCCAGACGCCGCCGCTAAAATCTCTCCACTCTGGTCTCATAATGTTGTACCTCCGTTGATTGCTTATTTATAAGTAAAAATAATGAACGAGTGCTGCCAAAAGTTATAATTCATACAACTTTTGTATGAATATATTATAGTTGAATACTGTATACACGTCAAGTCCTAGTCATGATAAAATTTTTACAAAAATGGCTGGACAATCCCTTGCTATTTCGGAAGAAAAGTATTATATTATAGAAACAGTATGTACATTTTTAAAGGAGGAATACACGATGCAGATTAGTAAAGATATGTTAATTGGCGCTCTGATCCAGATGGATGATTGCATTGCACCGATTTTAATGCGCGCTGGCATGCACTGTCTTGGCTGCCCGGCTTCTCAGGGTGAGTCTTTAGAAGAAGCATGTATGGTTCATGGAATTGACTGTGAAACACTGGTTAATCAGATTAATGAAGTTCTTGCTGATAGATAGAAAAACTTTATAGGAGCACCGGCCGTTTTCTTTGAGATGGCCGGTGCTTTTTATTTTGCAAAAAAACATTTATACGTTATAACAAGATAGTGGGGTGGGTTGCCTGTTATGATAAGTTTAACGCATTTGTAATTATTTTCCATATATGATAAAATGATATCATAAAAAATATACGAAATAGATAAAGATGTTGACAAACATGTTATAACATGTTATTATAACATCACAGACAAGGAGGAGCATATGGAACAATCCATCAGGCTTGATAAGGATTCTAAGGTACCGATTCACCAGCAGTTGTACTCTTATATAAAAGAAAGGATAGCAGAGGGCTTTTATAAAGAGAATGAGATCATTCCGTCAGAGAAAGAAATGCAGGAGATGTTTGAAGTGAGCAGGATTACAGTTCGCAGAGCGATATCAGATTTGGAACATGATGGCTATCTGATTAAGCGGAAAGGGCGTGGAACGATTGTATGCCCGCAGAAAAAGGAACGTGATATGTCTGTATTCAACAGCTTCAGCGGTGATGCTAAGGTCAAGGGGGATAAACCGGGTTCTATCATTCTGCACTGCAAGGAAGTGGAGGCGAGCGTTAAGATTGCAGAGATGCTTCAGGTGGAAACTGGGGAAAAGGTTTACTTCCTAAAGCGGCTCAGGCTGCTTAATGGGCGTATTATTGCTCTGAACGAGACGTATGTCAGCGGCCGTCTGGGATTTGCACTCAGGGGAGAGGACTTTGATTCTACGACGTCGCTGTATGAGTACTTAGAACAGCATGGAATTGTACTTGGCAGCGCGGATGAGACCCTGGAAGCAAAGATGGCGACTTCTGAGATTCGAAGGGAGCTGTTTTTGGAGGAAAGCAAGCCTCTGGTCTACAAGGAACGGGTTACATATGACATGAACGGAAGACCGGTGGAATTTTCGGAGAATTCCTACTTGTCGGATTCTTACAAATACTATATTCATATTACCAATGTAAGAGGGGAGGGAAATACGGGTGAAAAGGTATGATTTCCATTCACATCTGGGGAAGACCAGATCAGGAGACGCGAACAACGCGGATCAGCTGGTAAAGGAGCTGGGGGAGTTTGGAATCACAAAAGTGGGTATCTGTTCTTTATCAGGAAACGGTATGAGGCCGCAGAACGACCTTGTTTATGAAGCCATGTGCCAGTATCCGGGTATTGTTGAAGGTTACGCGGATATTGATCCCAAGGCTCCGGATGCGTTTTTAGAGATTCACCGGACGCTGGGAGACATGAAGATGAACGGAGTAAAGTTCATGTCATGGAAGCACGGCTACGCAGTGGAGAACTGCCCGAGTCTGGGTCCTGTAATTGATGAGATCGGAAAATATGGAGTTCATATTCAGATTCATGGAGGCGCAAGCCCTTTGTGTACACCGTTTGTCTGGATCGAACATGCGAAGCGAAGGCCGGATATGCGGTTTGTATTTACCCATGTCTGCGGCCGGGAGTTTGGATACAGCTGTATAGAGGCAATCCGGGATCTGGATAACTTCTGGGTAGAGACGTCAGCGAATATGGAAATTGACATACTTAGAAAAGCAGTGGAGGTTCTGGGACCGGAACGAATTCTGTTTGGAACCGACTGGCCATATAAACCGACCAATATTGAAATCGAGAAGTTGTATCATTTGGGGCTTAACGAATCGGAGTTGGAGTTAGTATTTTACAGGAACGCCGAGAAGTTATGGAAAAGGAAGGAGCAGCATCATGGTTGTATCACACATGAGAATTGATGACCGGCTGATTCACGGACAGATTGTGACAGCGTGGATATCGGACTCGAAAGCTGGAGAGATCCTTGTGGCCGACGATATGGCGGCAAAGGACCCGACTCAGCAGATGCTTTTGAAGCTGGCAGTTCCTGCGAAAATCAAACTGACAATTGTATCAGTTGAAAAAGCGGCTGAGCTTTTAAAGACAGATCAGTCGGATACAAAAGTACTGCTGATCGTAAGGAACCCGAAAACGGCATTAGATTTATTTGAACGGGGCTTTTATATTGAGAGTGTTAATGTGGGGAATATCAGCAATGCCCGTTCAACGGTGGGGAGAAAACGCCTTTTACCTTATATTTACGTAGAGCCTGAGGATATAGCAAATTTAACGGCGATTGCAGAAAAAAATATAAGACTTGATGTGAGGGCGGTACCAAATGATAAGTCCATAGACGGGCTTGCACTCATTTCCAAATAGGAGAAGGGAGAAACGTATGAGTTTGTTAGTGAAAGCTGTCCTTGTAGCGCTGGTTACATGGCTGACATTTTTTGATAAGTATTGTACACAGTTCTTTACATACAGACCAATTGTAATAGGACCGATTATCGGACTGATCATGGGGGATTTGAAGATGGGTCTGATGGTAGGCTGTACGATTGAGCTGATGTTTTTGGGGCAGGTATTTGTCGGTACGGCGCTTCCGCCGGAGGAGACATTCAGCACGATTATTGCAACTGCATTTGCCTGTATTTCAGGCAGTACCGAGGTCGCACTGGCAACCGCGCTGCCGCTTGCAATTTTAGGGCAGATGGGCATGTACTTCAGAAATATGGTGCTCTGTGTATGGACTCAGCACAGGCTTGAGGCCGCTGTCGAGCGGGGGAGCAGAACGGGGATTACCATGAACTGCCTTATTCTGCCGAATGTATTCAATTTCGTACTGTTCTCTGTACCTGTTTTCCTGGCAATCTATTTAGGCGCAGGACCGGTCCAGGCAATTATCAATGCAATTCCAAAGGTTATTATCGACGGTCTGGCTGTAGGCGGCGGAATGATTGGTGCTGTCGGACTTGCATTGCTGCTGAAGTGTATTAATGTGAAACATATCTGGTACTATTTCCTGATTGGATTTTTCTTCTCCAGCTTTTTGAATATTAATCCGATTGGAATCACACTGATTGCAGTTGTATGTGTGGCTGTGGCCTATTATCGCGAAATGGACAGGGAGGTAGCATAATGGCAGGAAATCAGACTGTAAATACCGATTTAACAAAACTTAACAAAAAAGATCTGCTGAAGATGTATATCTATTCCCAGGCATTCGTAAGCGGCTTTAACTACGAAAAGCAGGAGGCGCCGGGCTTTGCGTTTTCCATGATGCCGGTGATTGAAAAGGTATATAAGAATGAAGAAGATAAGAAAGAAGCATACAGGCGTCATACAGAGCTTTTCCTGACAGAGGCGAGACTTTCCCATTTCGTCATCGGTGTAACGGCAGCTATGGAGGAGCGCAACGCAAATGAGCATGATATTGATCCGGTCAGCATCAACGCCATAAAGGCAGCGCTCATGGGGCCATTGGCGGGAATCGGTGACTCCCTTTACCATGGAACACTGCGCCCTATTATTGCAGGCCTGGCAGTATCCATGGTGATTGCCAGCGGATACAGCAGTATGGTGGGGCCGCTGCTCTTTGTCCTTGTTATGGCAGGTGTAGGTCAGCTTCTCCGTTACTTTGGCATTTTTAAAGGTTACGAGAAGGGTGTTGAATTTGTCGGTGCCATGCAGAGTTCCGGTCTGATCGACAAGATGACGAGACTGGCAGGAATTGCTGCTTACGCAGTTATTGGTGGTTTTGTGTACAAGTTTGTAACGATTAACGTTCCGTGGACTTACAAAGCCGGAGAGACGGTGGTAAGCCTTCAGTCCACTCTTGATGGGATCGTTCCGGGCATTCTTCCGCTTTTGTATACGCTTCTGATGCTGTGGCTGATGGACAAGAAGAAAATGAATCCGGTAGTTCTGATGCTGGTTACCATGCTGGTAGGTATTGCCGGATATGCGGTTGGAATTTTAGGATAGTTAAGGAGTAAAAGATGATTATTGATTATCATTCCCATATAAAATGGGATCGGGATACAAATCAATATGATACGGCTGCATTGCTTCAGGACATGGAGGAAAACCAGATTGATAAACGTGTGGTATCCGCGCTTGCCGGATTTTCCACGAGAGAGCAGAACAGCGCAGTGGCAGAGCTGGTAAAAGCCAATCCGGATCGGATCATTGGGTCTGCAGTGATTAATCCGAAGGAACGCGGCTGTGTTGAAGAGATGGAACGAATTGCGGCTTCCGGATACTTTAAAACCATCGAGCTGGATTCCATGGAACACTGTTACTATCCGGAGACTATGCCGGTTCTTGACACGATTATCGAAATAGCGGCGGCAAACCACATGCCTGTGAATGTATTCACGGGCTGGGGCTGCCGTACCATGCCGGCGCAATGGGCGTATTATGCCAAACGCCATCCCGATATGACGATGGTTCTTCTTCATATGGGAACCACGGACTTTGGCTATGGCTGCGTGGAGCTGGTTCCCCAATATGAGAATCTGATGGTGGAAACCTCCTGTATGTACGAATTTCCTATTTTGAGAAAGGCTTTCAGTCAGATACCGAAGGAACGTTTTCTCTTTGGAAGCCACTATCCGGATAAACTGACGGTATGTTCGGTTCATACCTTTGATTTACTTAAGCTTCCTGAAGAACTGAAGGAGTGCATGTTCTGCAAGAACGCAGAGCGCTTGCTTTCCTGTTTTTCGAAGGCAGGAGGAGGCACGGCTGAGTAGCTGGCTACAATATAAATAGGGAAGAGGGAGTATCATGAATAAAGAAGAAGTGCGACAACTGTTGAATAACCAGTCGTCCAAACTGTTTGACGATATCGTAAACAGCCGCGTCCTCGGTGCTAATAATCATATTCGTATGATAGGGGAAATTATGCTTTTGACTGCTGAGGACGAGTCGGAGAATGGAAAAAGCGTTCTCTATAAGGTGAGAGAAATAGCCCGCTTCTTTATGGAAACAAGAGGGCAGCAGAGCCGGGCGATTTATAACGCGATATGCTATTATATAAAAGGCCTGGATGACCTTGAGAACGCAGGGGAACGGGAGATACGGGAGCGTATTGCAACTCGGATTAACGCTTACGGAGCGGAGGCCGCAAAGGATATGGACACACTGATCTCTTATGGTGTTCATATTGCGGAAAACTTGGATACGATTATGATTTTTGACTATTCCAGTACAGTGGATCGTTTTGTTGCGGAACTGGGAAGAAAACGTACCATCTATATACCGGAGAGCCGGGCGCTTGATGGGGGGAGGCCTTTCGTAAAAACCGCGGTAGAAGCGGGGCACGAGGTTCATTTTATTCCTGATACAACGATGCTGGTAGCTTTAAAAAAGTGTCAGGCAGCATTTATGGGGGCGGAAACCGTTTATCCTGATGGTACGGTTTTTAACACAGTAGGGTCGGATATACTGGCCATTCTGTGCCGTCAGATCGGGATACCTCTTTATGTACTGACTCCGATGATTAAGGTGGATACACGGCCTGTCTATGGATATAACAGGTTGTCGCCCATGCCGTTTGACTACGGTCCCCGATTGGCAGGAGCGTGGGATACGGAGGCGAAGGAAAGGGTAGATTTTAGAGGGATTAAGCTATTGGAAATTGCTCCGGAGTACATCCGGTCATTAATTACCGAGAAGGGGATTATTCCGTCTTCTGCCTTCTTTCATGAGGCGATGGAATATGCGCGTTTTTTAGAGGAGGTGTGAGAGCGGTATGATGTGTGGTAAAGAATTTCCAGTGGCACTGGCCATGATACAGCCAGAGCCGTTTCCGGGAAGTTTTCGGCATGATGGAATGCCGTTTGAAGAGATTGTCGCTGTGTCATTAAAAGAAATTGAGATGATTCAGGCCAATGGTTTTGACGGATATATTATTCAGAACCGGAACGATGCGCCTGTCCGGCAGCAGGCACTCCCGGAGACGGTTGCTTATATGACCGCTCTGGCAATGGAGTGCAGAAGAAAATACCCGGATATGATACAGGGGATTCTGGTCAACTGGGATGGCGTAGCTTCGTTGGCAGTGGCAGCTGCGGCAGGCTCAGATTTTATCCGGGTGGAGCACACCTATACCGGAGTGGAAGTCGGGTATGCCGGTATGCTGGAAGCACAGTGCGTGGACATCTGCCAGTTTAAGAAAAGAATCGGGTCCCATATTCCGGTTTACGCGGATGTACAGGAAGTTCACTATGAACAGCTGGCGGGAAAGAGCATTGTTGACAATGCATGGGACACAGTGATGAATGCATTTGCAGACGGGCTCTTTTTGGGGGGACAGAGCTGCGAAGAGAGTATTGAAATTATTAAGAGTGTACGAAAACGTCTGGGCAGCAAAATTCCTATTTTCTTAAGTTCCGGCGCAACTGGGGATAATATCAGCGAGATTCTGCAGTATTACGATGGCGTCAGTGTGGGAACATGGGTAAAAAATGGAAACATGAGAAATCCAATTGACCCGGAACGGGCTGGACAGTTCATGGAAGGTGTGAAGACAGCTCGGAAACTGCGTGAAAACAGCAGAGATGAGGAGAAATTATGATAGGAATCATTGTTGCAGGGCACGGAAATTTCGCGTCGGGTATTACCAGCATGCTGGAGCTGGTAGTTGGAAAACCGGAAAACTATGAGTATATTGATTTTCTGCAGGGAGAATCACAGGAAGCTCTGGAGGATGACTACAGGGAAAAGCTGGATAATCTGAAGGACTGTGAAAAAATAGTAATTATGACGGATATTACCGGCGGTTCTCCGTTTAAATCGGCAGTTACTTACGCTGTTTCGGATGAGAGGCTGAATGTTATTTCAGGGACGAATGTGCCAATGCTGGTGGAACTGATTTTCCGACGTATGAATTCTGACGACAGTGAAGATCTTATTCAGTCTTCCATGGAAGCAGGAAAAGAGCAAATCGTTCGATTTCATAAGGACATGCTATGAAGCTGATAAAAAATGGTACAGTTTTGACTGCGGAATCCGAATTTAAGGGAGACATTCTGATTGATGGGGAAACCATAGTGGCCGTTGGGAAGAACCTGGATCAATTGGCCGATGATATGATTGATGCATCCGGCAAGTACATTTTCCCGGGAGGCGTGGATGAGCATACTCATTTTGGCTCTTTCGGGGGAAGACTGTTTGAAACAACAGAGGCGGCAGCAGTCGGAGGGACGACAACCATTGTTGACTTTGTTCCTCAGGAGAAAGGTGATTCTCTGGGAACAGCAGTTGAAAAACATGCGGCTAAGGCCACCGGCATATCCTGCGTGGATTTTGGTTTTCATTCCATGGTGATGGATATGCAGCCGGATACGCCGGATCAGATAAAAGAGCTTCCCAAACATGGTGTATCCTGTGTGAAGATGTTTATGGCATACAAAGGAACTCCCTTCTTCATGGAAGACATTTCAATCCTTAAGGTGATGAATGAGAGTAAACGCCACGGAATTACCATGATGGTTCATGCGGAAAATCCGGATATGATATCATTTTATACGGAGCGATTAAAGGCGGAAGGGCATCTTGCACCGGTCAACCATTCCTACTCCAGACCGCCGGTTACGGAAGAAGATGCGGTTCGTCATGCAATTGCCATGGCGCAAGTGGCGGATGTTCCTCTTTTTATTGTTCACGTATCTACAAAAGGAGCTATGGAAGCGGTCAGGGAGGCCTATGCCGGAGGACAGTCTGTGTTTGGGGAAACATGTACCCATTATCTGGTGCTGGATACCTCTTATCTTGCTCTGCCGGATTTTGAAGGCGCAAAATACGTCTGTGCGCCGCCCCTTAGAACAAAAGAGCATCAGGAGGCATTGTGGGAAGGAATAGACAGAGGCTGGCTGAATGCAGTCAGCTCGGACCACTGTGCTTTGGCCGGAGGCTTTGAAAAGAAAAAAGAGGGACTGGAGGATTTCACAAAAATACCAAATGGAATCCCTGGCGTTCAAAACCGGATTTCAGTGCTATGGAGTCAGGGAGTGGCCAAAGGGCGTATATCTAAACAGCGGTTTGTGGATCTGATTGCCAGCACCCCGGCAAAAAACGCAGGACTTGTAAATAAAGGAAAGATTGCTCCCGGATTTGATGCGGATCTCGTGATATATGATCCGGATTATCACGGAATTATAACGCAGAAGGATAATCTGGAAGGCATTGACTATGAGACGTTTGAAGGCTTTGAAATAACAGGGCGCCCGGAACAGGTTTATCTAAGGGGGATGCTGGTTGCAGAGAACGGACGCTTTATCGGAAGTAGGGGCTGTGGACATCGGATCTTTGCAAAGCCGTACGCTGCTGCGTATAAGCATTGCAGGCGGGCCTGATGATCTTAATCTTATCCCTGGCAGTTTGGAACATGCATTATTTTTCTGTGGAGATGGCTGAGGAAGCTTAGCTGTTATCAGTTGAAAAATCAGCTATGATCATTGAAAACAGGCGGAGGCAGCCAGTACCCGCCTGTTTTTTTATTTGGCTGAATGACATCAGTTATTTAAAAACAAGGATGAAGAAACAACGCTGAAAAAAATAGTTGCATACGCAACTATTTTATGTTACCATATACAGCAGCGCTGAAAGCGAAATAACTCCGTCCGGCAGAAAGAGAACCAGGCGGAATATGGGGGTGGGAGACTTGAACAAGCACCGGGAAATCGGGAAGTATATCTCGATTCTCCAGAGGTTAAGCAACATTTATTTTGCAAATGAATTATCCTCTTATCAAATAGGCTGTGGACAACAGTTTTTTTTATTGCAGATTTTTAAAAATCCCGGAATCAGCCTGCAGGAGCTGGCTTCCAACGGAAGCTTCGACAAGGCGACTGCGACCAGGGCGGTGAAGAAGCTGGAAGAAGAGGCGTACGTGCGGACGGAAACCGATGGTGAGGACAAGCGTGTCCGCCATATTTACGCGACCGAAAAGGCGAGAACGGTCGTGGATATAACCAGAAACAGCGTGGATTCTCTGACGGAGGTTATGCTGGAGGGATTTACAGAAGAGGAACGCGACTCGGCTGAGGCATTTTTGATCCGCATGGCGGATAATTCATACAGGCATATTATCGCGAACAAAGGAAAGGAATGATTTAATTTTATGGAACAGACTAAAGTAGAAAAAAAGGGCAATCCACTGGGATACCGCCCAATTGGAGCGCTTCTTGGGCAGTTTGCGCTGCCCGCCATCATTTCGATGCTGGTAAACTCCATTTATAATATTGTAGACCAGATATTTATCGGACAGGGAATCGGTTATCTCGGCAATGCGGCGACAACCATCGCCTTCCCGATTGTAACGATCGTTTTAGCCTTGTCCACTCTTCTGGGGGCCGGCGGCAGTGCGTACGCGGCTATCAAGCTGGGTGAGAGGAGGGAAGAGGATGCAGAAAAGACGCTGGGAACAGTCTTTATCCTGACCCTGATCTCCAGTGCGGTTGTCATGGCGCTGGGATTCCTGTTCATGACACCGATGCTGAAGATCTTCGGCGCTACGGTCAATACAATGGAGTATGCGAGACAGTACACCTCTATCATCCTGATCGGTACTCCGTTTAACATGCTTTCCGTTGTCTTGAGCAATATGTCCAGAACGGATGGCAGTCCGGCGCTTTCCATGTATGCCCTCCTGGTGGGAGCTGTTTTAAATACGATCCTTGATCCGATCTACATCTTCGTTTTCCACTGGGGAGTCAGCGGCGCGGCAGTAGCAACGATCACTTCGCAGATCATTTCCGCAGTCGTTCTGGTCGTTTATTTCCTTAAAAAGGGGAAAAATATGCGCCTGCGCAGGAAGACCTTCCGCCTCGACCGTGAAATCTGTGTCCGGGCTCTTCCATTGGGAATTTCCAGTGGAATCACTCAGGTGGCATCCACTATTTTACAGGTTGTCATGAATAATTCACTGGTGTATTATGGAAACCAGACGACAGTCGGCGGTGACGTGGCCTTAAGCGCTATGGGTATCGTCAACAAGATCAGCATGATCCTGATTTCCATCTGTATCGGTATCGGTATCGGATCCCAGCCAATTCTCGGCTTTAACAAGGGGGCGAACCAGCCGAAGCGTGTGAGAAAAACGTACTTACTGGCAATATCAGCGGCAACCGTGGTCTCCATACTCGGCTGGCTGGCCTGTCAGATATTCCCCGGTCAGATTCTGAGCCTTTTTGGAACACAGGATATAGAATTTACACAGTTTGCAATTAAGTGCCTGAAGATATACATGCTGGGTATCTTTACGGCTGGATTTCAGGTTGTATCCACCAGCTATTTCCAGTCTACGGGACAGCCGCTCAAGGCCTCGGTCCTGTCCATGCTGCGCCAGCTGCTTCTGCTGATTCCGCTGATCCTGATTCTTCCGCTGACCTTCAGCCTGGACGGAATCCTTTATGCGGGACCAATCGCAGACGTTGCATCAGCGGTGATTGTGAGCCTGTTTGTTGTCTATGAGCTGAGAAAGTTGAACAAGGTGTGCAGCGCGTCGGAAGCGTGACGGACGCGCGTTTACGAAGGAGACGAAGAACATGAGTTTTAAGGCATCGATGGCGGGATTTCTGGCACGGCTTTGTAAGGCGGACAGAAATATGGCGGAAAATCTTCAGAATCCACCCAGAAACACGGGGGCTTTGGACATAGTACGCTTTACGAAGAAGGTGCGG
Organism: Hungatella hominis; assembly: GCF_014288005.1. Taxonomy (NCBI): domain Bacteria; kingdom Bacillati; phylum Bacillota; class Clostridia; order Lachnospirales; family Lachnospiraceae; genus Hungatella; species Hungatella hominis. The sequence goes on from NZ_JACOPB010000014.1 coordinate 116,885, forward strand.
GTGAAAAACTGGGATATCAGGGGATTTAAAGGCGTTACCATCAATGGGAGCTACCCGGGAAGGGGTCATATCCTGATGCTTCCGGGCGGTGCGTATTCCCTGGAACCGGGGAAACACCACCGGAGAATCGCGGAGCGTTTCGCGATTCTCGATCACATGAAGGTATCGGTTTTCCAGTATCCCCTCTGTCCGGAATATACGGCGGTGGATGTCCGGATCATTCTCATGGAAGCCTATGAGAGGCTGGTGAGTGAATATCCGGACGATCTGTTTTTCCTGTTTGGGGACTCTTCCGGAGGCGGACTGGCCCTGGCATTTTTACAGGATCTGCGCGATCGGGGCGGCTGCCCCATGCCGTTACGAACAGCGGTGGTGTCTCCCTGGCTGGATATCAGCCTGACGAACCCGAAGATCAAGATCGCCAGAAAGACGGAGCATATACTCCCGGTGGAAGAGCTGATGGAGACCGGAAAACGCTACTGCGGGGGCCTCGATATAGAGGACCCGTTCGTATCCCCCATCTACGGGACCATGGATGGATTGGGACCGGTTCTGATGTTTTCCGGCGAGGAGGAGATACTGACGCCTGACTGCGAACTGCTCACAGAGAAGATGGAGAAGGTAAGCGGTACGGAGTTCGTCTATCGGAAGGCGGCAGGCATGTGCCACGACTGGATTCTGATTCCGTGCAGGGAAACCGATGTGACACTGGATCTCATAGCCGGCTTCTTCCAGGAGGCGTTGGAGGCTGAATAAAAGAAAACCCGGAGACACGATGTGCCTCCGGGTTATTCTTTGTGTGATGAAGTACTATGAATCAAAGGGGACGGGTCAGAGCTTTGCAAGAGACTGAAGGGCGTGGCCTTCAATCAGCACCTCGTAATGTTCCCTGTAGTACGCTTCTGAAGCGTAATCCTGCCGGATCTTGGTACCGTATTCTGCAAGAATATTACAGACACGGCTGAAGTCGAGTGAGCTCTCCGATGTATTCTTTACGACGAGGTAATACTGTCTCACTTCCGGTTTCTTATATAATGTATTCTCTCCATCATAGACCTGTCCAACGGCACGGGCCGCCTCCGATATCTGGTCCAGGCTCTGGAAACAGTAAATCCTCATGGTCCTGGCTGCTGCCTCCTCTTTTGGAGCGGGAGCTTCTTCCTTATCTTTCTTGTCTGCGCTTAAAAGTCCCAGGAGACCGTCAGCACCTTCTAAGAGCTCGCTCGCCAGATCGTTTAACATGGAGTCCTGATCATCGTCGGTCATAGGGGAGAACTTGGCAAAACGGGTATCCAGCTCCTCGGGGTCTTCAATCTTGGTGATGACGAGCATGACGCTTTCGTTGGACAGCGGAATCGCTTCCACCATGAGAGGAATGTCTTCGGCTTCAAATCCCACTTCGTTAGATGCTTTCTGAATCATCTCGCGGAACAGACTGCGGGCCTTTTCACTGCCGTAAGCCAGTTCGCCCAAATTCAAGTTTCGGACACTTAAATCGAAACTGGTCAGTGTACAGCGAATCTGATTATCATTAATACGTTCTATCTTCATAGGATCACTTCCTGTTCTTTTAAAAATGTTGAATGATTGTTTACATACTTCCTCAACATAACTATACTATATAATATAACCAAAAGGCAATTACTATGTGAAAAAATTTATATAAATTTAAGGGATTTATGAAAAATGGTTGAAAAATTGGGTATGATAGATTAGAATAGGCTTTAAGAGGCGATATTGGACAGGCAAAGAGGAGGTGGTAAAATTAAACACCGTTTTGTTTGGAAAATATCAGCTATGCCGTATCCTTGGGACCGGCCGTCTTGGAACCGTTTTTCTGGCGGTTCATCTTGGACTTTCCGAATACCGCGCAATCAAGCGCGTGCCGAAGAGTTTTCTGGAATATGATCAGTTCAGGCGTGAAGCATTAATTCTGAAGGAGCTGCGCCATCCGGGAATCCCCATTGTATACGATGTAGAAGAAGACGAGAATTACAGTTATTTAATCGAAGAGTATCTGGAAGGAGAATCTCTCTATGACCTGGTAAAGAGCCAGGGTTATCTGCCGCAGAGGCTGGTCATCCATTATGGAATCCAGCTTACTGACATCATGAATTACCTGCATCTCGCAGGAACAACCCCCCTGTTATATTTGGATTTACAGCCGAGGAATCTATTGGTGTGCCATGGAAGCGTGAAGCTGATCGACTTTGACCATGCTGCCTTTACGGATGAGGCGAATGCGGCCGCGGACCGGTATGGAACCGTCGGATGCGCCGCGCCGGAGCAGTACGAAAAAAACGGAAAGCTGGATGAACGGACAGACTTATATGCCATTGGTGTGATCCTCCATTATCTTTATACCGGTGCATTTCCAGCGGTGCCCTATGAACCGGTGCCTGCGATGAAGCCGGAGCTTGCCGCCATCATCCGGACCTGCCTGGAAGAAAAGCGGGAACGGCGTTTTTCCTCGGCATCAGAACTGAACAAACGGTTAAAGCAGCTGGAGCAAAGGGGAGCCGCTGCAAACGCCTGTCTACAACCATCACCTCTTATGATCGCGCTTGCGGGAAGCAAAGCGGGGGCCGGAACGACTCATATAGCCGTCGGCCTGTCAGTCTGTCTTAGAAATCTTGGTTATCCCAATCTGTATGAAGAAAGAAACGGATCCGGCATGGGAGCGGAGCTCGGTACCTTTACGGGTGCTTTGAGAGACCGCTGCGGCCTGATGCAGTACCATGGCTTTGTGTGGAAGCCGGCCTACGGACCGAGTGTCAAGCTTTCCATGCCCTCCTGCGGCCTTATGATTGCCGACTATGGGCATGAGGTGGAGGCGGCTCTGGCTGCGGAACCGGACGCGCTGATCCTGGTCTGCGACGGCCGGGAGTGGAGCCGGGAAGCGGCATCGTCTGCTCTGAAGCGCGTGTCGGAATGCCGGATACCTTATGCGGCGGTCTATAATCACCTGGCAGAATCTGCGAGGGTAAAGCCGCCGGAGGCGATCGAACGGAGCCGCTGCTTCCGGGCACCGTATTTTGCAGACCCGTTTAGAGCGTATGAAGGCACGAGAGGATTTTACTGCCAGGTGCTGGAATCGCTGAAACTCGCGCTGGATGTAGGAGAGTACGCGGCGGGGAGACGGAGAAGTCTGCTGGTTTCTTCATGGAACCATTTATGTGGGGAGCTGCGGAAAACAGTCGATTTTCTGCGGACTGCAGCCGGAAAAGCCAGGGGGAAAGCACATGAGAACGAGTCATAAAAAACATTTCATTCGTACAAAGGCGTCCCGAAAAGGCGCGGCATTCGCAGAACAGCGTCTGATTGGGCTGATCGGGGCAGGACCGGCTGTGGGGGTGACCCACACTGCGGTCACGATGGCCGGGTACTTGACCGGTATCTGCCGCAGGCGCTGTGCGGTGCTCGAGTGGAATGACCATGGGGCGTTTGAACGGCTGGAGGAGAGCTGTCTTGGAAAAAAGAACAGCGGCTGCCGCGGAAGCTTCCGCATTCTGGACGTGGATTACTACCGGAATGCGGGGACAGAGACCCTGGTATTGTGCAAAAAACTCCGTTATCAGGAGGTAATTGTGGATTATGGGGCCGCTGCCGGAGGAAATCAGGAGGAATTTTTCAGATGTGACAGGCAATTTCTTCTCGCAGGCTTAAGTGAGTGGCAGACAGGGGCATTTCTGGAAACCGCCGGAGCATGGAAGAGGGCCGGTACGGGCTGGGAGACGCTTTCAGTGTTTGGAAGCGAGGAGACCAGAAAAAATATGGAAAAGGAGCTTGGACTTTCAATCCGGCGGGTTCCGGTTTCAGTAGATGCCTTTACTGTCACAGAAACTGTCATGGAATTTTATCAGCAGATTTTATAGCGGCAGGAGGATGATGTGTCACGAACAGAAGCCTTGTGGAAGCTTAACCTGCCGCTTCTGCACACGGAGGGCGGTATGAATGAAAATGGAAAAGACAGTTACATAGCAGGCCTGAAACGTTACCGTGAACGGGGAATTCCCATCGTAATAGACGGCGAGGTATGCACCGAGCCGGACTGGAACCGTATTTTTGAGGCGAGGGAGGACAATTCCTTTTATATGGCCGATTTTGTCTCAGATGACAAGACGGGAAGACTGACCGAGATCCGGTTTGACAGGGTCTACCACAAATGAATCAAACATGGGGCGCGCGGATACCATCTTCAGCCATCAGCCAGGGAAACGGCGCGCCAGGGCGGGACAGGGGAATTTTTGCAATGTAATGAAAATGTAAGCAATTTCCCGTTGAAGTGTGGTATAGTATAATCCAAAGGGGTTTTTATGACTTACATCCATTACAGGAGGAATGCAAATGAAAAGGAGAGTGGTGCCATTTCTAGTGGCACTGGGACTGATTGTTCTGGTAATTGCCGGTTTTTTTGGCATCCGGCTGGTTGAACGATATACACCATCAAAGGAACAGGCCGACATCGGAAAGCTGCTGGGTGTAAGCGGTGACAATGTGGCGGTGTTTCTGAATAATGAGCTTCAGGAAGCAAAAGGAATCTATATAGAAGAACAGACGTATCTTCCGATCGAATGGGTAAATGAAAAACTCAACGAAAGATTTTACTGGGATAATCATGAAAAGCTGTTGGTTTACGCGCTTCCGGAGTCCATTGTCTATGCGGATCATTCGACAAAGGGAAGCACGGGAAAGCCTTTGATTTGGGTGAATGATGAGGGCGTCTATCTGTCGCTGGGACTCATTGCCAACTATACGGATATTCGGCTTGACGTCTTCGATCTGGCCGATTACAAGCGCGTTTTCGTAAATAACGATTGGTCGGAGGAGACGAAGGCCGTGGCGGACGGCAAGGGGAATGTCCGGGAAAAGGGCGGAATCAAGAGCCCGATCGTTACCAGGGTTGAGAAAGGGTCTGAGGTGACCGTGCTGGAGACCATGGAGAAGTGGGATAAGGTGCGGACTCCGGACGGCTATATCGGGTACGTGGAGCATAAGCGTCTGGGCGAGAGCCGGAGCGAGGCGCCGGTGAGCACATTTGTGGCTCCGGTCTATAAGAATATTTCTCTCGATGAGCCGGTATGCATGGCATGGCACCAGGTTACGAAACCGGAGGGGAACGCCTCCTTTGATAATCTGATCGCCAATACAAAGGGACTGAATGTTATTTCTCCGACCTGGTATGAGCTGACCGACAACGAAGGCGGATTCAATTCCTATGCGGATGCTTCGTATGTACAGAAAGCCCATGACATGGGGCTCCAGGTGTGGGCCCTTATCAATAATTTCAGCGGCAACGTGCAGACGGAGGTTCTGCTTTCGAAGACCTCCACGCGGCAGAAGCTGATTGAGAAGCTGATGGCCGAGGTGGAGAAGTATGATTTGGACGGGCTGAATCTGGATTTCGAGGGAATTAAGAAGGAAGCCGGAGTTCACTATATCCAGTTTATCAGAGAACTCTCTGTATCCTGCAGGAAAGAGGGGATCGTGCTGTCCGTGGATAATTACGTTCCCTATGCCGGCAATGAGTTCTATAACCGGAAGGAACAGGGAATTGTGGCCGATTATGTCATCGTTATGGGATACGACGAGCATTACGCCGGCGGCGAGCCGGGTTCGGTAGCTTCGGTCGGCTATGTGAATGATGGCATTGCCAATACGTTAAAACAGGTTCCGAAGGAAAAGCTGATCAATGCCATTCCGCTGTATACGAGAGTCTGGACTGAGGCTGCGGATGGAAAGACATCATCAGTGGCTCTTGGCATCGCCAAAGCCAAAGAATGGGCCGTGGAGAACAACGTGGAACTGTACTGGCAGGAGGAGCTGGGACAGTATTATGGGGAACTGAAAACTGAGGAGGGGACGAAAAAAGTCTGGATGGAGGAAGAACGTTCCATAGGGCTTAAGATGGACCTGATCAGGAAGTATGATCTGGCTGGAGTTGCCTGCTGGAAGCTTGGCTTCGAGCCCGCCGAACTGTGGGATGAGATACGGATGGATCAGGAGTAGAACATCGCAAAGAGACAGGAAGGTTCAGAGTTATGAAAAAGAGAACAGCATTGTATGCGGCGCTGATCTGTACGATTATGACCGGGTGTTCCTTAAAAAGCCCGGTGTCGGAGACGGTGACGGAACCGGAGAGTACGACAGAGACGGAAAGTGCGGAGATTCCTCAGACACCGGCCGAGACGACGGTGCCGCCTACCATTGAGGAATTTCCCCACGAAGTGGATGACCCCACTGCAAAACCGCCGGAGCAGAAATTTGAGGAAGGCTGCCGGATTCTTCTGGCTTCGGACATCCATTATCTCTCCCGCGGACTGACGGATTTTGGAGACGGATTCAAGTATAAGGTGGAACATGGGGACGGAAAAGTCGTAAACTACATATGGGAGATCACAGATGCGTTCATTGAAGCGGTGAAGAAAGAGGATCCGGATCTCGTGATCCTGTCAGGGGACTTAACACTGAACGGAGAGAGGGACAGCCATCTCGATTTCGCCAGGAAGCTGAAGGAGATCGAGGACGCGGGGATCCCCGTCATTGTGATCCCGGGGAATCACGATATCAACAACACCGCGGCGGCGCAGTTTACAGGAGCGCAGGCTCTGGGAACGGCGCATATCGGCCCGGAGGACTTCGCGGAGATTTACCAGGATTTCGGATATGATGAAGCGGTGAGCCGCGATTCTGCGTCGCTCAGCTATGTATATCAGATTGATGACTATAACCGGGCGCTGATGCTGGATACGTGTCAGTATACGCCATATAATCAGGTCGGCGGCATGATTCAGGAGGAGACGTACGACTGGATTGAAGATCAGATGGAGGATGCCTGGGACCTGGGCATGAATGTGATACCTGTAGGGCACCATAATCTGCTGGATGAGAGCGAGGTCTATGTGGAGGACTGTACCATCGAGCACAGCGAGCAGCTGATCGACCAGCTGGACAGCTGGGATGTGCCTTTATTTTTAAGCGGCCATCTCCATGTGCAGCATTTTATGCGTGAAGATGAGGACTACGGGATCTATGAGATCGTCACCAGCTCGCTGGCGACACCGCCGTGCCAGTATGGAATGCTGGATTACGGTGATGACGGAAGCTTTAAGTATCATACAGTGCCCCTCGATATGGAAGCCTGGGCGAAGGAGCAGGGGAGTACGGATAAGAACCTGCTGAATTTTAAAGCGTACTCGGAAGAGTTCCTGAACCGGGTATTCTACAATCAGGCTCAGGATGAATTTGAACGCATGAATAATTTTGACGGCCTCACGAAGCACCAGAAGGATCAGATGGCAAAGGTATACGCGGAGATCAACGCTGCCTGCTATGCGGGAAAGGCCGTGGAGATAAAGGATAAGGCTACGGAAAAGGCCGGATACAAGCTGTGGGGGGAGAATGGATACCCCAGTATCTTAAGCCAGTACTTAGAATCGATCGTCAGGGATGCCACAAAAGACTATAATTCGCTGGAAGTGGAATAAAGTTGGTTCTTTTTTATTTTGCCGGGAGATATAATTCAATAAGAATACGAATCAGGCAGGCAAAGTGAAACTATCAAAATTGGAACCGTATCTGGCGGTACTGCTGCTGGTTATGGTCTATGTCGTATCCCGCCAGGCAGGCCGGATGGCGGCGGGAGTCAACGTAATCTCCGGGAAAGAGCGGCCGGTTGTGGTGATCGATGCGGGCCATGGAGGCAATGACCCCGGGAAGATCGGAGTGGATGGCAGCCTCGAGAAGGACATTAATCTAAAGATTGCCAGGAAGGTGAAGGCCTATCTGGAATCCTCCGATGTCCAGGTGGTCCTGACACGTGAAGACGACCAGGGGCTCTATACGGAAAAGGACAGCAAGAAAAAGATGGCGGACATGAACCGGCGCTGTCAGATTATCAATGAGACGAGTCCGGCGCTGACGGTGAGCATCCATCAGAACAGCTATCATCAGGAGGGAATCTCAGGCGGCCAGGTGTTCTACTACAAGGGATCAGAGAAAGGAAAGAAGCTGGCGGAGACGCTGCAGAAGCGGTTTGACTTCGTCCTGGGTGACAAGAATACGAGAGTAGCCAAGGCCAACGACAACTATTTCCTCCTGCTCCATGTGAAGACACCGATTGTCATTGTGGAGTGCGGTTTCCTGTCGAACTGGAATGAGTCGGCCATGCTGAATTCCGAGGAGTATCAGGACCGGCTGGCCTGGACGATACATATGGGGATTATGGAGTATTTGAACGGAAGATAACGTATTTACAAGGGATTCGGGCACTGTTGAGATTAAAACAGTGCCTTTTGTCTACGGTTTGTCTACGCTTTTTTGAGCAGGTAGACAGGTTAAGCAAATTCTTCATATACTTCGACAGCCTCCTTATCCCCATTTTCAACATTAAATACGTAATACTTTAGGGTGGTTTCGATGTCGGAATGTCCTAAGCGCTTCTGTACGATGGCAGGATTGGAGATGTGCGAAGCCAAAACAGTAGCGTGTGTATGGCGGAGTGCATGATAATGGAATTCTTTGATTCCCAATTTATCGTGTATGATCCTAATAGCATTTTTCAGGCTTTTGGAATTGTACAGCTTTCCGTTTTCCTGGCGGCAGACAAAATCTAATTCCTCAGAGTCCTGATATTCCTGAATGAAAATAATACCGTCTTCTGTCATATAGTTTTTTAAGTAATATTCTCCATATCTCAATCTATTTTCTGCCTGGCGTTTCTTTTCTGCCTTTAAAGCAGAGTATAGCGTTTCACCAAAAGAGATAGTACGATAGGAGGTCGGTGTTTTAAGCGTGGCAAAGCCCCATTTATTATTGTTATAGGATAACTGCCTGTGTATGGTGATGGTCCTGCTCTTCATATCTATGTCAGGCCAGATCAGACCAAAACATTCGTTTAAGCGTACTCCAGTGTAATAACCGATCATGAACGGTATGTAAAAATTTGAACCTGGAGGGAATTCGGCAACTATTTTTTTATAATCATCTTGGGTCACGAGATATTCATTCTTAGGTTCTTTTTTATATACCGGAAGGCGTACGCCCAGCATGGGAGACACAGCTATGTAACGGCATGGTGATACCGCGTAGCTTAAGGCGCTGGAGGTACAGGACTTAAGGTATTTTACCGTGTTTTTTGAGAGACCGGCTTTCTTCAAGCTGTTTATAAAATCCTGTAAAATGTCGCTGTTCAGGGATTTGAGGAAATATTTACCCAGAGCGGGTCTTATGTGCTTTTCGATTGCATTTTTATAGCTGCTCTTTGTGTTTGCAGATCCGTTTACCATGACATGATTCTCATACCAATAGTCAAGATAATCTGAAAAACTTAATTCAGATGGAACAAATCGCTGGCCCGCGTTGTTGTACTCGGTCATGGCCTGGGTGCCGGCTTTCATGGCATCGGCTTTCGTACGGAATCCGCCCTGAGTGATGCGGGTGCGCTTGCCTTCGATCTTGGCGCCCTCGAAGCCATATGACCAGAACTTGCCGCGTTTTCGTGCTGTTACTTGCGCCATAATATCCTTCCTTTCTCATTTTGTTGCGATATCGCAACTCGAACACCTGTTTTGGGGTTCACTGAATAAAGGAAAGATGGTATACTGATTGTGATAGTTGGGTGTATATCATCTTCCCTTTGGGTTGATAGTTGCATCTATGTTAAGCCGTTCGGTGTTACCAGCACCGGGCGGTTTTTGTATATTACATAGCAGAGTTTATATACGCATCATAAATCTTGCCGGCTTCCTCCATATAAATGTCATATAGCTTTTCGGCCCATTCTTCATATTCGCTGTATTTTCCAGAACCGGAGTTGTAGTATATCTCAGCCATTTTTCCAACGCCTTCGTTAACAATTTCGGCCGATTTCGATACCTTGGCATTAGCAATTTCCGCTAAACCAGATAAGCCATTTGTATTTTGTTTCGCTTCAGCTTCGTATTCTGAAATTAGTGTGGGTGTAGCAGCTTTTAATTTAGCAGTATACGAATCTAAAATTCCTTGATAAGTGCTTTCATCATAAGATACGGAAGGAGTCTGTGGATTTTCAATCCATGCACCGTCAGCACCTACGCTATAACCATCTGGTGTAACACAATCGTGGAACATATAGCCATCGTCACCAAAATAATATGATTTTCCGTCAATCGTATGCCAACCTGACTTCGTATAACTTCCATCGTCATTTTGATACCACCAACCGATTTGATCTTGCTTCCATTCTCCAGCTAAAGCTGTCGTTGCCATTGTTGCCGATATAACGAGCGTTGCAACAAATAACTTCATCCTCTTCATGAAGACCCTCCTAGATTTCGGCATTGCCGTATTTTTATTAAAAAGCATGGGCTAATTAATAACTATATTTCTATATTTTAAGTGAACAGTAAAGCTCTGGGAGTTCGTAGCTCCTGGGGCTATTTTATTTATTCGTCATCGTCACTGAATTGATCGACATAATCGCTAATGTAGGGCACATCTGTTGACTGAGATTGATGAAATTCTTCTGCGATCATCGTTTTATTAAATTCTGCGGTTGGATCTAATTCTGATACTAAAGACTCCAATTCTTCTAAGGTTGCATAGAAAAACTCTTTTCTTAAATTCACCTTGTTTACTCGTTGATTATTCAGAATTGAGTGAAGCCTACTTTCCAAACCAACAGCGTCATCTGAAAAAATAAAACTGTGCACATCAAAGCGGAACGGAACACTGGCACTTCCGAGTTCGTCAACACGATCCTGAGGATTGAGACGACGTGTCATTCCAATTTTAAATACATTATCTCCGAAGGATCCTAAGTTGCTAATTATATATACATTACCCGCCTTCCCATTCTGCAACTGAGAAATTTCTTCTTTCTTAATCGCAACATCTGAAAGCTGTCCTTGCAACTCAAGAATTTTACGTTGTAAATCTTCAATTTGTTTATCGTCGGTGGTAATGGCTAGCACTTCTTTTGCTTTCTCAATTTCTGTTTGATATTTTGATTCTTCTTGTTCGATCTTTTTACGTTGCTGCTCTAAAATTTTTCTTTCTTCTGCTTCTTCACGCATTTGTTGCTTAATAGCTAGCTGTTCTTGTCGGGCTTGTTCTTTCTTGACATAATAATTGTATTCAATTTTTACAGCATCAATAAAAAGATATTCTATCTCTCCAATAAATTTTGTTAAAGTACCAGCTATACTTTGATTACCTTCACCGGCAATACTTAAATATTTAGCTGTTACTTTTTTTACGTTTTCGATAGATTGATCTAATTTTTCATATTTTAAATTGTAAAGGATATTTTGTAGTTCAGCCCTCAGCGCAATTACCATAAGCTGATAAATTGATTTATTTGCTTTAGTTGTATAACGTGAAGCATAGGATTCTAGTACCTTATTGATAAGTTTATCATTATCTCGATAGGACTTTCTTAAATCCTTCATATCCATGCAATGCAATTTTAAGATAATGCTAGGAGATAATTCATCATATTCCATTTCTTCAGATGGAGATAATCGTTTCTTATAATTATCATCGGTAAGAAAATTTGCAATACAATAATCGACACTTTTGTAAAGTTCTTTTGAACGGCGCAGTTTATTATCCTGTGTATTAATCTGTTTTTGTAATTTTTCGCTCTGTGAAGAAAGTTTTTCAATTTCCTCTTGCAATTGTGCGATTAGCGAGTTGTGTTCAGCTATAGAGGCATTTTTTGAATCGAGTTCAGCGGATACTTTTTCAGCCTGCTTAGCGTGCTCTACTTCCATGGATTCAATTTTGTTTTTAACTTGTTCGTATTCATCACAGCCCAACTCTTTAAGTTTGGCATTTAGTCGCTCATTTTCAGCTTTTATTTTAGAAATATTAAATATATCTAATATGCTCATGTTGCAACCTCTTTTCATTTGTTTATATAAATGCTAGTAGCTATTTTAATCTTGATTCAATGGTAAGACAATCACATCCGTACATTTCCGCAATCACACTGGCGCTGCAGTTATTATGCTCTTCTAAAAAATCATCTGTTATTACCATGTAAGCTGAAAATAGATTTGCTTCCCTTTCCACAAGAGAATTTAAACATGTATAATTCCTTAGAAAGTAGCAATTCTGTTTTCTATGCATAATTGCGTGACCTAATTCGTGAGCCATGACAAAAAGCAATTCAGCACCTTCCAAGCAGTTATTTATAAAAATACATCTGTGATTTTTGGCAAACAGATAGCAACCAGCGTAATCTCCTAATGGGCCAAATTGTACCTCTATTTTTAACTGCTTTGCTATTCTAAAAGGGTCGGACGTTTCACAAATTCTCATGTAATAGGCAACGATGCGTTTAATGCGTTCTCTATCACTCATGGACTCACCTACTTTTTGTTTTTATAAGGATTGTATTTCTCCTTATTGATTTTCTTGAGGTGATGTAGCATAATATCGAGTTGCTGTGCAAACAACTCCTGAGTCTCTTCTGGTATCTCTCCACCTTCGAAACTTGCGGGGCCAGCTTCACCGCCCTTGAGTTTTGCCATGATATTATCTAAATCTTTGGCAATGTCGCGTTCATCCTTTGCAGTAAGAGTAGTTTCTTTTACCGCCTCTTCCATTTCCCCTGTTAATAAATAAGAAATAGGAACACCAAAATAATCGGCGATTTTCTGAAGCTTATCAGGTTTGAAATTCCATTTCCCTTGTTTCCATCCGGTAAACGAAGCCGTTGAGATTCCTGTTGCTTTGGCGACTTGATAAGTTGTCACCCCATATTTTTTTAATAGCGCCTCAAAGTATTGATACATCACTAACCTTCTTTCTGAAAAAAATGGCTATGAAAACTAAAACTAATGCTTGACAAGCTATGAATACTAAGTTATACTTAAAACAACTTAGTATTCATAGCTAAGCAAAAGAAAACTTGGTTTTCATTATTAATTTAGCTGGTAACTTGATTATATAAGAAAACTAAGCTAATGTCAATATTATTTATGAAAGGAGTGAAGTAAAATGTATCAGAAATACGCAGAACTGAGGGATAAGGCAGGGGTTACGGATTACGAGGTAGCAAAACGAACAGGGGTGTCAACTTCAACATTGACGAACTGGAAATACGGAAGATACTGTCCTAAATTCGATAAGCTGCTTGCTATCGCTAGATATTTTGATGTTCCTGTAGAATATTTTGCAGACGATCAGAAAGCTGAAAAGGAGGAAGTATGAGTGATTTAATAATTGATCCTGTGCTTAAGTCTCTGATTCCTCCACTGTCAGACGAGGAGTTTAGGCAGCTGGAAGAGAACATTAAAAACGAAGGTTGCCGGGATGCGCTGGTGATCTGGCAAGGAACCATCGTGGACGGGCATAACCGCTATAAGATCTGTCAGGAATATGGAATCAAATTCAAAACCGAAGATAAAGAATTTGCCGACAGAGATGAGGCGGCTGAATGGATTATCCGAAATCAGTTCGGACGGCGGAATTTAAGTCTGGCGCAGAGGTGTGAGTTGGCTATGAAACTGAAGCCGGCTATTCAGAAGAAGGCAAAAGAGAATTTGAAAACTTCTACTGGTGGTAATATTCCTCGGCCTTTGACGAAATCATCAAAGCCGGAAAAATCATTTAACACCCGTAAGGAGCTGGCTGAGATTGCTGGAGTTAGTGAAGATACAATTTCTAAAGTTGAAAAAATCCATGAAAAGGGGACTCCTGAACAGATTGAGCGGGCAAGGAAAGGAGGAAAAGGAAACAGCGTAAACGCCATCTACAACGAAGTAACAGGAAAGACAAAGCCTACAAAGGTAAAAGCTGAGGAGCCCACAACAAAGCAGACAGAGGTTGAAATAAGGCAGGGTAATCCCCCGGATAAGGCGGTGCCGGAGGAAAACTCAGAACCTATAAGACGGGTAGCGCCGGATTCTTTGCAGGCGGAATTAGCAGGTATTAGATTGAAAAGAGAGCCACTGACAAAAGAAGAAAAAGCCCGTATGGATAAATCAATTGCTGATATGCGGAATCCGGATCGAGTAGTGGTAACGACGATAGATGACGCAATCGAGGAATTGAGATGTAATTTAGGGACACCTTTATGGTCGTTAGAAAATATCCTTCAGAGACATATCGATCTATTAAAAGACAAAGAAAACAACAAAAAAATAATGGCCGTACTGTCTGAAGCAGTAGCGACCATCAATGAATGGAAAGGAAAGTACTCATATGAAAAACTATAACATGAAACCCAATTATATGCAATTGCCAAGTAACCAGATCCTCACAGATCCCGCATACCAGAGGCCGATAGACAGGAACCGCGTTAAGAAAATTGTTCAGGAATTCAACCCGGCTATCGCAAACCCTGTCAAAGTTTCCTTTAGAGAAGGGAAGTATTGGGTATTTGATGGTCAGCATACATTGACAGCACTGAAAGAGCGTAACGGTGGGGTGGATTTAGTGGTTCCCTGCATGGTGTACACCGGTCTTACACAGGAAGATGAAGCGTTCCTGTTCGCTACACAGACGGGGACATCCAGTAAGGTGAAAGTCAACTTACGGCTGAGAGCGCTGTATTTATCCGGTGATCCCAATGTAACCCGCCTGCATGATACTCTGGAAGGTCTCGGGGTGAGACTGGATTTTACCGATCATCAAGGACAGTGCAAAATCGTAGCATATTCGACGATTTACAAGATTTTCCTGAACTTGAGCCAGAGAGAGTTTATAGATATGATGCAGACAATTTTGAAAGCCTGGCCGGATTCCCCAGAGCGACTCAGTAAGGAAATGCTGAACGGAATGTACCATTTCTTCTCTATCTATGGAGATGAATTCGACAAGAAGAAAGCTATTACACAGTTTTCTAAAGTTCCGGTTGCTGTTATTTTACAGCAGGGTAAAGCAGGGACGCGAGGCGGAGACAAGCGCTATGCCAGAGAATTAGTACGCATCTACAACAAGAACCTGCGCAATAAGTTAGATGAATATAGACTGAACATTTAATTTATTTATACAAATAAAATGAGATAGGAGGTACGCACGATGGTAGAAGCGTACAAGCCATTATACACGGTGAAGGAAGCCTCTAAAGTTCTGAAGGTTAATACAGATGCAGTGTACGACCTTATACGGAAGAGACAGCTTCCGGCACTCCGCCTGGGAGCAATGAAGATCAGAGGAAGCGATTTGGAGCGTTTTATTGAGAAGTACCCGGCAGGAGAGACCGAGGAGCCGGATCAGGAAGAGAACACATATTAAGAGGGGAGAATCATAATGGATAAAGAGACAATGGTGTTATTGTTAAAACATATCAAGGAAGGCAGATACGTTACGGATACTTATTGTGATGTTCAGAAACTTCTGACGAATGCAGGAATGAAACTGTATGCGAAGCCCTGCTGTGACCGCATCGAAGCCGCCGGACTGGTAGACGGCATTCATATTTCACACTTATACCCGTCTTTAGGGAATTTACAAATGGATGCAAGCGGAATGAAAGCCTGCGAAAAGATATTGAAAGCATACCTTCAACCAGAATGCTTGGAGCCGTTGCAGGAGACGCTGCAGAAATATCATACCTGGAATACTGCTGTTAACAATACATTATATCTTCTGAGAAAAGCAGATGCAAAAGAATTGAAGGCAGGAGATTTAAAGATTCTGGAGTGCCAGATTAAAACAGAAGATGAAGCAGATGCTTTAGTCCTGCTAAAAACAGAACTTAAATACCGCAGGTTCCCGTTCCGGCTGTATCGAACGATGAAGAGAATAGCATTTGTAAGTCAGATGCTTGTATGGTTCCGCGGTCCTGTGAGGCTTTTGGTGCCACTTATTAAGGAAGCGTGGAAAGATTGGTCAGGTGATAGCGATACGTCCGACAATGAGGGCGGTGGACATTACGGGAAAGCTCTGAAAAGGTTTTTAAAAGCCCATGGAGGTATTGAAGGAATAGAGAAACTCCACGGCGATGATCTAATTAAATACGTCTATATGGCGGTGAAGACCTATGGAAAAGAAAACAGAGCAGAGGTTAATCATTGCGGAACAAAATCGTGCATGGAAGTCGAGAGAAGATATACAACGATTAAAACGGCCATGGAGGCAATAGGACGGCTAACACCTAAACAGTTAATGCATATGTACCCGATTACAAAAGAATACGATGGTGAAAGATGGGGGTCTAAGGATTATTTCTATACAATGAAAAGTCTGAAGAAATGGTCAGAGGACAAGCCTATAGGAGATGCTCAGGATGTCGCGTGCCTGCTATGGGATTATCAGAATTGGGATCTGACCTTTATGCTTCTTCAGTGGCAGAATGTAATTGGCGATTTATATATCTACTGCAACAATAAAGAGCCTCAAAACGAATTTTATGAAAGGTACGAACAGAGGGTGGCACAGGAATCTTAAGATCATCTGTTGAAAACGAATATGGAAGCTATGGAGCAAAAAAAGTCCTCAGCTAACTGCAATTAGCTAAGGACAGTACGGCCCGGAGGCTATACGCAATCTCACAATTGCAGTATACCACCTCTGGGCCAGGAATGGAAGGTGAAATTATGAGTATTGATAAAAGAATTGACTATTTGACGACAGAGTTAATTCATGAATTAGGAACAATGGAAATCGAGGAAATACAGGAATTCAGGACCGAAGTAATGAGAGAACTGGATACCTTTAAACGTCCTGAGCTGGTTAAGGTATATATAAACCGTGTGATTGATTTGGTAATCCAGAAGAAGCAGGAGAAAGCGAGGGCTGCCATATGATAAAGAAAAATGCAGTTCAGAAAGCGAAAGAAATCAGAGTCCCCGCTAGATTCTCTATCAGTTACGATCAGGCTGTTGAGCTTGTCGATCATTATGAGAGCGGTTTCGAATGTGGGCTAATGTTCTTCCGCCTTGGGTATATGCAGGGACAGAGGGCGGCGAAAGCAGAACAGTGTAAGAAGGAGGCAACAGAATGCAAAAAATGAAGATGATTATGGTTCCGGAAGAAAGATATAACCGTATGTTAGAAAGCTATGACGGAGCTATGGAGGAGATTTTAGAACTCAGCGAGGAAAACAAAAGATTAAAGGCGTGCGAGGATCCGCTTCTTATGGTAATGAGTGATGACTTTAGAATGTCGGAATCCATGCTGAAATATGCGAAGAATGATGAAGTTGTTACAATCCGGCTTATCTGCAGGCGGATACGGGAGAGAATGGAATCCACTGATGATGTGGCACGTGAACTTAAATTATATGACCTGATGGACGATGCGGGGTGTGACCGGGATACGGCGGAGCTGCTCCTCCAGGATCAGGAAGAATCCATTGCGAGATCGCAACAGGGCGAGGAGGACAGTGGTGATGATGAGTAAAATTTTAAAGCCGGAAACGGCAGCAGAACCCAAGGGCTATAAAGGATTCTTATACATAAAGTGCAGGAAGTGTGGAGAGGTTCATGCTTTCTGCACCAGAGAGAGGATTAACGGTTCCATATGCCCCTGCTGTGGGGCGAGAACCTTCTTTACGGAGCCACTTAAGGTAATGCGTATATACTGCGAGTGTGGGCTTTATACGCGCTATATGACGAACCTCAAAGAGGAGATGTTCGATGCAAACTGTATCAACTGCGGCTCATTGGTTGCCGTGAAATACAACAGCCGGAAGAACCGTTACGAGACGATAAGAGAATAGGAGAAGTGCTATGTTGAAGGATATTGAAGTTAAAATAATCGCGCCGGCGCAACTGCCTCCGGTCCTGTATTGGCTGCTTAATCATAAATATCACACGGCGCAGTGGGATTTTGTTGTGATGTACGATGCAAAATGGCAGATTTTGTATGTGAATAGAACAGTACCAGAAAGCGACGTGAAAAAGTTTGTAGATATTGTTTCCTGGCCAACATGGTATATCGGCGATATGGATTGTCCAATAGCTGATGATGTGGAATATGTCTACGAAGCGTATGGCTGGAACGTATGGCACATACTGACAGAGGCTCATAAAGACCGCATGAAAAAGAGAGAAACAGAGAAGGCGCAGGAGAAGGCAAAAAAAATTCTCCCAGTAATTAAAGCGGAAATAAATGCAATCGTAGACGACAAAATACCGGATCCGATGGACGATTACCTTGTATCCTGTATAAACGATACTGGCCGGGAGATTGACAGAGACCGCGATATGCACGAATGTCTGGTGAACACTGGTATGAAGTACGTATTTTATCTCGGATATTTGATGGGATCAGGGAAAATTAAGGAGGAGGCAGAAGTATGAAAGATACTGGGGTTATAAGACGAATTGACGATCTGGGGCGCGTAGTAGTGCCGCGTGACATGAGAAAGAGTTTGGGGTTGCAGGAAGGTACTCCGCTGGAAGTATGCGCCACTGAGGAAGGGATCCTTTTTAAGAAATACGATCCGGGAATTACGATGATGGACATCGTAAAGAATCTGGAGAGCGCACTGAACGACAACTACGTAGAATTGGGAGTTGATGTAACACGGGAAATCAGGATGTGTATAAATGATCTGAAAGATATCCTTAAGGACGTAAATTAATATTTAATAGATAAGGCTGTTTTAAGGCTCGTCAGTCCTTCTAAAAGAACTGACGAGCTGGTGATTAGTAATGATTTGTGCTGGAATCTGCTTCTGCGATAGCTTTAGTTTGATGGACTGTACCCCAATGATGATGAGGCGGTGCGTAAATAGAGAATAATTTTAAAGGAATATCGCTGGTATTTATTACATTGTGCCAGGTTCCGGCAGGAACAAATATGGCACTGTTAGTAAAAATAGGTTGTTGAAAATCTAAACAGTTCATCTGCTTACCCATTTGTACAATTCCATGGCCGGATTCAATATGCAAAAATTGGTCATCGTCCGGATGAACTTCTAATCCTATTTCGTTGCCGACAGGTATACTCATTAGCGTAAGTTGTAAGTTGTTACCTGTCCATAAGGCAGTACGAAATGTGTCATTATTTATAGTGGCATTACTAATATCAATAGTGAACGGATTTGGCCCATAATCGGTATTTGGTATGGAACTTAAATAAGAAGTTTCTGAGGTATAGAATGGCGACAAATTAGTATGTTGATAGTTGAACATTTTTGTACCCAAGATATTTATTTATAACATTATATGAAAAAAAATAGTTTTTGTTCATACAAGAAGAACACAGAAGTAAAGCCAGGGCTTTAATAAAACGGGTCCATTAGAGCGAATTACTGCAATGGTACTTTTAGATAAAGTAAAGACAAATTAAATTTAAGAAAAGAAGGAGATTTTGATGGAAACAAATTTATTTATCCGGGACGGCGAGACCTGGACAAGATTTAAGGTAAAGATCCGCGAAGTGGGCGTGTATGCCTACAAGCTTAAGAAATATGTAGATGTGGACAAGCCGGTCCGGCAGAGCAGCCGCTACGCTTATTACGAGGTAAAGGGAGATCTGCTGAATGGCTGCAGAAAAATGGTGTAACAGGCAAAGTCCTTTTACATAGCAACCCGTAAACGTTCATGCCGAAGGATTAATGTGTCACGACGTTATATGCCATTGGTATGCTGCAGGGGGCGGTGAGGAGCCGCCTCCGGAAAGGAGATTTTGTGAACAGAGAAGAAATGAAGAAAGTCGTTCTCGACTATATAAATAAAAATGATTCCGTGAGCTATGCGGAATTACAGTGGTTGTTTCAGCAGAAAAAGTATGACTATGAAGGTGATGTGATGTCTTGTTCGGAGGTTTGCGAACATGTAGTCTTCTGGTCAGGCTGGAATGAGGATACATACAATATGATGGGCGAGCTGATGCAGGATGACCTGATTCACCGGGAACCTACTACATTTCTGACTTACCTGATCGACGGGGCCGCTCTCTCCTTCCCAATAGTCAAAAAGTCAATTATGTATAAAACGGATCACTGGCTTCCGACTGTTTTCTGCAAGGGAAAAGATACGACACTATAAGTGAAGGGAGACAGGGGAATGTCAGACAATTACAGCATGAGACAATATGCTCTTGCATACGCGAAAATGGGGATGGCCGTATTTCCCCTGATTCCAAAAAATAAAAAGCCCGTTACAGCAAACGGATTTCATGATGCTACAACGGATCCGGCGCAGATTGAAAAATGGTGGGGAGCGAATCCGAACTATAATATTGGAATTGCAACCGGTCAGATGAGCGGCGGTCTGGTTGTTATCGACCTTGATGTTGATGATGAAAAGGGCAAATACGGGAATGAGACTTTGCGGGAGTGGGAAGCAGATCACGGTCAACTGCCTGACACCTGCCGGACGATAACGGGACGTGGCGGATATCACCTTCTTTATCGCGTGAACAGAGAGGTTTCTTGTAGCATCAACGAGGATATGGCCGTTGATATACGAGGTGATGGGGGATATTTTGTCGCGCCTCCCAGTGTTCATCCGAATGGACATGAATACGAGTGGGAACAGGCCCCGGACGAGTTTGTATTGGAGCAGGCCGATAATTTGGTTTACGACTTTATTGATTTTATACGGCCTCCTAAAAAAGAGAATGCGACCTATTCTGTCCCGGAGGTTATTCCGGAGGGGAGCCGGGATAATGCAATTTTCCGTCTGGCCTGCAGCTTACAGTCAAAAGGGCTGTCTGATGAGGCAATTCTGGCAGCGGCAAGAGTAGAAAATGAGACACGGTGTATACCCCCATTATCTGATAAGGAGGTTGAGCAGAAGGTAAAGAGCGCTCTTAAATATCAGAAGTCAACTGCGCCGTATTCCGGTCAGGCCGTAAAGAAAGAAGGAAACGTGACCCAGTTCATTGATGCTCCGGTCCAGCTAAAATGTGAGGATTGGATATGTGATAAAGATGGCGTTTATAAATGGGTTCAGGGAAAAAAAGACACCGATCCGCCTATTCTTATTGACGTATCCTATCAGCAGATCATGCCGATCGGAACGACTGAAAATATTGAGACGGGAGAACAGAAGTATGTTATTGCATTCAGTGTCAGGCGGAATGGCCGGTTTGTTTGGAAGAACATAAAAGTGGAGCCTGCCATCTGCTGTTCCAAAACAAAGATCGTTACTCTGGCCAATCTGGGTATTGTAGTAAATGATCAGAAGGCAAAGGTACTGGTGAATTATCTTTCTGATATGTACCGGATTAACGAAGAAGATTTACCAATAACAAAGGCTGTATCTCATTTTGGCTGGATTGGTAAAGATTTCTTCCCGTATGTAAAAGGCATTACCTTTGACGGGGATAATGCGCAGGAGAAGACGGTTAGGGCTATTGCAGGTCATGGGAATTTTGAGACATGGCGTCAGGCCTGCCAGGAATACAGGAAAAATCTGTATGTCAGGCTTCTTATGGACGCGAGTTTTGCTTCTGTACTTATTAAGAAACTGAATTGCCTCTGCTTTGTGCTGCATCTTTGGGGACCGTCCGGAACAGGAAAGACAGTAGCGTTTATGGTGGCTGCATCTATATGGGGAATTCCAGATGAACTCATCCTGTCAGTCGATTCGACGATCAATTACTGTACAAGCAGGGCGGCACTTATGAAGAGTCTGCCGGTATTTATAGATGAGACACAGCTTTCAAGAGGGAGCCTGGAGAAGCTGATCTATGCTATGACAGAAGGAAAGACCCGCGGCCGGTTATCCAGGAACAGCAGCGAGAAGGACCAGAAGACATGGGAAAATGTTTCATTCTTTAACGGGGAGCAGCCGATCGTAGGGGAGCAGTCCGGCGCCGGCGCGGTGAACCGTGTGATTGAGTTGGAAGTGGAGAAAACGCTTTTTGATAATTTCACGCAGAGCCTGGAGATCGTCCGGGAAAATAATGGCCATGCCGGCGAGAAGTTCGTGCAGTACATTCAGAGCATTCCAGAGGAGCGACTGGTCCAGAGATATAAGGACCTGTGCAAGAAATTAACGATCCTGGCGCAAAGTACAGGAAAGCAGGTGCAGAGTCTGGCGTGTATACTGCTGGCTGATCAGCTGGCAGGTGAATGCCTGTTTCCGGAAGAAGAAGCGGTAAATCTACTGGAGGGTGTCGGATTCCTGAAAGAACAGAATGAGGTATCTCAGGCTGAAAGGGCTTATCAGTTCATTGTGGACTGGATTGCGGCAAACGAGGTTTTGTTTAATCCTGGATTCAGCATCAAGATTTTAGGTAAGGTGACAAAGGAATCCTGCTTGTTTAATCAAACGGAGTTGATGAAGGTTTTGGAAGACAATGGATTTGATTTCAATGCCGTAAAAAAGGAGTGGGCGACATCCGGATACCTAGAGCGTTCAAGTGATGGTAAATACGCAGTTCGTACGACGGTGGCAGGGAAGGATACAAAGGCACGATATGTAAAACTGATTTTTCAACAGCCTCAGAACATTGATGAATACGAGGATTACACTGGTGAAAATGAACCATTTAATAAAAAAGGTGGGACATAATCGAAAATGTGGGACAAGGTGGGAAGAATGTGGGAACAAAAAACTTAGAGTTTACAAAGGGTTATATTACAGTTCCCACTATCCCACATATATATTGATTTTATAGATATATATATTTATTAATTAATACATGTGGAGTTGGTGCCTATATGTAATACATGAATATATAGGTTCCTAAAAATGAAAATTGGGTGGGAAAGTGGGAAAAGTCTTGAAACCCGCATAAATACAGGCTTTTTCATGTCCCACCATCTGAAAATAAACGTGTGCTACCCCAAAAAAGAGGGATCGCGGGATAAAAAAAGTGGGAAAAGGTTGTGATGTCACAACTGTTTCGACGGTCGAAACTTTTAATAGATAGAAGGGAAGGCGATATTATTGGACAAGGTAAGAATACGGGATATGAAGTTGAGTGATTACAACATATCACGTGCGAAATATAACGAACTGAAGTACTTTTGTATGCAGTATGAGGAGAAGAAAAGGGAAATACATAATTCCTATGGCCTAGGCGCTATAGTGAGTGATGGTATGCCGAAAGGTAATATACCGGGGAATCCGACGGAGCATGCAGCGATCCGAAACGCGATGCTTCAGAGTGATGTGGAATTGATAGAGCAGACGGCTATGGAAGCGGACTCAGATATGTATCAGTGGCTCTTGAAGAATGTGACGGAGGGAATTCCGTATGAGTGGTTGAATGTTCCAAGAGGAAGAAGGCAGTTTTATGAGGCCAGAAGATACTTCTTTTACTTGCTGGCACAAAAAAGATAAAAGTGGGTAACTACGAGGGGGTACTTCCGTGATATTATGGTACCATGCAGAAGGTAAGGAAAAGCCATTTTGCATAACCTCCCCCAATTGACGGCCGCCGGCTTTTACCGGTCGGTGGCTGATTTATCCTTCATAATTCATGTTTCTCCTCTTACTGAGTTCTTACAAATATGTAAGGGCTCTTTTAAATAATACGTGTAATATGTATTAATTCCATTGATGATACGTATTATACGTGCTATTATAATATTATAAGGAGGAAAATCATGAAATTAGTTTATCCAGCAATATTTACACCTTATGAAGATGAAAGCGGAGGTTATGCCGTTGAGTTTCCGGATCTGCCCGGTTGTGTTACTGGTGGAGATGATATGGCAGAAGCGATCTTTATGGCAGAAGATGCTGCCAGCGGTTGGGTACTCACAGAACTGGAGGACGGCAAGAAGGCGCCTAAAGCGTCAGAGTTTGGTAGCATTAATAAAGAGCCTGGCCAGTTTGTGAATATGGTTGCTTTGGATATGGACGCCTATGCTGAAAAGTACGGAAGCAAGGCGGTAAAGAAGACTCTTACAATTCCTGCATGGCTCAATACCTACGTGGAAGAAAATAACATCAGTTGTTCAGCTGTTTTACAGGAGACGTTAAGTAAAATGGCGCAGTCGTCGATGCAATAAATTACAGAACCTCATTTTGAGCACTCGGTTATATCGGGTGCTCTTTCCTATATTATTTTGGTATTTTACAAATAAGAACATATGTTCTATACTGAATAAACAAAAGCCATTGTCGTATTTTGGAATATTTTCCCAGGAGACTTATGATATAATAAAGAAAAATGTCGATTGGGAGGAAGTTTTATGGAAGCAGGTTCGATTGATAGAAAAATATATTATTATGATGTGCAGACATACTATGAAGGATCAGTAAATACTATAATACCATATAAAGAACAAGATCAAATTTTAATTGAAGCATTTACCTACATACAAAATATTAATAAGCAAATCGAAAGGTGTGACAGTGAAGAACAGCAAAAAGAGATAATAAAACAAATCGAGTGTCCAACCATACATGGTGATAAAATATATATAATTGTTGATAATATATTAGATAATGGAAACATTAAATTTAAGCTAGTTTTATGCAGGGCTGATGCTTGGCCCTATTTAGAAAAAGATGGTAGATTAGTAAAATTATTTTCTGAGGTAGGAGTAGGATTTAGCGTTGCAGAGATCACACACTGTGTTTTGTTTGCAAAAAAAGGTGTGATGGGAGCTGAATTTAATTTTAATGGAGCACGTCCTAGTTCGATTATAGATTACCTTCCTAGAATTTTTAATAAAATAAGGCAAGTCACTTGTACAGGAAAATTACGATATGATGCTTTTGAAAGACTAATAGCAGACGATGGATATAGCTTGTTTGAGATTGGTGTAAAAAACACACCTGAAATGCGAGTGATTCTTAGAGATAATATGGGATTAATTGGTGCCTTTTTTAATGATATCAGTGATTTAGATATATATGAAATTGCATTAAAAAGAAGAAAAACAAAGAAAAAAAGAGGTTTCATGCCGCCTGTCAGTATACAAGAATTAAAAGAAATTGTTGAACATAATCGGGAGGATATAAAAT
Source organism: Hungatella hominis (assembly GCF_014288005.1). Lineage (NCBI taxonomy): Bacteria > Bacillati > Bacillota > Clostridia > Lachnospirales > Lachnospiraceae > Hungatella > Hungatella hominis. The sequence goes on from NZ_JACOPB010000014.1 coordinate 141,700, forward strand.
CATTTAAAGTTAGCCAAGGGGTATATAAAGATAGTATAGATTTGTTAAGCGATAAGATGGTATGTAAACAAACATTTGTAATAACTGAGGATAAAGTAATTGATTCTAGTGAAATGTATTCTACGATAGTTAATTATTTCGATGCGATAGTTAATAGAAGCTAGATATTAGGTTGAAAGGATGTGAAATTAATGAAGTTAAAACATTGTGTTAGAAGAATTTTATTAATTGCATTTCCGGTAGCTTGTGCTGTCCTTTTATCATTATGCTTCGATGTTAAATTAGGGTCAGAAGAATTTTATGAAATAGTTAAGATTGTCGTAGGTATTTGGGCCACCTTATTGGGCTTTCTGATAACTGCTGTTTCAATTTTGGTTACGTTTACTGGAAGTAGATTAACAGAAGAGATTAAACAAACAGGCCATTTTAAAACAGTATTATTCATTTATATATTAACTTCAATTGAATTATTATTATTTTTATCAGTATTTGTTTTGATATTATTAGGTCAAATTTTTAGCTCTATTATAGTGCTTTTTTTTGTCGTAGCAATTATAGTGACTATGCTTAACATGCTGGAATGTTTATTGTTTCTTTCTTTAATAGTGTATACTATTTATAAATAAATTTAAATAGATTTCAGGGCCACCCACCAGTGGCTCTTTTTCTATACCCAAAACAAACAAAGAGAAAAGGCCGCCTATTCGGCCGCCTCATCTCTGCAAAGTTCGTCCAGGGTAACGCCCAGGGCATCGGCCAGTAAAATGGCTGTATCAACCTTGCAATTATTATTCTTTTCAATATCTTGTATGGTTCGACGAGGAACGCCGGATAATTCAACGAGTTGGGGGACAGACAGTCCTCTTTGAGTGCGTATCTCTTTTAAATGCATTTATTTCTCCTTTTTATGCAGATAATGTAGGTGATGAAGCAAAAAAACCATGCACCCCATTTAAGCCAGTCAAAGGTGGTAGGAGTGGCAAATTCACCGTTAAATCCTTCGTAAAGGAACAGAACAGTAAGTGCAATTAGAATTAAGCGATAAAGTTTCATGTTTATTTCAGCAAATGAATGTGGTATACTATAGGTGAAGAAGGGAGGGGCCGAAGCCCCTGACCTTACTTCCGTTTTTTCTTTGGCCTTTTGGATTTACTATCTTTTCTCGTCTTAACTATCAGGCAGATGGCGGTGACGATTGCAAGTAGTGCTTCCGAAAGGTCTTTGATTATTTCGCTTATTGATTCATTCATTTGCTTTTCCCTCCTTTCTATGATTTAATTATAGCACGTTTTAGCGTGCTGGTCAAGCATAAAATGTATTTTTTACAAGTATTTCGCATCTATCACAAGCGGTAGGTGCTTTTATTTTACCCGAAAGGAAGTGAATCAGCATGGCCCGAGCGCCAGACGCGAGATATGAACAGGCGAAGGCCATGTTTTTGAACGGTCAGAAATTGGTAGAGATTGCAAGCCAACTAAATCTGCCAGAAGGAACGGTTCGCCGTTGGAAGTCTACACACAGATGGGATAGCGAACGCTCGGATAAGAAAAGCGAACGTTCGCATAGGAAACGAGGAGCACCGCTGGGCAATAATAACGCGGTTGGACATGGCGCCCCAGAACAGAATAAGAACGCTGAAAAATACGGTTTCTTCTCGAAGTATCTTCCGGAAGAGACCGTTTCTATTATCCAGGAGATGCCAAAGGATCCGCTGGACGTTCTGTGGGATCAGATCCAGATTGCCTATGCTGCCATTATCCGAGCACAGAAGATCATGTATGTTCGCGACCGGGAGGACAGCACTAAGACTGAGGTCGGCCACAAAGACGGTGACATGGTCACGGAGGAACGTTGGGAGGTACAGCAGGCGTGGGATAAGCAGGGGAACTTCCTGCAGGCTCAGGCAAGAGCGCAGGCAGAACTTCGCAGCATGATTAAGCAGTATGATGAGTTGCTTCACAAACGTTGGGATCTGGCAACAGAGGAGCAGAGAGCGCGGATTGCCGTTCTAAAGTCACAGGTTGAGAAGGACGAGGAGAAACCGATCCGGATCGAGTTTAAGAAAGCAGGTGAGAATTACGCCTGATATCCATTATGTAGAATTTGCCCTAAACGATCACTTCTTTGATTTCGTCCATGACTGGGATCATAAAATATATCTGACCGTCGGCGGATACGGAAGCTCTAAAAGCTATCACGTGGCCGTGAAGCTGATTAAAAAGCTCCTGGAAGAAAAGCGCAAGGCCCTGGTAGTCCGCGAGGTATTCGATACGATCCGGGATTCCTGTTACGACCTGCTGATGGAAGTGGCCGAGGCCATGGAGGTGACGGACTATATCACGTTTACCACATCACCGATGCAGATTCGGTTCAGCAACGGCAGCAAGATCATTTTTAAAGGCATGGATAAGCCGGCAAAGCTGAAATCCTTAAATGGTGTTTCTATCGTCTGGATCGAGGAGTGCTCCGAGGTCAAGTATGCAGGATTTAAGGAGATCCTGGGGCGTCTCCGCCATCCGACTCTTAGCAATCATATAATCCTGTCAACGAATCCAGTCAGCAAGAGCAACTGGGTGTATAAGCATTTCTTCCAGGACAAGTCCACCAGCGTTAAGATCCTTGACGACGAGGAATTGTACCGGAAGCGTATCATAGTGATCGGGAATACCTATTATCATCACAGCACAGTAGATGACAATTACTTTGTGCCGGCGGATTACATCGAGCAGCTGGACGAGCTGCAGCAACACGATCCGGATCTGTACCGGGTGGCACGAAAAGGTCGTTTCGGCATTAACGGAAAGCTGGTATTTCCTCAGTTCGAGGTTGTGCCATACAGTAAGGGGCTGGAGGAAATCAGGCAGATCAGGAATCCACTCAAAAAGAATGGTATGGATTTTGGTTTTGTGGAATCCTACAACGCCCTGCTTCGGCTGGTGATCGACCAGGACGAGAAGGTCCTGTATATCATCTGGGAGTATTACAGCCGGGACAAGGTGGATTCCGAGATCGAGGAGGACATTAAAGAGTTTAAGGACACGCAGGAGCTGATCAAGGCTGACTGCGCAGAGCCGAAGACGATTACCTATTTCCGGAAGCAGGGATTCCGTATGCAGCGCTGCCGGAAGTTTAAAGGATCCAGATCAGCATACACAAAGAAAGTCAAACGCTTTAAGAAGATCGTTTGTCTGGACAACTGCCCGAACACAATCAGCGAGCTGCAGGAGCTGACGTTTGCGGTCGACAAAGACGGCAATATCGTCGAGGACGAATTTAACATCGATCCTCACACCCTGTCAGCCATCTGGTACGCTCTGGACGATTACGAAGTTGAGGATTTAAAGGGTGAGAACTTAAGGAGGCGCTTCTGAGTGTGTTCCCATAATTTCAAGCAAGTAAACGACATAAAGGTCTGTGTCCGGTGCGGATTGACGATCCCGCATGGTGGCAGGCCGTTTTTTGATAAAAAGATTGTGGCGTACTACCAGCGCCAGAAAGGAGAGAAGCCTTATGGATAGATGGAGCGGGAGGCTTGCCAGCATGGAATACCCAGATTATTCTGCGGAGATCCAGGAGATCCGGGACAACGGAATTACTCCAGAACTTTTAAACCGGATTATCAGGCGGCACCAGGGCTGTATGCGACATATGCAGCAATTATATGGGCGATATCGCACAGAAGCAGATAAGGTACCGATATTTACCCGGGAGCCACGGTTTAAGGACGAGGGAGACCTGGAAGCGGAGAGCGCGATCAATAACCAGGTGAATAACGATTTTTTTTCTGAGATCATTGACGTAGAGGTCGGATTCTTTGCAGGTAAGCCAGCTAATTATACTTATGGCGATGACTACCAGGCAGAAGAGGAAACTGGCGGTGAGGAGGCGGTGGAAGAAGCCAGCAAGGCATTGTCGGATTTCGTTAAGCGCAATAATATGTTTGATATCGATATGGAGACGACCAAATTCGCAGCAATCTGCGGATACTCTGGCCGCCTCTTTTATATTGATCCGGAAGGTAACGAGCGGGTGATGGCAACACCGCCGTATGAGACGATTATCTTATCAGAGACGGAAATGACGGAACCAGAATTTGCAGTAAGGTATTACCAGTACCTGGATCTTAACGATCAGCAGATCTGGAAGGCAGAATTCTACGACAACAGCACGATCCAGTACTATGAAGGGCAATTAGACGGATTAGCATTTGTGAAGAAGAAACCGCATCTGTACGATTACTGTCCATTGCAGGGGATACCGAAAAACCGGGAATTGATCGGAGACGCCGAGAAGGTTCTGGCGCTGATCGATGACTATGACAGCAACTACAGCGATAACAGCAATGACATAGAGGGCTTTGCTAATGCCTACATGGTCTTTAAAAACTGTAAAGTGGATACGAATACTATGGCGACGGCTAATGTCACGGGCGTTATTGGAATCGATGTGGACGATCCGGATTCCCCTTATGATGTATCATACTTAACGAAGAACATTGACGGCACCTTTGTGAACAGCCATCTTGACCGTGCCGAGGACAATATTTACCGGTTCTCAAAGACGCCGAACTTAAACGATCCGGAGTTCACAGCAGTATCCGGCATGGCACTGAAAATGAAAATGACATCATTGGAAACTAAGACGGGTATGTTTGAGGCAAAGCAGCTAAGTGCTGACACGTACATGTTTAAGCTTCTGGCGAGCAGCTTTTCAAAGAAGAAAGTCCCGTTCGACCCGCTTCAGTGCTCCGTGAAGTACAACAGGAACTTCCCGACAGACTTCCTGAACGAAGCCCAGGCAGTACAGGCGCTGACAGCAGCCGGTCTGCCGAAACAGATTGCTTTTAAAGCTTTGTCCATGATTGACGACGTGGACGAGGTCATGAGGCTGATCGAGACAGAGCAGGACGATATCCCGGATCTGGAAGACGAAGAAACAGCAAGACTGTCACAAGAAGAGAAGACGGGTGAGGTAAATGATTGACTCCGAACTGGATCGGCTGCTGGTGCAGGTGCGACGAATTGAAGAACACCGGGAAAAGGGAGCCGAAGCAGAGATACGGAAGACCTACCAGAAACTGCTTCAGGAGCTGCGCCACTACATGGCAGACGAATACAGCCGCTACGCAGAAGACGACAGGCTGACTTACGATATCCTTCAGCGTAACGGGTATTATGCGCGTTTTTTGGAAGAGGTAGAGCAGAAGATCGATGATATCTCACCGGAGGTCAGGAGAACGATCCGCAGCACGGTGGAGCAGACCTACGAGCACACTTACAATGGTATGATTGACTGTGTGCAGAAGGCCGCAACGGGAGTAGATCTGGGAGTATTAAAAGGCTGCACGCCTGAAGTTATAAAGCGCGCGGTGGAAAATCCAATATCAAAGCTGACCCTGAACGATCGCTTGGAGAAACATCGGAAGGAAATCATTTATGATATCAAACAGGATATTAGCGTCGGCCTGATGAATGGGGATCGTTACAGCACCATGGCGAACAGAATCAAGAAGTCAGTCGAGGGAGACTATAAGAAAGCGATTCGGATCGCCAGGACTGAGACTCATCGAGTCAGGGAGGTGGGGAACCATGACGCTGCAGTGTTCGTAAATGATGCTTTGAAGAATAGTACGGCAGGCGTTCAGATGATGAAGACCTGGCGGACAATGAAAGACGAGCGGGTACGCCCGGCCAAAGCGAAGGGAAGGAACCAAAAGTATGACCACCGAAAGATGGAAGGCATATCGATTCCGATCGATGAAGAGTTTATGCTTCCCAGTGGCGCGAAGACGGCGGCTCCGGGGCAGAGCGGAGTAGCAGGGGAGGATATTAACTGCCGGTGTTATTTGTCATATGGATTGCAAAAAGTTGGACAAATGAATTCTTTAGCCGAGACAGAGGAACATAAAAGAATTGTTGAAGGCTTGCAAGTTGCCAATCAAGAAGCGTTGGAAATTACAGAGAAGTACTCGACACGGAAAAGTAAGTGGAGTGGACATATTAATGTTGATGACGAGAAATGTGATCGAGAGAAAATAGCTGGCCGAAAAGAATGGAGTTGTGATATACTTCTAAAAAGCACTGCTTCTGATAAGACTATCATCCATGAACATCTTCATGCACGCTCAGGAAGCTATTTGAATCCGATAACAATAATTAGACATGCCAATATGGAAGAGGCATCAGTGGAATTACTTGCTCGAGAGATATGCCGTAATGAGGGTATTAAATTTATGGATACGCGAAATCTTCGCGTTGATGCATTACGTAAAATAAATAGTATTGCAAAGATTCGGGATAACAATTTAGATTTCGCAATCTCTTTATTTGGGAAAGATATTAAAAGGAGATATAAATGGCTGGAGGATCGTGTTGAAGAACACCTTAAAGCAAATGCTGGTGATTCTGAAATTTTATATGAATTATTGGGGTCAGTAAAGGGAGCTAAGAAATAATGAGTGATGCAGTAAATTTCATAATTAGTAAAGTCGGAAAATTTAATGATTGGGAGAACAGGGAGATATTCTTTGCTTTTCGAGAAGAAATGTTTAGCATGTATGATGCCCTAACGAAGGAAGAGCAGGAAGAAGTAGATGAGTCCATGGTAATGGAGCACATGGCAATGATATATTCCTGCTATGTCAGTAATTAATAAATTTTGAAAATTCTTGTATAAAATACCGGTTAATATAGCAAAAGGAGTATCTGATTTAATTCCATAATTAAATTTACGAGGAACCATCAGTCAAAATGACCGGTGGTTTTTTATTGCCCTCAGACAAGGCGCAATAAACTGTCTGACCGTCACTCCCGGAACGTGGGGCGGTGAAACAATTAAACCATAAGTGGACTCATAACCTGTCACTCCCGAAATGTGGGACAGGCCATAAGGACTCGAAAGGAGCAGGGAAATGAAATTATCGAAACTGAAGGAATTATTGAAATCAGGTGCCATCACCCAGGAAGAGTTTGATGAGATGGCAAAGACTGCGGAGCAGGACGATCCCCCGGCAGATCCGCCGGAAGCTGACCCGGACAAAGATCCGGATCTGCCATCCGACCCGGAGGATTCCGATAAGAAACTGGAAAAGATGATCCAGGCAGCCGTGGACCGGGCAACAAATAAACTGGGGAATGATAACAAGCTGCTGAAAAAGAAACTGGAGGAGACCCGTAAGGAGAAGCTGACTGCCGAAGAACTGAAAGCAGTAGAACTCCAGGAGAAAGAGGCAGAGCTGGAGCAGAAACAGCGGGAGTTACAGGAGAAAGAAAACCGCATGTACGCGATCAAGGCCCTCAAGAAGGCCGAACTTGACGATGGCAGTGAGGATACCATGGATCTGATCGAGTTTGTCCTGGGGGAAGACGAGGCCGCAATCGACTTAAAGGTTAAAGCCCTCCAGAAGTTTGCCCAGCGTGTCGCAAAGAACACAACTGACGGGATTTATAAGGCTAATGGCAGGACGCCCGGAAAAGGGAATGCCGGCTCCAATCAGGATAATCCATGGAGTAAGGACTCCTGGAACTTAACGAAGCAGATGGAAATGGAACTGAATAACCCGGAACTGGCAAAAACAATGAAGGCCAGTGTCGGCAAATAAAAAGAAGGAGTGAATAAACGATGGCTATTACAACAATTGCAGATATGCAGATTGTACCGAGTAAATTTGCAGAGTATATTATCACCAGAACCACAGAAAAATCCATGCTGGTAAGAAGCGGAATTACCATGGCGGACCCAACGGTATCCCAGGTGATCAATGGAACACCTAAAGGTGGAAATCTGATTACGATGCCTTATTATAAACCGCTGACCGGTGAAGATGAGGTATTTGGCGAGGAAGAGATTGAGGTTGATAAGATCTCCACGGATAACGAGATTGCTACCCTGTTAATCAGACAGAGAGCCTGGGGTGACACGGATTTGTCCCGCGTATTTGGCGGATCGGATCCACTGGCAGCAATCGCGGATCTGGCTTCTGACTGGTGGATAACCAGAGAACAGGCAGTTATGCTGTCTATCTTAAAGGGGATCCTGGATCCGTCAAAAGGCGCCCTGAAGAACCATGTCCTTGATATTTCCGCAGAAGAGGGAACAGAGTGCATTATCGGAGTAGACAATACCCTGAGTGCAAAACAGCTGATGGGTGACGCCGCGGATAAACTGGGGCTTGTATTCATGCACAGTGCGACATATACACAGCTGCAGAAACAGCAGAAGATTGACACAGAGTATGATGCGACTCTGCAGATCAAGATCAACTATTATCTGGGATATCAGGTAGTGGTCGATGATGGTATGCCGGCGGGAAGCGGAGTATACGACACCTATTTTCTGGGGAAGGGCGTCTTCGCACGTAATGATGGAATGCCGGCCGGACTGATCGGCGTGGAGACCGACCGGAATAAGCGCAAAGCTGAAAATATCCTGATTAACAGGAGAGCGCTGGTTATGCATCCGCTGGGGATTTCCTGGAATGCAAACGCTACACTGGCAGATGGTAAAAAGTATGCCTCTAACGCTGACCTTGTAAAGCCGGCCAACTGGACCCTTAAGAAGAATCATAAGAACATCCCGATTGTATGTTTGCGGCATAAGATCGAGGCAAATCCCACCACGCCTACAGCAGAAGAGGTGACGGCCTATGACAGCAGAAGAGTTTAAGAGTCTTGGGCTTCCTGTTGAAACGGAAATGCAACTGTATGTGGAGGCCGGTCTGGAATGGCTGCGGGACAATACGACACTGGATGTTGATATCACAAATATAGAATCTATCAAAGCCCTGCCATCATCGGTCAGGCTTTTTTTAGTGAAATTCTGTGAGATGTGCAGCCGGGACATCGGAGTCACAGGTGAAAGCGTAGGCCCAATGTCCCAGAACTTCTCAACGGATTCCACAGCAAAGCAGACCGCAGCCCTTGCCAGACAGCTGCTGAGAACCTGGCTGAAACCAGATGTGAAATTTATCCCGTGTATCCGGAGGTGGCGTTGATGGGAGTTAAGTGGACAACGAAAAAGAACAAGTTTCCGGAGATGGAACGGGCAGTGGCTGAACTAAATGGTAAGCGTGTTAATGTAGGAGTATCTGGTGAACAGGCCTGGCTTGCGGGGATTCATGAATATGGTTGCAAGATTAAGGTAACTGATAAGATGCGAGCTTATCTGCATAGCCAGGGCCTACACCTGAAAGCAGACACCGAGTATATTACCATTCCGGAAAGGGCTTTCCTGCGGAACGGTTTTGATACGAGCAAAGACAGTGTCATGAAGGATGCAGAGCAGGTACTTCCATCTGTTTTAGACGGCAGCTTGAGCACAGATGAATTTCTGAAGATGGTAGGAATTATTCTATCGTCGGATATAAAAGACTATGCGCAGCAATTAGACTCACCGCCGTTACATCCGTTCACTGTAAAGCAGAAGGGGAGTACAAACCCTCTGGTTGATACCGGAGACATGATTGAGTCTATCACATATGAGGTGGAATGATGGGGTTACTATTTGATTTCAGCCGCCTGCTAAAAAAGTACAGTGTGGATTGCCAGCTGATCCGGGAGACTGGCGGCGGTAAGTATGTGGGGGGGAACTGGGTTCCTGATCCTGCTGGGAAGCCGGAAGTAATCAGCGGGGCGGTAATCCCCATGCAGGACCGGAAGATCTATCAGAGTGGCGGCACGTACACGGAGCAGGACCGGGAGATGATTACAAAAACGGAGATCCCGCTGGAGCCGGCCGCCTATATTATTTACCATGGCAGTAAGTACCATGTGGAATCTGAAAACGACTACAGCGAGTACGCCGGATTCCACGACTACAACTTAAAGAGGGTGGGCGCAATTGATCGATCAAAAGAGCATTAATCTTATTATCACCGAAGGCTTAAAGACAGTGACAGGCTGCGAGGTAGTAAAATCCAACCTTGCGGGTGCGCCCATTCCGTCTTATCCTTATATATCCTTCTCGATCCTGAACACTGAGACCCGGAAGGGAACGTATTCAGGCAAAGGAACGCGGTACCTGCCGCTAACCCAGACATGGAGCCTTACGGTCCAGGGGGACGATGATGATGAAACAATGATGATAGCCCTGAAGGCCAGAGACTGGCTGGAAGAAGCCGGCCGTCTGGAATTAGGCGATCACGGAATTATTGTGCGGAGTTCCGGCGCTGTCCAGAACAGGGACACTCTGCTGACCGTTGCCTATGAGTACCGGAAAGGGTTTGACATAGTGCTGGCCCTGATGAATGAGATACAGGAGCCAGAGATCGAAACGATTGACAATGTAAACATAAAAGAGGAGTGAATCATAAATGGCTAAGAATGATGTGACCGTAAAAATCACACAGAAGCAGGTAGCCGGCAGCGCCGGCTTTGGTGTGCCGCTGATTGTCCAGGGAATGGGGGCAACGGCAAAGGAATACGCGGAGTATGGCAGCCTTAACGAGGTTATGGAGGCAGGATATACCCAGGATAGCCCAGTATATAAGCAGTGCTTAAAACTGTTCATGCAGAATAACCGGCCGGCAAAGATTGCGGTATGCGTAGGAACAGGAAAGGTGACGGAAACCTTGAAAGGGCTTGCGGGTAAAGACTTCCGTCAGGTGATTCCTGTCCTTGGCGAGGACGATGATACGTTAAAGGATCTGGCGGCCTACGTGGAGACATCCGAGGATAAGATGCTGGTCATTAAGGTGGCAGATGCCTCTAATCTGGCTGCAATCGGTAAGATGGACCGGACCATGGCGGTTGTATATGCTGGATCTGACGATGGAGTGGAGGGCGCGCTGGTGGGCGCTACAGCTAGCCTGACGGTGGGATCCTTCACCTATAAGAACATTATCATCAAAGGAATTGCGCCGGATCCGCTGACAGATGCACAGATCGATGCGGTTCATTCAGCCGGCGGGATCTGCATTGTACAGAAGGCCGGGGATATTGTAACAAGCGAGGGAACCGTGCTCAGCGGCGAGTACACGGATATTATTGACAGCAAGGATTACGTGATTAAGAACATTGCTTACAAGTCCCAGAAGTTGCTTAATTCCACACCGAAGCTCAGCTTTGACAATGTGGGAATCAGCCAGCTGGAAGGAGTGGTAACCGGCGTACTTGCCGAAGCTTATGCAATGGGAATCATCGCCGAGAATGAAGACGGAACGCCAGCTTATAGTACGGAGTTTGACACGAGAGGAGAAACGCCAGCTGGAGACCGTGCAGAGCGGACCTATAATGGAGGGAAGTTCTCATTTGATCTGGCAGGCGCAATTCATTATGCTCAAATTTCAGGCGTAATTGAAATATAAGGAGGGATGAGAAATGTCAGCAGCAAGAAATTATGATCCAAAGGATTGTGTTGTCACCGTTGGAGGCGTGTATATTACCGGTCTCGGTGAAGACATGGTGTCCTGCGAAAAAGATGAGGATAATTTTACAACTGCGGTAGGCGCGCAGGGGGATGTAGTAGTGAACCGGAGCCATAACAAGCTGGGAACGATTACCGTTACAGTCCAGGGGACAAGTCCACAGAAATCCTATTTAATGGGCCTGGCCCGTTCGGGGGAAATGTTCGATGTCTGGGTAATTAACAAGTCCATTGGAGAGAAGTGTGGCGGCACGCAGGCTATGATGAAGAAACCTCCGACCTTAGAGCAGGGGGCAGAACTGGCAGATCGGGAGTTTGAAATTCAGGTATTTGACTATACAGTAGAATAATCAATATGGGGCGGCCGGAGCTGCCCTTTCTTAATGAGAGGAGATCATAAATGAATAAGAAATTTTATCAGGTAGAGAAAGAGATCAATGGAACAAAATATATAGCCCAGTTTTCCGGTATTTCGGCGGCTCTCCGTGCGGCAGACTCTTCCCACATGGAAGGAAGCGAAGCAATCAGCGCAGAGAAGTACGGGCAGTACATTCTGGAACACATCATCGTAGAACCGAAAGGCCTTACTGCGGACGATTTTGACAGCCTGGAAGATTACAACGCTGTTACTTCCTGGGGAAGAGACGTGATGCAGGGCAAGTTTCGAAACGAAGCTGAGACCGCGGGAAGCACAGCAAAGGGCAAGTGACAGATGGGATGCCTGGAGGCTGATCTTAGCCGCGGGAATGGATTATAATACCGTATTTTATCAGATGAATCCAGATGAGATCCTGGAAGCAAATGCGGCTTATGATTTATATCTGAAAAAGCTGAAAAAGAGTAGAGAGGCAGGCGGATAACATGGCGGTTTTAAGAGAAGACGTAGTAAGTATTGGCTTTGATGTGCCGGAAAATCCGTTTGCCGATTTAACTGCTGGGATTGAAGCCATCAAGATGAAACTGGGGGTTGTTGATGAAGCTGAGGCTGGCATTAAAGGGCTGGGAAAAGAGGCAGATATCACAGGGAAGGCCCTGTCTGATATGGGGAATGGAATCCATGCGCCTCCGGCAGAGGAAGTGACCAAACCGTTAAAGGAGACTCAAAAAGAAGCCCAAAAGGCAGACGTGACTTTAACTGGTATGCTGAAATCCATGAAGGATATTGGTGCACAGAAACTGACCGGAGGCATAGATAAGCTGACGGGAGCGATTACGAAACCGGTGAAAGGTGTTCAAGACCTTGCGAAAGGTGCAAAAGACGCGACAGCTTATATAAAAAAAGTTGGTTTTCCTCATGCATTTAATGTTGGATTAGGGACTGCAGTTACGGGAACAGGGAAGCTGCTTGGAAAACTGAAGGACGTCGGTGCTGTAAGCCTTAAGGCAACAATATCCGGTATGAAGTCTCTGGCTTCTTATGCAGCCAGTGCAACCAAAGCCCTGGGAAGTAAAGCCTGGAGTGGAATGAAGGCACTGGGAAAAGGTGCCGCGGTTGGAATTGCAGCGGCCGGTACTGCCTTAAGCGTCGGTGCGGTAGCGGCGTTTAATTTCGGCGCAGCCTATGAGACCAGTCTTGCCAAAGTTTCCACGATCGCAGATACCGCAGCTGTCAGTATGGCCGATTTAAGCGCTGATGTATTAAAACTATCCAATGCGACCGGAGAGGACGCGGCAGGGCTCAATGAGGCAGTATACCAGGCCCTTTCTGCCGGTGCTGATACGGCTGGTGTTGTCGGTCTGGTAAATACTGCGGTCAAGGCCGCGAAAGGTGGCTATACCGATACCACAACGGCTATTGATGGTCTGACTTCTACGCTTAATGCCTACGGCATGGAAACAAAAGATGCGGAAGGTCTGGCAAACCAATTCCTGATTACACAGAACAAAGGTAAGACGACATTCGGTGAACTGGCCTCCAGTATCGGCGGTGTCGCACCAACAGCAAACGCTGCTGGCGTGGGCGTGGATCAGCTGCTTGCAGGCGTTGCTTCCCTGACTGCAAATGGTATCGGAACCAGTGAAGCCATGACCGGTATCAAGGCAGCACTGTCAAACGTAATTAAGCCATCGTCAGAAGCCGCGAAGGTTGCAAAGAAGCTGGGGCTGAACTTCTCAACGTCAGCTCTCCAGAGTAAGGGACTTGCAGGTTTCCTCGACGATGTCAAGACAGCAACCGGCGGTAACATGGATACCATGGCTCAGCTGTTCGGATCTGTTGAAGCGCTGAATACAGTCCTGACACTGACATCGGATCAGGGTAGCCAGTTGATGAATGATACGCTGGCTGAGATGGCAACAAATACCACAGCTCTTGATGATGCCTATAATACGATGGCAGACACTGCTCAGAACTCCGTAACAAAAGGCATTAACAGCTTTAAAAATTTAGGAATCGGTCTCTACCAGGCAAATGAAGGGCCGGTAGCTGAACTTACTGGGCTGTTTGCCGGATCCGGGCAGGAACTCTACGAAGCATTCTCAAAAGGTGGAATGTCAGGTCTTACTACTCAGATTGGTTCAACACTTACCAACGTACTCACTACTGTAGCCGGGTATCTGCCGGATATTGTAGATACCGGAGTGGAGATTATTGAATCGCTGGTAGACGGCATTGTGGAAAATGAGGACCAGATCACAGACAGTATACTGAATGTTGTACTGGGGCTTGGAAAAGGAATTTTAAGAATAGCCCCAAAACTTGCAAACACGGGTATTGAGTTAATTGGTATTTTACTGGAGGGACTGGCGTCAGAACTGCCCCGGATTATTCCAGAGGGTCTTACTGCTGTACAGAATCTGTCTGATGGGTTATTGAAGAATATCCCTCTACTGATTCAGTCAGGGCTTGCGATTCTTGACAGCCTGATTACCGGTCTTTTGCAGGCGGCTCCCATGCTGGTTAGTACAGGAGTCAGCCTGATTCAGAATATAGTGCTGGGTCTGCTTGATAGTGTAGATCAGATCATTAATGGCGCAGTCAACCTGGTACTGGCGCTGGCTACGGGGATTTTATCAAATATCCCGTTGATTATAGACGCTGCGGTATCGCTGGTCACTGGACTGGTTACCGGATTAGTAAATAATATCAATCTTGTCATTGATGGCGCGCTGAACCTCGTGGAAGGACTGCTGACTGGGATCATTACAAACCTACCGGCTATTGTGCAAGGGGCAGTGCAGATTGTAGCTGCTTTGGCGGGAGGGTTGATTCAAGCGGTCCCGAAACTGATCGCCGCGATTCCACGTCTGGTTGGGGCAATTAAAGATACAATCATGGAAACAGACTGGCTGGCACTTGGAATTGACATCGTGAAGGGCGTCGGAAGCGGCCTGATGAACGGGATTAAGGGATTGTTCAGCAAAAATAAAGACAGCGGAGCTGAAGCAGTTAAAGGTCTGGCCGAAGGTATGAAAGAAAATACCTCACTGGCAGAAGCTTCCGCAGAAATGGCATCAAAGGGAATTACAACAGAGATCGACAATACCGACTTATACGGCTCTGGTCAGAATATTATGTCCGGACTTAACGATGGTATGTTAAAGATGCAGCCGACATTAAATGCTACTGCTGGAAGTATTGGAACCGGTATATCGAAAAGCCTGAACGGTTCACTGGATATTCACAGCCCATCAGGGGTGACGGAAGAAACCGGAGAATATACAGGCCTGGGGCTTGTGAAAGGTATGGAGAGCGTGGGCGGGAAAGTAAAGAGTACGGCCCGGACTGTGGGCGATGTGGCTGCCCATAATATTGCCCCATACAAAAGCCGTTATAGTCCGGAGATAAGTCAGGCGGCGGACAGCGGCAGCACCAGCCAGGTAAATAATTGGAATCCGGTATTCAATCTGACGCTGAACGGAGCCAGTGCCAGCGACAGCAATGAGCGTAAGGTAAAGCGCTGGGTGAAGGAAGCCTTAAAAGAATCCTATGAGAGCATGGGCCGGACCAATCCGCGGCTGCAGGAGGTGTGAGATGGCGCTAATCAATGATATCTATGTATTTGTAGAAAACGAAGACGTTTCCAGAGAGATCACGGCCAGCACCCACCCGGTGGAGGAGGGGATTGAACTGACGGATAATATCCGCCGGTCTCCTCTGCTCCTGAGCCTGTCCGGCGAAATTGTGGGAAGCAGTTACGAAGACGATATTGCGGAAATTGAAAACTTGCAGAAGAGCGGCGAACTGGTGGAGTATATCGGGGTCAACCTGGTGTCAGACGTGGTGATTTCAAAATTTGCGACAAGCCACGTAAGTGAAATCCGCGGCGGCTGCCGTTTCACGATGGAACTCAAAGAGATCCGGATTGCAGCAAGTCCCTACAGTGAGGGGAGCGGAAATAACGGAACCCAGCAGGTAGAGGAAGCGCCGGTGCCGGCTGCCGAAACGCCGCCGGCCAGGACTCACACGGTAAAGTCTGGGGATACGCTTTCTAAGATCGCAAAATCATATTACGGTAACGCAAGCCTGTTTCCTAAAATATTTGATGCAAACCGCGACAAATTGTCTGATGCGGATCAGATCAGAACAGGACAGGTCCTGGTGATACCATAAGGAGGCAGGAATGAGAGACCGGATTATCGTAAAAAAAGAGCTGATTCCATATGGATTCAATATTGCCCTGGGTAAAGAAAAATTTAACATGAGGTTTGCCTACAATAAGCAGGCGGACCTTTTTACTGTGTCCCTGTACCGGGATGGAAAACTGCTTTGCCATGCAGAACCGGTAGTTTATGGAGTGTCGCTCTTTCGTGATGTGTATGAGAGCGGCGTATTTCCGATGCCGGATATCGTCCCATATGATGAATCCGGACAGGAACAGTCTGTAACATGGGAGAATTTTGGTGAAACTGTATTTTTGACAATTGACAACGGGAAGTGAGTATATGAGGAATAGTTTTGCATTGGAAGGATCCGGATCCGGACGAAACTCCAGGATTATAGAAGTGGTCCGGAGACTGGAAGGGGAAATATCCCTGAATACGGAAGGTGCTGATCAGAGTGGATTATATGGACATACCATAATCATTCAGACTGGTGATGTAACAATCAGCAGTGAGGAACTGGACTGTGAATTTGATATCCCGTTTGATGATGATACAGAAGCGGACGAAGCGGAGATCATAGTATACAACCTGTCTGATACGACGGTACAGAATATCAAGACTGGCGAAAAGATCACGGTAACAGCGGGATACGGAAGCGATACAGGCATTATATTCAGCGGGTATATCTCAAAGCCTAAAACGTATTATTCCGGTGTGGACAGGGTGACAGAGATTCATGCCTTAGACAGTAACGAGAGAAAAGAAAAGGAAATAAAAAGTATCTCTTACGCGAAGGGAACCCCGGCCAGCCGGATCCTTCAGGATCTGGTGAACATGGTCGGTCTTCCAGTAGCCGTGTTTACGTTAAAACGGGACTATGTGTACAAAGACAAGGCCACTGTTGATGGCGGTCTGATGGAGAATATCCGGAAATATGCAAAGGTCTGCGGAGTATCGGCCTATATCTGTAAAGGCCAGATCTATGTGCGCCCGATTATAGATGGCGATGGTCTGGATTTTACGTTGTCAGCTGATAGCGGCCTGTTGGAACTGTCGGAGTTTGAGGAGGAGAGCACCACAGAGGATTTCACGGATACTGTCCATGGATATGAGATTACCATGCTCTTACAACACAGGGTCACAACGGCAAGTCTGATAAAGGTAAATTCAAAGAATATTTCAGGATCCTACCGGGTGAGAGAAGGAAACCATACCTATGACGGGACTAATTTTCTGACAAAGGTTAAAGCGGTCGAGTGTCCGCCGGCACCGCCAGCTTCCGAAACAGAGCAGAAGGCGGAGGGCCTGCCGGATCTGTCCGGATACGGTGGTGTGTCGATTGTAGATGGTCTTAAATCCGCGGGAGCAGACAGTTCTTATGCTTATCGGAAAACGCTGGCTGAAAAGCTGGGAATTGCCGGATACAGCGGGACGGCTGCGCAGAATTTAGAATTGCTGAGAAAACTTGGTGCAAAGGTGGGATAACATGAAAGGAACTGTATTTAATGAAATGATCGAACAGGCACTCCTGCAGCTCCACACTGGATTCTGCGGGAAAGTAATCAGCGTCAGTGGGAATCTTGCCACGGTTCAGCCCCTTAACATGGTTCAGGCCATAGGAGGCCAGCCACAGAAGCAGGCAGTGATTCCGAATTGCCCGGTACTGGACAGCGCCGTGAAGTTCACCAGTCTTTCTCCCGCTGCGGTCCGGCGGATACAGGCGGGCGATACCGTCTATTGTGTGTGTGCAGACAGAGATATTACTGAGACAAGAAACGGGGCTTTTGCGGCGCCAGTTCCCGGCCATCATTCGCTTGCCGGGGCAGTGGTGGTAGGAATCTTATAGGAGGTGGCAGCGTGAAAGGATTTGCTGTTGATGAATACGGGGATGTGATCATTGAAAGAAATGACATAGAGCTTGCCTGTGATATGGAGCTGCTGATCCAGAAGATCCGCCAGGTGCTGAGTACGAATCGCGGGGAGTGGTGGCTGGATCCAAAAGAAGGGATCCCGGTTCAAAAGGTTTTAAGAAAGAATCCAAACACGGCAATGATCCGGGACTATGTGCGAATTGCAATCGCTCAAGTGGATAAGTCACTGGAAATGACCCGTTGCGATATCACAACAGAAGGCCGGACGTTAAAGATTATTTTTAACGTATCAGGCCCTAACGGATCTGTGACAACAAAGATGGAGGTGTAAAAGATGGTACTGACTGAAAACGGGTTTAAGCGTCCTACATACGATGATCTTCTAAGCGCGCAGATCAACCGAGCGAAGCAGCTGTGGGGCGAGGATATTGATATCAGTGAACAATCTGTCCTGGGAAAATATATCCGAATCAATGTTTACGATCTGGCCCAGTGTTATGAACTGCTTGAAGATATCTACTATGCAAGATTTCCTAACAGCGCCAGAGGCCAGAATCTTGACCGGCTGTGTACTTTTGCAGGAGTGACGCGGGATCCGGCCACAGCCGCAAAGATTAAAGTACGTTTCCATGGAAATACGGGTGCAATAATTCCGGCAGCATTTCAGGTTTCCGGCAGTGATCTGAAATTCTATGCGGATCAGGATTATGCAATCGGAGTAGATGGTACGACAATCGCCTGCCTAAATTGTGAGGAAACCGGAACCGCGGGGAATCTATCGGTCGGTACAGAACTCACAATTGTAAATCCCAGCGCAGATATTGAGGATGTCGAACTGTTGGAGATAACTGCCTATGGTCAGGATAAAGAAACAGATACTGCTTTAAGGCTGCGGTTCAATCAATCAGTAGCCGGATCTGGAAGTGCGACAATTGACGCCCTGCGCGGTGCGATATCCCGTGTACCGCTGGTTGATGGCGTATCCATTATTGAAAATGATACGGAAGGCGTTGTAAGCGGCAGGCCGGCACACAGTTTTGAGTGTTATGTACTGGCACCAGAAAGTCAGGATCAGCTGGTTGGAGAGGCAATATTTAATAAAAAACCGCTAGGTATTAAGAGTGTAGGAGCGGTAGAAGTACAGGTATTGGATGAAGGGAATAAGTCTCACACTGTGCGTTTTTCGAGGACAATTAAGAAAGATATTCGTTTGAAGGCTAAAGTTTTAACAAACCAGTATTTTGAATCCGATGGGACGAGTCAGATTAAAGACAACCTGATGGAGTATATCAACAATCTGGCAAACGGGGAATCAGTGTATGTCTCCAGCCTGTACGGATATATACATGAGGTACATGGCGTGGTCAATGTACAAAGCCTTGCGATATCAGACGATGGAATGGAGTATGCTTCTGGGAACATACCGATTGAAGATTATGAGATTGCCAGAATTTGCGGGGATCATATTGAGATTGAGGTGGTTACGTGAAAAATGTAGAACGGCTGCCGGACTGCTATCGGAAGGATCAGAACGGAAATAATTACAAGCTGTTAGAATTAAACCAGGCGACAGCGGAGATATTACTGGCGGATATAGAAGCTGTAAGGAACACTCTTGATTTAAATCTTGCCACAGGTAAAACACTGGATCTGTATGGTGAAATGCTGGAGCAGCGCCGCGGCCTTTTAACTGACGAACAGTACCGGTATATGCTGCTTACCCGGATCGGTAGAAATGTTGTGCAGGGAGACTACCAGTCAATTATGAATGCGCTGGTTCTGATGTTTGGGAGTCGTCAGGGGGATATCACCCTCGACGATCTGGAACTGGAAGAGGAGGACTGTCCCTGTGTGGTAAAACTGACAAAATTTCCGATTTCGGTATTGGTAAATGCGGGTTTCTCAAGCCGTCAGGCAGTGCAGATGATTGAGACGCTTCTTCCAATCTGTATAACGTTAGATGCTGATAATTTTGAAGGGACCTTTGAGTTTGCTAAACTGGATCAAGAATATGACGAGACAGCGGGATTTGCAGATCTGAAACAGACAATAGGCGGATATTTTGGTCTGCTTCTCGGTGAAGATGATAAGATTCCTATTTTACCAATTTAGAAAGGAGTTCGTGCATGATATTTAAAATTAGTCCTCCGGAATGGAAGAGCGTTGGCGTAGAGCCGCAGGAACAGCTGAAAACGGAAGGATTCCAGGCCGGGTACAAGCCGCCCGCCGCGTATTTTAACTGGTTTTTCAATCGGGTATACGAGTGTTTGAAGGAATTACAAGGGAAGGCTACAGACCTGGATAATAAAAAGGTAATTGTAATTACTGAGAAGGATATACCCGTAGCCGAGCGAACACCGAATACCTTCTATTTCAGAGTAACAGATAAACAGGCTGTAACAACAGTGGATAGTGTTAAAGTAAGTCCCAATATGGGGCTTAAAATTTTATAAGGAGGAGTATTATGGCGGATTTACAGAAAGTAAGAGTGCAGCTTTATGATGAGAACGATGCCCTGATCGGTGACGTGGACGTGATGACATCAGCGGATTGTGTCACATTTGCTGATGGTGAAACATTTCAGCAAAAATTAAATGCTGGAAAATTAAAGGGTGATAAAGGAGATACCGGAGCAAAAGGAACAACGGGTGCTGCTGGCGCCGCGGCTACAATTGCAGTTGGAACTGTTACAACCGGAGCCGCCGGATCGAATGCTGCAGTGACAAATGCAGGGACTGCTAATGCAGCAATATTTAATTTCGCGATTCCGAAGGGAGCCACTGGTGCGGCAGGAGCAAAAGGAGATAAGGGAGATAAAGGAGATGCTGGAGCCGCGGGGCAGAAAGGTTCTCAGGCATATGCTGGATCCGGCATCACAGGAACCAGCACAACAGCTACTATATTCTCTGGTTCAGGCGTTACTGCAGCTATGGTAAACGATTTATATTTTAACACTTCTGGATCTTCTGCCGGCAATGTGTATCAGTGCACCGTTGCGGGAGCCGCTTCTGTTGCTAAATGGGTATATAAGGGATCCTTTAAAGGCCCAAAAGGCGATACAGGTGCGACAGGGACCCAGGGACCCAAAGGTGATAAAGGTGACTCCGGAGCTACAGGTCCTCAAGGGCCAAAAGGTGATACTGGAGCTACGGGTGTTCAAGGGCCAAAAGGAGCAACTGGTGCAAAGGGAGATAAGGGAGATCCTGGAGATACAATACGAGTGGGGACTGCATATGCAAGCGCTGTCCAGCGGAAAATATTCTTCAAAGTAGTGGGGTGATGAGGGATGGCAGAAATTTATAAAGTACAGATTGAAGACGAAAGCGGTAATATCCATTATCCACATACGACAGCTGATGTTGTTTTTTTGTCTGATGGTAAAAAAGCAGAACAGGTAATTAAAGACCTAGATGATAAGAAACACACCCACAGCAATAAAACAGTAATTGATAAAATTACACAGACCCTACTGGATCACTGGAGCGCAGCTTATACCCATGTGAGCGACGCAGTAAAACATATAACGTCAGCAGAGCGGACGAACTGGGACGATGCAAACAGTAAAAAGCATACCCACAGTAACAAGAGCGTGATTGATAAGGTAACACAGGCCATGTTAGACAAACTGGCAGGGATTGCTGCCGGCGCCGAAGTGAATGTACAACCGGACTGGTCCACGACAGATACGGCGTCAGATGCCTATATCAAAAACAAACCAGCCTCTATGCCAGCTTCCGATGTATCAGCGTGGGCGAAAGCTGCGGCGAAACCTTCCTACGGGTGGACTGAGATAACTGGCAAACCGAGTACTTTTGCGCCCTCAACACATAATCATGCAGCGTCTCAGGTTACTCAGGATGCTACGCATCGTTTTACTACGGATACCGAAAAAGCAAAGTGGAATGAAATTGAAGAAGTTAAACAGAGTTTGGAGAAATATGCGTCAATCACTGTAGCAGGTGAACTTCTTAATCTTCCGGGAGGCGGAGACATTGCAGTATCAGGCGAGATACTTACCATACCATTAAGAATTTGAAAGGGGAATATAATTTATGAGTGATATATCTCAGATTGCTTTAAACGGCGTAACTTATGATGTAAAAGATAAGACGGCCAGAACTGAAACGGATAAAAAGGTATCGGCTTCTGGCGGAGACATTGCAAATACGAAGGTGTCCGCCTTCACGGCCTCTACGGCCAGTTATCCAGTGCCAGCCGCTAATGACACTGTAAAAGTAGGTTTCGGCAAGGTCAAAAAATTTTTTGAGGATATCCGGAACGCGGCAACCGGTGCCTGCTTTATCGGCCAGATCGTAAACAATTGCGTGACCAATAATGCCAAATTGCCGCTCTCGGCCGCTCAGGGCAAGGAGCTGATGGATCTGTATACTCAGTTAAATAGTGATTTAGCTGGTAAGGCTGATATCAACACACTGCCAAAGACGGTACATACCTCAATTACTGGTACTGGATCTGATTATTATGATATATCTTGTCCTGGCATTAAATACGGTGCC